>CALMKX010000195.1 GCA_937867335.1 uncultured Acidobacteriota bacterium
GGTCGTGGCTTCTTCGCCGAAGGGGTAGTAGGTGTGGAAGGCGAGGCGGGCTCCGGTGGCGTTGGTGAGGAGGCGCGGGGTTCCGAGGTGGTCGAGGTGGTAGTGCTTGGTTCCGCTCTGGGTTTCAGCGGCGAGGAGCTGGCCTTCGCGGTAGAAATTGTCTTGTTCGATCACCCAGCTGAAGGTGCTGCCGTTGGGGACTTGGAGGTAGCTGCGCAAGAGGTTGCCATTCAAGTCTCGCAGGGTCCAGCGGCGGGTGGTTCCTCCGAGCTGGAGGGCGTGGAGCCTTTCGCCGTCGGCGGTGTAGAAGTACACCCAGTCTTCGGCGTTGGTGGAGCGCCAGATCTGGTTCAGGGCATCGAAGCGGTTCACGGTGCCGGTGGCGGCGAGCACGTTGCCGCGGGCGTCGTAGGTGGCGGAGGTGAGGTGGTTGTTGGCGGCGTTGGTGGGGGTGTTGAGGATGCTGTGCGCGCCGCTTCCCACCTGGGTATCGAATTTCGTCAGGTTGCCGAAGCCGTCGAAGGTGACGGCCTGGTTCACGGGCGAGCCCGTGCCGGCGGAGTCGGTGTAGAGAAAGGCTTTCTTCAGTCGGGAAACCTTGTCGTAGGTGACCCAGGAGCTGCCCATGCGGATCACGTTGCCGGCGCCGTCGTAGGAGTAGGCTCCGGAGCTCCAGGAGGTGCTGCCGCCGGAGGTGGAAAGGGCGGCGGGTCGGCGGGCCCGGTAGGGGTCGTTGGTGAGGTTGTCGGTCACGCCATTGGCATGGACGATCTGCGCCGGCAAGCCGTTGGCGTGGTAGACGATCGAGCTCGCGTAGGCGGTGGCGCTCGCGCTGTTGCCCACCGAGGTGAGCCAGCCCTGGGTGTAGCCGTAGACGACCGAGCGCGCGCCGGCCTCGCCCTGGCGCAGCGGGTAGGACATCTGGGCGGGCAGGCCTTGGGGGTCCCAGATGAAGTTCTGGTCGAAGGCGTCGGTCAACTGGTACGGCCCAATCTGCCCCGGCTGGACGTGGAACTGGGTCTGGCGTGAGCTGGTGCGCCCGGCGGCATCGCCGTAAGCATAGACCTCCCTCACTTTGACGCCATAGAGCAGGGCCGGCTGGCCGGGGGCGGCGAGGTCCACGTAGTGATAGCGGTCCGCCCACTCGAGCTTGCCGGCGAGCTTGTTGGCGCCGGTGTTGGCCTGAGCGTAGTGGAGCTCCTTCCAGGGGCGGTTGGCCGCTGCGGGCTCGGTGATGAGGGTGAGCTGCTCGGCCGAGGTGTAGCCGTAGGCCAAGGTGAGACCGCCTTCGGTTCGCGAGGTGAAGTGGCCCTTGGGGTCGTAGCCGCCGTAGCTGGTAGTGCCGTTTTCGGGATGGCTTTCGCTCTGGAGGAAGCCGCGGCCGTCGTAGAGGAAGCTGCGGGTCTGGGTGCCGTCGGCGGTGGCCTGGCTCACCTGGCGCAGGCGCTGGCCGGCGTCGTAGCTGTAGGTGGTGGTGGTCTCGGTGCCGTCGGTGTTGGCGGGCTCTTTGACCTGGAAGAGCCGGCCCTCGAGGTCGTAGATCTCGGTGGTGGTGACGTCGCTTTCGGAGATGGTGCCGCTGGCCTCGGTGGTGCCGATCGAGACGGTGCGAAACACCTTCTGCACGCCGGCGTAGGCGAGGTCCACGTCGTGGGCGGTGTTGGAGGCCGAGCCGTCCGAGGGGCGGATGCGGCGGGGCCGGCCGAAGGGGTCGTAGATCTGGTAGCGCGTGTAGTAGAGGGTCTCGCCGGTGGCCTGGGTTTCGGAGACGGAAGTGAGCAGGCCGGCGCCGTTGTAGAGGGTGCGTTTGCGGTTCCAGGTACCGTCGGGCATCTTGCGCTGCTCTTCTTGCAGCCGGCCGAAGTCGTCGAAGATCACCTTGGACTCGGCCAGAGTGCCCACGCCGGCCACTCCCTTGACGGTGACATCCACACGGGGCTGGTTGAGACTCGAGGCGGCGACGTAGCCGTAGAGGGTCTGGGCGGCACCGCTGGTTTCCAGGCGAGTGAGCCGGCCGAGGGCATCCCACTGGTAGGTGGTGAGGACTCCGGAGGTGTCCCGGCTCTGGGAGGGCAGGCCGCTTCGCAGGTCGATCGTGCGGTCGAGGCTCTTCCAGCTCTGGCCGGTGTACTGGGAGCTGGCCCGCACGCCGCCCTGGTAGGTGTGGTCGAGCCGGTAGACGGGTGAGCCCGAGAGGCCGCCGCACACCGAGCCGGTGGGCAGATTCTGGCCATCGCCGCCCCAGGAGCTTTCGCTGGCCACATCGCCGGGCTTGCCGTTGGGCGAGCTGCTGCCGAAGGTGGTGTAGACGGTGAGGGCATCGTTGGCGCCGCGGGCAGCGCTGCTTTTCCACCGCCGTTCGCAGAGCAGGAAGCCCTGGCTATCGAAGCTCGCCTCGGCTTTCTCGGCAAGGCCGTTCTCGCTCACGGTGCGCGAGCCGTAGACCGTGAAGAGCCAGGAGGAGGTCCCGGTGGGCGGGACGAAGCTGCCCGGGTAGGTGCCGAGGCCGGAGTTGTAGGTGACGGTCTCGGTGCGCGAGTTGGCGCTGGCGAAGTTGCCGGAGAGCGTGGTGGTGCGGTAGTGGCCCACGCCGTCGAAGTCGGAAAGAGCCGAATCCGCGTAGGTGGAGCCCCCGGAGGCGGCCGCGTCGTCGAAGTAGACGGTGCGGCTGCCGGCGACGCGGGGATTGCTGCCGTCGCCGTCGTGGGTGTACTTCAGGTACTCGCCGCGCAAGAGGGTGCCGTCGGAATCGTAGATGCGCTTGGACAGGGAGCGGTCGCCCTGGGCGGCTTCGGAGTGGGTGATGGGCAGGCCGTACTCCTGGTTGGACCAGCCGGGGGGCGGCGTCGGGTCCCGGGCGACGCTGAACCACTGCTCGGTCTTGTGGCTGAGCGGGGTGATGACGGTGTTCTTGAGCCAGAGGGAGCTGTTGCCGCTGTGGGGGGTGGGGCAGTCGAGCTGGAGGCCGGTCTGGTACTGCCACTCGCCCTGGAGGAGCTGGTCGGCGTCCTCCATGCGGCGGGTGGAGACGCCGGCGGTGTGGTTGTAGAAGTCCTGGCACTTCTCGGTGCCCAGGGTGGGAAACTGGTAAGGCCCATAAGTCCATTTGAGGTAGCCGCGGGTGGGCAGGCGCAGCTTGACGAGCACGCCGCTGTCGTCGAAGCAGAGATGGGGCGGGACGCTCGTCGGGTTGACCTGGTAGGAGGAGTCGGCGCCCTCGGTGACGGGCATGGAGTAGGTGGAGCCGTCCTCGAGGGTGATCTGGGTCAGGAAGGGCACGGCGGTGAGGGCGGGCTGGTCGAAGTCGTTGGGGCAGGAGCGGCTGAGGCTGTGCTGGGTGTAGCTGAAGTAGAAGTCGTTGGTGGTGTTGCCGAAGCCGGTGAGGGCAACGTGGCTGACGGCTTTGCCCAGGCTCGGCACGCTGGTCAGGTCGACGGTGTGGTGGCGGCCCAGGGAGTCGTCCAGGCTCCAGGAGTTGGCACCGTAGGAGACCGTGAGGTAGTTGCCGAAGGCGTCTTCCATGCGGGTGAGGCGGCAGACTTGACCCGTGCAGCCGCTCTCGAAGGTGGCCTTGATGCCGTCGGGCATTTCGACGGTGTGGTTCCTTTCGTTGAGGCGCAGGTAGCTGCCGTCGCGGCTGAAGGCGAGTTCGGCCTGGGCGTCCTCGCCGACGTGGAGGCTGCGGTAGGTGGTCTGGGAAGAGCCGAAGGCGTGGTGGGCGCCGTCGGGACTGACGTAGAGGAAGGTCTGGGTACGGTTGTTGGGATGGCCGGAAGTCAGCAGCTCGCCCAGGGACAGGCGCCAGCCCACGCCGGCGTTGAACCGCGAATTGAGCTCGCTCCAGCTGGGGCCGCTGCCGTCTTGGGAGAGGTACCAGAGGTTGGAGTTGTAGACCAGGGTGAGGCCGTAGGAGAAGCTGCCGGCCACGGGGTAGCGGGGGCCGATGGGGATCGTGAGCACCAGGTTGCCGTTGAAGGCGTTGACCGAGTCGATATCGCCGATGTGGTAGGCCTTCTCCACCTGGAAGCCGTTGTCCTTGTTGGGGCTCTGCTGGGCTCCTGCGGTGGCGGTGAGGAGCAGGGCGAAGAGGGCGCAGAGGACTGCGGCCGCCCGGCCGAGTCGAGCTCGGCTTGCCTCCTTCGGGGAGGGCCTGCGGCCCAGCCAGTCGGCGGCGCCGCGCTCGCCTCGACCGGGCTTCGGGGTGGAGTTGAGTTCGGCCGCCTGGCCGAGTCGAGCTCGGCTTGCCTCCTTCGGGGAGGGCCTGCGAGCTGAGAAGTCGAGTTTCATTCTCCACCTCCATTGGCCTCGGTTCCGGTGACTTGCCAGGCCCAGATTTCGAAGGAATTCGGGGCCAGGCCTACCAGGCGGTCTCCGGCCTGGGGTGGGCCGCTCCAGGGGCTTTCGGCGGCCAGAGGATGGAGGCTGCTGAAGTCGAGCACGGCTTCGCCGTCGAGCTCGGTGTCGGAGAGGCCGGGCCTTCCTTCCCACACTTCGGCGAGCCAGGCGCCCACGCCGGGGCGCACCAGCACGGTCTTCACCCGGTTGGCCGGGAGCCTCCAGCCAGCGAGGCTGGCGTCCGGGCTCAGGAGCCACGGGGCGTTGGGCAAGGGCTCCACGGCGAGGGGAAACTCGGCCGGGGTGGCCCAGGTGTAGGCACCGGTGGCAAGCTCCACGGCCACCACCACGGTCTTCGGCTCGAGGGGCTGGCCGAGGTCCCAACTGAGGGCGCCGTCGTTGTCGGTGTCGATCTGCTCGGAGTCGAAGGCGTAGGTGATGCCCGAGTAGTCCTGCTCGTGGCGCATCGCCGCGAGCAGGGCCACCCGGGCTCCAGGAGCGAGGCCGGAGACCGTGGCTCCCGTGGCACCCAGAGTGAGCGAGAGCTGGGCCCGGGCCGGTGGGCCGGAGGCCGCGAGCAGCATCAGGGGCAAGAGCAGGCGCAAGCGAGGCATGGGGGGCGTCCTCTCCGAAGGCAGCGAGCACGCGGAGGCCTTCTCGGCGTGCTTCAAGTTCTCCTGGAATGCTGTCTTGGTCTCGCGGCCATTGTCAAGCACTTCTGCGATGACGGTATAAATGCCGAGGCGCAAGTACGGCCCCGGAACCGAAGGCCGAAAGAACTCGTCTCCGGGAGTGACGGGTGGGGGAGAGGGGAGGCGGCGGCTCCTGCCTCGAGGAGCCGCCGAGGGGGGCGGGCTTCTAGGCCTTGGGGCCGGCCCGGAAGCCGGGGTCGATCTCGCTTTGGAGTTCGGAGCTGTCCCGGCAGGGCACCGAGGGGCACTCCTGGCTGGCTTCGGAGGCGGCTTCGAGCTGGGCGATCGAGCCACAGAGCTGGTGCACGATCAAGTCGGTATCCACCCACAGGCTGAAGGGGAACGGCAGCTGGCCGGTTTCGAGCAGGGCCTCTTGCTCCTCCGCCGACGGCAGCAGCGCGAGGATGCCCTGCTGGGCGTCGCGCAGGCGGGGAATCTCGGCGCGGAGCTGGCGGGCGAGAGCCTGGAGCTGTTGCTGGTAGGCAAGAACGCTGTCGATCATGCGAAGGGTCCTTTCCGAAAGTCGTGGAGGGGAGGCGAGCCCCATGCGGTGAGTGGGCAGGCGAGCGAGCCGCCGGGCGATGTGCAGGGCCGCCGGGCTCACGCCGCCGGCCACGGCATCCCAGATGGCGAGCTCGAACCGGCCGGGCTCGAAGCGGGCCTCGAAGGCGAAGCCCGGGGGCAGCGAGAGCAGCACCGCTGCGGCCTCCGCGGCCTGGAGGGGGCCGGGCGTCAGCTTGCCTCCCAGGGCGAGGGCCCGGGCCCGCC
>CALMKX010000196.1 GCA_937867335.1 uncultured Acidobacteriota bacterium
GGCGGTGGGGGCGGCCTCCACCCAGCGCTCGAGGGCCGGGGCGATCACCGTCTCGAGCAGAGCCGGCCGGCCGTCGCGCCAGTCCTCCCAGGGCAGGAAGCGGTACCAGGGCAGCCAGCGGGCGCCGCTCGCGGCCGACGGCTGCTCCTCGCGCACCAGGGCGAGATAGGCTACGGAGACTACCCTCGCCTCCCCCAGCCGCTCGGCCGGCTCGCGGTCCCGATTGCCGAAGGTGTAGAGCTGCTCCACGTAGCCGAGCTCGAGACCGGTCTGCTCTTTCACCCAGCGCCGCAGGCCGAGCTGGAGGGTATCGTCGCCCGCAGGGTCGAGAGGGCCGAAGGGCAGCGCGGGAGGGGCGCCCGCGGCCTCGGTCCACACCCCGGGAGCCTCTTGGGTGGGCACCACCGTCA
The DNA here is from genome assembly GCA_937867335.1 of uncultured Acidobacteriota bacterium. GTDB lineage: Bacteria > Acidobacteriota > Thermoanaerobaculia > Multivoradales > SZUA-115 > JAXLQX01. The sequence continues at coordinate 411 of CALMKX010000196.1, forward strand.
GCACTCGGGGCTCTTCTTCGGTGACGGCGACGATCACCGCGTTGAGGCCGATGATGATCGGTGCTTCGGCCACGGGCCTCCCCTTCTCCGGCCGGCCCGCCGCGGGGCTCGTCCGAGTGGTCATTATCCCTTGACCACGCCGATCGGCCGCAGCTGGGCCACCTTGCCGGCGAGGCCGGCGCGGGCCACCACTTCCACTACTTCGGCGACGTCCTTGTAGGCCTCGGGCATCTCCTCGGCCACGGTGGCCATGCCGGCCGCCATCACCACGACCCCTTTGGCCTTGAGCTCGGCCAGCAAGGAGCGCCCGCGTGCGTCGCGCTTGGCCTGGTGGCGGGAGAGCCGCCGGCCGGCGCCGTGGCAACAGGAGCCGAAGGACTCCCGATAGGCCTGTTCGGTGCCCTTGAGCACGTAGGAGTAGCGGCCCATATCCCCGGGGATGAGCACCGGCTGGCCCACTTGCCGGTAGGCCGCGGGCGTTTCGGGGTGGCCCGGCGGATAGGCCCGGGTGGCGCCCTTGCGGTGCACGCAGGCCCGGACCTTCTTGCCCTCGAGCTCGAAGGTCTCGAATTTGGCGATGTTGTGGCAGACGTCGTAGACCACGTCGAGCCCGAGCTCTTCGGCCGGGCGGCCGAGCACCCGGGAGAAGCTCTCGCGCACCCAATGGGTCATCACCTGACGGTTGGCGAAGGCGTAGTTGGCGGCAGCGGCCATGGCGGCGAGGTAGCTCCGGCCCTCGGCCGAGGAGATCGGGGCGCAGCAGAGCTGGCGGTCCGGCAGCTGGATGCCATAGCGCTGGGCCGCCTTCACCATCACCTTCAGGTGGTCGGTGCAGACCTGGTGGCCGAGGCCCCGGGAGCCGCTGTGGACCATCACCACCACTTGCCCGGCGAACAGCCCGAAGGCCCGCGCGGCTTCCGGATCGAAGATCTCCGAGACGTACTGGATCTCGGCGAAGTGGTTGCCGGAGCCGAGAGTGCCGAGCTGGGCGCGGCCCCGCTCGTAGGCCTTGGCCGAGACGCGCTCGGGGTCCGCCCCGGGAAGCCTGCCGCCTTCCTCGAGGTGCTCGAGGTCCCGCTGCCAGCCCATGCCCTCCTCGACGGCCCAGGCGGCGCCCTTCTCGAGCACCTTTTCGAGCTCTTTCTGGCCGAGCCGGAGGTCCCGGCGGCCGGCTCCAACGCCCGTGGGGATGGTGGCGAAGAGCCTCTGGACCACGGCTTCGAGGTGCGGGCTGAACTCCTGAGCGGCGACGCTCGAGCGCACCAGGCGCACGCCGCAGTTGATGTCGTAGCCCACGCCGCCGGGGGAGACGACGCCGGCTTCGGCGTCCATCGCCGCCACGCCGCCGATCGGGAAGCCGTAGCCCCAGTGGATGTCCGGCATGGCGAGGGAGGCCCGCAGAATGCCGGGGAGGTGGGCCACGTTCGCCACCTGATCGAGACAGGGATCCTCCTCGAGCTCGCGCATCATGGCCCGCGAGGAGTAGATCAGCCCGTCGACCTGCATGCCGCCGTGGCGGGGAATGCGCCAGCGCCAGGCATCGATCGGTTCGAGTTTTTGCTTCATCGTCGGTCCTTCCGCCGGGCTCCGATCTTATGCCGCAAGGCATCTGTGACAAGCTCTCGTTCGAACGACCGTCCGCCCCTCATGAAGCTCTCCTCCGCCGACCCTGCCCGTTTCGAGCGCCGCGCCTTCCTGGGCTTCGCGGCGGCGATTCTGCTCGCCTTCGCCTGGCTGGTGGTGCGGCCTCTCTTGGCGCCGATCCTCCTCGCGGTGCTCTCGGCGGTGATCGTCCAGCCCCTCCATCAGCGATTGGAGCGGCACCTGGGCCGGCGGGCGATCACCTCGCTGCTCACCACGGTGATTCTCACACTGCTGGTGGCCCTGCCCCTGGGTGGCATCGTGCTGCTGTTCCTGGTCCAGGCCCGCGAGGTGCTGGCGGAGTACCTCGGCGAGGAGGCCAACCGCGGCCGGATCGTGGAGCTTCTGCACCAGCTCACCAACTGGGCCTCGACGTCGGCCAAGGCTGTGCTCGGCGATTCTTTCAATCTCCAGGAGCTGTTCCAGGCCACGCTGCGGCGCATCGGCACCACGCTCTACGAGCGACTGCCGGATGTGGTGGGCCTGGGCGGGCGCCTGCTCCTGGGCGCCCTCTTGCTCTACGTGGTGCTGTTCATGCTGCTGCTGCGGGGCCGGGAGCTGGTGGATCTGCTGGTGGAGCTCTCCCCGCTGGGGGACCGCCACACGCGGCGGATCCTCGGCCGGCTGGAGGACACCATCAACGGCGTGTTCCTGGGCTCGCTGGCCACGGCGCTCGCCCAGGGCACGATCGGCGCCGTGGGCTTCTGGTTGCTCGGCTTCCCGAACGTGCTGGTCCTGGGGGTGCTGATCGCCGGGGCGGGGCTGGTGCCGGTGGTGGGCACGGCCCTGGTGTGGCTGCCGGCGGCGCTGGCGCTTTTCCTCGGCGGGCAGACGGGAGCGGCCCTGGGCATGCTGGTGATCGGCGCGATCGTGGGCACGGTGGACAACTTCGTCAAGCCGATCCTGATCCACGGCCGGGCCGAGGTGCATCCGGTGCTGGTGTTCGTGGGCCTCTTGGGCGGACTGCGTAGCCTGGGCGGGATGGGCCTGGTCTACGGCCCGCTGCTGGTGGCCTGCCTGACGGAGATGGTCCGCATCTACCGCGACGACTTCGGCCGGCCGGCAGCGCCTACGCCGGAGCCGGAGGCCGGCGGGCGAGTTCCCTCCCCTTCCCCAGAGCCTGCAGCGCCAGGTACAGGGCCAGCAGAATCAGCAGCCCTGCCGCCAGGGCATTGACCAGGGCGATCACCCCGCCGCCGGGCAGAGCCGCAGCGTTGGCCCAGGCGAGCTTGCCCAGGGCCCAGAGGGTGATGGTGAGCACGAAGAGCATGGGCAGCAGGGTGAAGAGAGTCTTGCGGCCGCTGGCCTTGAGCCAGATGGTGACGGCGAGGAGGGTGAGGGCCGCGAGCAGCTGGTTGGAGGCGCCGAAGAGGGTCCAGAACTTCACCCACATGCCTTCGGTGGCCGAGCCGAGAAGGAGCGCCGGCACGCCGGCGGTGATCACGGTGGCGGCCACGGCACCGGCTCTGCCCTTCCAGCCGAAGAGCTCCTGGAGCAGGTAGCGGCCGAGGCGGGTGCAGACGTCCAGGGTGTCGAAGACGAAGGTAGAGAACACCATGGCGCCGAAGGTGGTGGCGAACGCGAGGTGCTCCCGGCCGATGAGAAGGGCGAGGAATTTGCCGATGCCAGCGCCATAGACGGTGCCCGGGGCGAGGCCTTTGATTTCGGCCGGGGTGACGATCATCACGGTGACCAGGGCGATCACCGCCACGAAGCCCTCGGCGAGCATGGCGCCGTAGCCCACGGGGTGGATGTGGGATTCGCGGGCCACTTGCTTGCTGGTGGTGCCGGAGCAGACCAGCCCGTGGAAGCCGGAGCAGGCGCCGCAGGCGATGGTGACGAAGAGGAAGGGGAAGAGGGTGCCGGTCATGCCGCCGACGTTCCAGGTGATGAAGGCCGGCTGCTGGATCTGGTAGCCGCCGAAAAAGATGCCGACCACACCGAGGGCGAGGGCGGTGTAGAGCACGAAGCCGCCGAGGTAGCCGCGGGGCTGGAGCAGGGCCCAGACGGGCACGACGGAGGCGACAGCGCAGTAGACCAGAATCCACAGGCCCCAGGTGTTGCGGCTGAGCAGGAAGGTGGTGGAGATCTGGGTGCCGAGCCAGGCGGCGCCGAGGATGGCCGGGACGAAGATCACGGTAGAAAGCCAGAGGGGCGGCTTGGCCCAGCGCTCGACGAGGCCCATGACGACGGCGAGCAGGAGGTAGAGGATGCTGGCCGCGGCGACGGCGCCGCCGGGGTGGAAGGTGTTGCCGGCGGCGGCCTGGAGTTCCTCGGTGCCCACCACGAAGCTGGCGGCGGTGATGTCTGCGAAGGCGACGATGACGTAGATCAGGGCGATCCAGATGAAGAGCATCATGGCGATGCCGGCCCTGGGGCCGAGGTGCTCGCGGGCGATCTCGGCGACGGAGCGGGCGTCGTGGCGAACGGAGGCGAAGAGGGCGGAGAAATCGTGCACGGCGCCGATGAAGACGACGCCGAGGGCGATCCAGAGCAGACAGGGCAGCCAGCCGAAGGTCTGGCTGGCGAGAATGGGCCCGGCGATGGGGCCGGCGGCGGCGATGGCCGAGAAATGCTGGCCGAAGAGGTAGAACGGCTGGGTGGGCACGAAGTCAACGCCGTCGTTGACGGTGACGGCGGGGGTCTGGCGGCGGTCGTCGAGATCGAGCCTGCGGGCCACGAAGCGCCCGTACGACCGATAGGCCACGGCCAGGAGGGCCAGGAAGGCGATCGCCAACAGGGGAAGTTGCATGGTGGCGCGAAGTCTCCCACGCCTCGCCGGCCCAGGCAACCGAGAGCGGTGACCTCCCCCTTCGGCTCTCCCGGCCGTCGAGCTCCTGCGGTGCTCGGCCTCGACCCCTCGTCGGGGTGCCTCCGCTCCTCGTAGCTCGACGACCGGGGGGCCGAAGGTTGCCCGGGGTTCGGCTTGAGGGGCTGGGTCTTCTTAGATCGGCAGGCTGAGGCGGGCCAGGGCTCGATCGAGCTCTTCGAGGCGCAGGCGGTGGTCGGCCAGGGCTTCTCGGGCGGCTTCGAGGGCGGCGAGGCGGATCTGGGCGGGTTGGAGGCGGGGGCGGCGGTCGAGGTGGCCCTGGTCCACGAGGTAGTCCTCGAGGGCGGCGAGCTTGTCGCCATGGCGACGGAGGGCGATGCCTGCGAGGTCATTCTCACCACCACGCCGTTCTATCATCCGATTCTGCCGCTGCTGTGCGATACGCAGATCGCCGCGATGTCGCACCCGGGCGTGGCGCTGCCGCCGCGGTTTTCGCATCCGGAAGATGCGCGGGAGCAACTGTCGCGCGCGCGGGCGTACATGGCGGACCGGCTGGGCGGAAAGGCGCCGGTAGGCTTGTGGCCGTCGGAGGGGTCGGTGTCGGACGCGGCGTTCACGCTGGCGGCGGACGAAGGGTTCACCTGGGCCGCCACCGACAACGGCGTGCTGGCGCGCACGCTGGGCCGCGCGGTGGGGCCGGAGACGGGCTATCGGCCGTACTTGTGGAAGCAGGGGTCGCGCGAACTGCGCGTGTTGTTCCGCGACCACGAACTCAGCGACCTGATCGGCTTCACCTATCAGCGCACCGGCGCCCGCGACGGCGCACAGCATTTCCTGCGGCGCATTCGGGAAAACGCGGGCGACCGCGAGGCGCTGGTGCCGGTGATTCTCGACGGGGAGAACTGCTGGGAGTACTACCACGAGAGCGGCCGCGAGTTCCTGCGGCACTTGTATCAAGG
>CALMKX010000197.1 GCA_937867335.1 uncultured Acidobacteriota bacterium
GCCTTCAACGACACGCCCTTCACCCGCGCCGCCTTCTCGGCGGCTTCAGCTTCGGCCTGGGCCCGGGCATCGAGCGGCGTCGGATCGCTCGGCAGCAGGCGGGCGAGAACGGTCTGGCCCTTGACCACCGGATCTCCCGGGTCGAGCTCGATGCGCAAGGAGCGGCCCGCCACCGGAGCCGAGATCAGGAAGCGGTGGTGCACCCGGGTGGTGCCCTCCTCGTCGAGGGTCACGGTCAGCTCCCTCCGGGCCACGGGGGCGGTGTCGACCTCCAGGGCCTTCGGCCAGAAGGCGAGCGCGGCCAGCCCGACTCCCACGGCGAGGCTCGCGAGCAGAAGCTTGTGCTGCAGCAGATGCAGGCGCATGGCAATCACTCCGAGATCTTGAGCACGGCGACCAGGTCCAGGTGGTCGAGCCGGTGGCGCACCACCAGAGCCGAGGCCAGCGCGGCCCCGAGCACCACCAGGGCGGCGGTGGCCATGGTCGAGAGGTTGGGCACCAGGGGCATGCGGTAGAGGTCGGTGCCGAAGAGCTGCATCGTGCCCACCGCCAGCCACCAGCCCCACAGGCAGCCGAGGGGCAGCGAGGCCAGCACCACCAGGGCGAGCTCTCCGAGCAGCACCACCGAGATTTCGGCGCGGGTGAAGCCCAGCACCCGCAGGCTGGCGAGCTCCCGGCTGCGCTCGGAAAGCGACACCCGGGCCGTGTTGTAGACCACCCCGAAGGCGATCACCCCGGCGAAGCCGACGATGGTGGTCAGGGTGATCCACAGATGCTCGGCGAGGGTCTTGCGGAAGGCCTTGAGGGCGGCGTCGAGAAACGTAGTACCGGCCACGGCGGGAGTCTGCTTGAGCTGGCGATCGAGAGCCTCGCGGGCTCCCGGGTCGAGCTCCAGAAGAGCGCCGGAGACCACCGGCCCTTCGCCCAGCAGGCGGTTCAGGGCTCCGATCTCGAGGCTGGCGTTCAGGCCGAGCATGTCGTCGATCACCCTCGACACCCGCACCTCGCGCATCGGCCGCTTGCCCTCGAGCACCTCCACGCGGACGGTCGACCCCGGCTCCACCTCCAGGAGCTCCGCCAGCCGCTGGGAGAGCACCAGCCCATCCGGAGGCAGCCCGATCACTTCGCCCGTGCGGCTCACCAGGCGGCCGAGCCGGGCGTCGGCCGGGATGCCCGAGAGCGCGCCGGTACGATGGTGATGCCCGGAGCGGAAGCGCACCGCCACCGTTCGCTGGGGCTCCACCGCGAGCACCCCGGGCAGGGCGGCCAGGGCCTTGAGGGCGGCCGGGGAGCGCGGCTCGGTGAGCACCACCGTGGCGTCCTGCCGCTGGCTGAGCTGGAACTGATGGTCGATCATCAGCTGGATCGAGTCGAGGAAGGTGAGCCCCACGAAGACGATCGCCCCGCCCAGAGCGATGCCGGCGATCGAGCTCGCCGCCCGGCCCGGTTGGCGGGCGAGGTTGCGCAGCACCATGCGGGTCATCGGGGCGAGGAATCGCCCGGCGCCGAGGCGCTCGAGGAGAGTGGGCCGGAAGCGTTCCGGGGCCTGGGGTCGCATGGCCTCGGCGGGCGGCACCGAGACCGCCTTCCTCACCGCCCGGCGGGCGCCCAGCCAGGCGGTCGAAAGCGACAGGGCGAGGGCCGCCAGCACCAGCCAGGGCGAGAGCCGGTAGGCGAGCTCCGGGAAGCGAAAGTAGTCGTTGTACATCGTCAGGAAGCTCTGGCCGATCGCCGCGCCCAGGGCCAGGCCCGCCAGGGCACCACCGCCGGCGATCAGCAGGCCCCAGGCCCGGTAGTGAGCGGCGATCTCCCGGTTGTGGTAGCCCAGGGCCTTGAGCGCGGCAATCTGGGTGCGCTGCAGGCTGAGGGCGCGGGAGAGGGCGATGTTGAGCACCACAGCCGCCACCAGCAGGAAGATCGAAGGCAGGATCACGGCCATGGTGGCCAGCTGATCGAGCTCGTTGTCCACCATCCACACCGAGGGTTGGAGCGAGCTCGGAATCGCCCCGCGGCCGCCAAACGGCTCGAGCAAACGGTCCAGGCGGCGGATCGCCTCCTCGCTCGAGGCACCGGGGGCCAGGTGGAGCGAGACCTCGTTGAAGCCGCCCTCGAGGTCGAAAGCCGCCCCCAGGGCCTCGCGGTCCATCCACAGCACGCCGTAGCGGCGATCGTCCGGAATCAGCTCCCCCGGCCTCAAGGTGTAGACGTACTCGGCCGAGAGCGCGATGCCCACCACCCGCAGCTCGCGCCGCCGGCCGTTCAGGATCGCCGCGAGGCTCGCTCCCGGCTCGAGGCGGTGAGCGTTGGCGAAGGCCTCGCCGACCAGAACCTCGTCCGGCCGGCTGGGGTTGGGCCAGCTGCCTCGGCGGAGCTTGAGCTCGTTCAACCGCGCCGGTCCGCGGTGGGGAAGCGAGACCAGCCGGCCGCTCGCCGGCTCCGGGAGATCCGGTAGGTCCAGCGTCACCTCCGCCATCACCCGGGTCTCCACCGTCACCACTCCGGGGATCTCGGCGATCCGCGGCTCGAGCGAGCGGGGAGCCCGCACCAGGTTGGCGAACACGTCCGCCAGGCGCTGGCGCTGGTAGAAGGCATCTCGGGTTCTCGCCAGGGAGTCGAAGCAGGAAAGGTAGGCGGTGAACATGCTGATGCCGGCGGCCACCACCACGGCGATGGCGAGCGCCTGGCCGCGGGCCGTCCAGAGGTCCCGCAGCAGCTTCCGGCTGAGCGGAGAGAGGTGGCGCCAGCTCACCAGGCCAGCTCCCTCGGGGCCAGCCGGTGGGCGTTGCGCTCCTCGGCGGCCACCCGGCCATCGGCCAGCCGCACCACGCGGTCGGCCATCCGGGCGATGCCGGCGTTGTGGGTGATCAGGGCCGTGGCGGTGCCCAGCTCCTGGTTCACGCGGGCGATCGCCTCGAGCACCACCACGCCGGTGGCGAAGTCCAGAGCGCCCGTGGGCTCGTCGCAGAGCAGCACCTCGGGCCGCTTGGCGATCGCCCGGGCGATGGCCACCCGCTGCTGCTCGCCGCCCGAGAGCTGGGCCGGGAAGTGATCCAGCCGGGAGCCCAGGCCCACCAACTCCAGAGCCTCCTCCGGGCGCATCGGCCGGGTGGCGATCTCGGTCACCAGGGCCACGTTCTCGCGGGCGGTGAGGCTGGGGATCAGATTGTAGAACTGGAACACGAAGCCCACGTGGTGGCGGCGATACTCGGTGAGAGCGTCCTCGTCGGCCGTCGTCAGGTCGAGCTCGCGGTAGCGCACCCGCCCCGAGCTGGGCTGGTCGAGTCCTCCCAAAATGTTCAGCAGAGTGGACTTGCCGCTCCCCGAGGGCCCCAGCAGAACCACCAGCTCACCCTCCGAGAGCGTGAAATCCACCCCCCGCAGAGCGTGCACCTCCACATCCCCCATGCGATACACCCGGGTGATCTGCTCTGCCGAGAAGACGGCTGCCCGCTCGCTGCCCATCACATCTCCAAGCTAACGGCTCCGTGAGTGTCTGGGCGCCGCGTGGAGGGGTAGGGAGCGAGCGGCCGAGGGCGGGCCCCCGACTGGCCCGATCGACTCGAAGAGTGCGAGGATCAGCGAAGGAAAACCAAGACTTCGGGGCGGTCTACTACAAGAGCGCACCGCTCTCGCCGGGTGGCTGCCGACTGCGAAGGAGGTAGGTCTATGTTCGGTCTGCTGTGGAAAGTGTTCTTGGCGGGCGCCGTGGGTGGGCTGGTCAACGCGCTGCTGTCCGACAACGGCTTCGTCTTTCCCAAGAAGGTGGAAGGAACCGGCATCTACCAGCCGGGCGGGCTCACCAACGTGCTTCTGGGGGGCGTTGCCGCTGCTCTCTCCTGGGGCTTCTACGGCCCCCTCGCCGGCTACTTGATCGACGGCACCAAGGCCGCCCTGGAAAAGGGCGGGCCGCCCGCCGAGGCCATCGGCATCACTCTGAGCGCATTGGCTAGCGCCGTGCTGGTAGGAGTGGGAGGAGCCCGTTGGCTGACCAACGAGGTCGACAAGCGCCTCCTGCGCAGCGCCAACGTCGAACTGGCCCAGACCCAGCCCCAAGCCGGAGCAGCTGGGCAGTTAGCCACCGCCACACCCGCCCAAGCCGTGAGCGTCGCCAGAGGCTTGCCGCACTAGCAGAGAGGCCAGGTGGAGCGTTCAGCGGCAGGCACCTCCAGCTCCGCCATGCGGTACACCCCGGTGATCTGCCCCGCTGAGAACACGGCTGCCCACTCGCCGCCGCTCGTGTCTCCGAGCAAACGCCTCCGAGCAGGGCGGGTCGCTGCTTGGAGGGGTAAGGCAGCGCGACGCTGGGGTGGAGCAGTGTCTTCGCGCCCGAAAAAGGGGCCCGCCCCTAAGTCTTGGTGGAACCATCGGGGCGGGCGATGAGGGGGTGGTGCGGAGGCTTGGCGGCTTAGGAGCCGCAGCTGAAGTCGCAGAAGAGGGTGACGATGCCTCGTTCGTCGCATCCGAGGTCGCCGTCGCCGCAGAGGGGGTGATTGCCGGGAGAGCTTGCGATTTCGGCGGTGCAGGTGGTGGTCGTACCGCAGAGGCAGTCTTCTTCACGGCGGAAGCGGTAGCGGCGTCCGGGGACGAGGTCGGCGCAGAAGCGGCCGTCGAGGTCGGGCAGGACGGTGTCTTCAGGGATCCAACCGCCGGCGCCGTCGTCGGCTTCGAGGGCGATGGGTTCGGTTACGGTGACGGCATCCCGGCTGAGGCAGGTGCTGAAGATCTGGAGCCTGCCGGCGACGCAGCTTCTCTGGCCGAGGGTGAGGGTGCCGAGGTCGGTGGTACCGGCGGGCACGGTGTTGACCGGTCCGGCTCCGGCGCGCAGCTCGACGCCATCGAGGGTGACAGTGGTGGAGGCGCGTACGGCGCCGAAGGCGGCAGGCAGAGAGGGGAAGAAGAACTGTCCGTTGGCGTCGGTGGTGGCGCTGTAGGGGGAGGGTTCGAGGGCGAGTCGAGGGTTCTCGACGAAGCCGAATCCGGGGAGAGTGGCCTTGCCCTGGTAGGTGACGGCGCTGGAGGTGGCGATGGGGGCGCGGTAGCGCACCTGGACCTTGAGTTCGGCGGCGCCCGCGGCCTGGAAGTAGTCCACCTGGAGAGGCTTGGCGCCGCGGTAGAGGTCGAGCACGGTGAAGGCCTGGCTGGCGGCTCGGGCTCCGAGACCGGCGGGTGCGTTGCCGGGGGGCGGTGGTGCGACGGGCACTTCGAGCACGGGACTGCCGTCGAGGGAGAGGCGAGCGCCGTCGTCGGCCTGGAGGCTCACTTCGTAGCGACCGCTCACCGGCACGTTCAAGATGCCGGAGAAGCGGGCGGCGAAGTCCGGCGAGAAGCCGGTGCCGAAGGGGTCGGGAGAGAGCAGTCCATCCGGGTTGGCGAAGCCGAGCCCGGTGACGGGGAAAGTGGCGTCGGGCGTGGCGCCATCGAGGTTGGGGAGGGCGGAGAGTCGGCTGGCGCTGTCGAAAGCGTCGGCTCGCAGGCCCTGGAGGTGGAGGGTGACGGTGGCGCCGGGGACGCCGTTGCCGTCCTGGTCGACCAGTCGGCCCATCACCAGGGTTCCGGGGTCGGGGGAGACGGCGAGGGCGAGCGGGGGCGTGGAAGCCACATTGCCGGCCTGGTCCCGGGCCGAGGCGGTGAAGACCAGAGCCGGGACGCTACCCTTGGGCACGGTGAACGAGGCCTCGAAGGGAGGCTGGGTGAAGGTTTCGAGATCGGTTCCGTTGACCTGGATCTTGACTTCGCGCAGCACGGCGTTGTCGTTGGCGTCGAGGCTGAAGGTGAGGGTCTGGCCCTCGAGCACGGCACCGGCCTGGGGGGAGAGGAAGGCGACAGTGGGAGGAATCCTCTCGGGTACCAGGGGATCCGAGCCGTTGAAGACCTCGGTGCCGTCGGCGAGGCCATCGCCGTCGGTGTCGGGGTTGGTCGGGTCGGTGCCCAGAGCGAGTTCTTCGGCGTTGACCAGGAAGTCACCGTCGAAGTCCTCGGAGCCATCGGGGATGCCGTTGCTGTTGGAGTCGGCGAGCAGGGGAGAGAGGCCGAGCCTGGCTTCGATGCCATCGGGCAGGCCATCGCCGTCGCTGTCGGGGTCGAGGACGTTGATCAAGCCATCGCCGTCGGTGTCGACGTCGGGGAGGAGCTCGGCGCCGTCGAGGAGGCCGTCGCCGTCGGAGTCGGCGGCGAGAGGGCTCGAGCCGAGGGCGAGCTCCTGGGAGTCAGAGAGGCCATCGCCGTCGGTGTCGGCGCTGAAGAGGTTGGTGCCGGCCTGGAACTCCTGGAGGTTGGTGAGGCCATCGGCGTCGAAGTCGGCGGCGGCGTCGGCAGGGTTCTGGGGATCGAGGCCGGGAGAGCCTCCGGGGCCGGTGGCGTTGGCGAGTTCGTAGTCGTCGGGCAGGCCGTCGCCGTCGGAGTCGTTGGCGAAGGAGACGGTGAGGCGCAGGGAGGAGACGGCACCTTCGTTGCGCGCGGTGACGAGCACCGTGCCGCTGGCCAGGGCGGTGACCAGGCCGTCGGGAGAGACCGAGGCCACGGCCGGGTTCGACGACGTGTAGGCGGTGCCGGCGGTGGCGGCGGTCAGGTCCTGAGAGATACCACCCACGAAGAGGCCGCTAACGGCGAGCTGGGCGGAGGGGTGGGCGGCGTCGAGGGCGGTCGCGGGGCTGGACAACGAGATCGCCAGCGGCGCCGGGGCCGTGGCGGCGAAGCTCACCGGGCCCAGGAACGTCTGGCCCCGGGGGAAACCGGCCAGGAAGGGCGATTGCGCCTGCTCGAGGCCGCCCGGCTTGCGGCAGACCAGCCGCACGCGGAAGAGCCCGCTGGGCACTGGCAGGTTGCCCAGAGCGAAGGCACCGTCATCCCGAACCTGGACGTTGCGGTTCAAGGCGGTAGCGATGCAGCTGCCATCCAGGAAGGGTTGAGGAACCAGAGGGTCCCGGCCGGCATCCACCTCTTCGAGATCGCCCAGGCGGTCGCCATCGCTGTCGCGGTTCTGAGGATCGGTGCCCAGGCGTCGCTCGTCGTAGTTCTTGAGGCCGTCGCCGTCGCTGTCGGCCACTGCGTCGTCCGGGTTGTCGGGGTCGAGGCCGTGGGCGGTCTCGTAGTCGTTCGGCAGGCCGTCGCCGTCGCGATCCTCGGCCACGAAGACGAAGATCTCGGCGCTGCCGCCGATGCCGTCGTTCAACGCCGTCACCGTCGCCGTGCCGGCGGTGAGACCCCGCACGGTGCCATCGGCCGCGACGCTCGCGACGGCCGAATTGCTGCTCCGATAGCGGGTACCGGTGCTCGGAGCGGTGAGGTCCACCGTGGGGCCGCCCGGGAAAGTGCCGGTGACATGCAGCGAGACGCTCGCTCCCACCGGCAGATTGCCACTGCCGGCGTCCACGGTGATCACGGGCACAGGAATGTCTTCCAGCTTCTCGTCCAGGTTCTCTTCCTGGGCCGAGAGCGGCTGGCCGGCCGCCAGGCAGGCGGCCAAGGCGCCAGCCGCGAGAGCGGCCCGAGTGGTACGGCGAAGCACCGCGGCCAGGGCCGCGGGCCAAAAGGTCGTGGGGTTTCTCATCGCTTCCTCAGCAGGTAGTCAACGTTGAACTTGACGAGGGCGTAGGCCTCGGGCGTGAGCTTGCCGGCTTCGAGCTCGGTGGTGGCCTGAGCCGAGAGGGAACCGAGGAGGCCGAGGTAGGCCGGCCGGTCCCCCTCCCCGAAGGCGGTCTCGAGGGCGTTGATCTTGGCTTCCAGGCGCTCGGCGGTGTCGGCGTCTCGTACCCAGCCTTCCTCGAGAGCGATGCGCACGTAGGAGAGCAGGGTTTCGAGGAAGGCAGCGGGCTCGGGCCTGGCCGGCGCCGCTACCGGGCCCACGGTTCGGCCGGAGAGTCCGTCGGCGGGGAACCGGGGGAAGTGGCTCGAGATGCCGTCCGGAGGCTCAACGGGGAACTCCAGATCGTCCGTGGCCCCGCTCACGTAGCAGGGCACCACGCCGGGCAGCGAACCGGTCTCGAAGAACACGCCGGCCTTGCCGGAAGCGCGGTCGGTGAAGGCGTTGGCCCGCGGCAGCTCGGAAGCCGAGAAGGCGAAGCCGTCCTGGCCGCTGCCGGCCGGCAGGCCGTACGGCTCGGCGAGGGTGCGGGCCCAGTCCACGATGGCGTCGAACGAAGCCGGCCCGTTCGACCAGCCTTCGGGCCTCGCGAGGTCGAAGATCGCGTGCGAGAAGCCCACCGTGAAGCCCTGGAGCAGCTGATGGCTAGCCGGCGAATTCTCCACGCGGTAGCGGTAGCGGTAGACGCCGCTCTTGCCGTCGAACTCCACCTCGGCCTTGACCAGAGCTTCGAGGTCGATCGGCGGCCGGTACTCGGTCGAGTAGCTCTTGCCCTCCACCTGGTAGCGGATCTTCCAGGCGAGCTTGCCCGGTTCCTGGTGGATGCTGTAGAGCGGCTTGTCGACCTCGACCCGCCACTCTGGCCGGGAAAGAGGCCGCCGCTCGGCGGCTGCAGCCCCATGCGCCAGAAGGCCGAGGCCCGTGGCGCCCAAGACGAGTGTGCGAAGAACGCTCATGGTGCCCTGGCTCCTAGAAGTTCAGGTGGTGGTGGTTGCCGTTGTGGATTTCCGGCCTGGCGCCGTTGCGCATGCAGATCCGGTTGAACTCGGCCCGGTTGCGCACCGGCACCAGCCGCATGTCGGCATCCAGGCCTTCGCGGTGGGTCTGGTGCGGCGGCGCCCAGGTGCCCTGGTAGTCGAAGAGCCCGCCCCAGACGAGCGAGATGTCGTTGAGCTCGAGGATCGGGTCGTTCGGGAAGGTGTCGTGGTACTCGTCGGCGATCACCGGGAAGTTGGCGCCGGTGGCGCCGTCGCAGTAGTGGTTGTCCGGATGACGGTTGGTGGAGCCGATCAGGGTGTAATTGGCCCCGGCGCCGATCGAGAACAGGCCGGGGATCCGAACGATCATGTAGCTCTGCCGCTCTTCCCGGCCGATGGTGCCGAAGATGTTGTCCTCGCCGCTCTCGATCGGGCCGGTGTAGGTCACCTGGCAGCGGCCGTCCTGGCCGGTGGTGCAGTTGGCCCGGTTCAGGCGGCCCACCGGGCGACCGGCGTTGGTGTGGCTATGGCCGCCGGTGCCGTCCTGGGCCTCCACGCGGAAGCGCACCTGCAGGTTCGGGCAGGCCGGGATGGTGGTGACCCGCACGGTGGAGGAGGCCGACGGCAACACCTCGACCGGGTCGAAGGCGATGACGAAGTTGGGGTCGAAGCGGTCGTGCACGCACTGCCCCGCCCGGCAGATGTCGTGAGTGCAGTTGTCGCGGTCGTCGGTGCAGGCGGTGCCGTCCGGCAGGGGCGTGTTGCTGCAACTGCCGTTGACGCAATTGTCCTGGGTGCAGGGGTTCTTGTCGTCGCAGCCGTTGACGCAGGTGGTCAGCACCACGGGCTGCAGGGCCCCGCCCCAGCCGGCGCGTTGGACGCCGAAGCCGGGGTCGGAGGTGATGAGGGAGCCGT
>CALMKX010000198.1 GCA_937867335.1 uncultured Acidobacteriota bacterium
CCTCGGCCGGGAGCGGGCGCGGGTGGAGGGCCAGCGGCAGCGGGCCGAGGCGCTCTCCACGTTCCTCACCGAGCTGGTGAAAGTGGCGGACCCCGGCCGCAACCGGGGCGCCACCATCACCGTGCGCGAGCTGCTCGACGCCGCCATGAGCCAGCTCGCCGGCGAGCCGAAGGGCCTGCCGAGCTGGCTCGCCTCGGGCAGCCTGGGCCGCCTGGAGGAGGAGCCGGAAAGCCGGGCCAACCTGCTCGATGCGGTGGGCGAGGTGTACCAGAACCTGGGCCTCTACAGCGAGGCAGTCACCGCTCTCGAGCGCTCGATCGAGCTGCGCAGAGCGGGTTCGGGGGCCGAAGCCGAGCTCCAGGCGGCGCGCACCCGCCTGCTTCTCGCCATGGCGCTGCGCGACGCCGGTCGCCTCGAAGAAGCCGAGCTTTTGTTCGAGCAGGTGGTGGCAGCCCGCACCCTTCGCCTGGGGGCCCGTTCGCCTGCCGTGGCCGAGGCCACCACCGAGCTCGCCCTGCTCGACCTCGCCCGCAAGCGCTTCGACTCCGCCGAAGAGCGGCTCGAGAGCTCGATCTCGATCGCCCGCGGGGCGGGAGCCGCCGCTCTGCCGGTGCTGGCGGATTCGCTCTCCGCCCTTGCCACGCTGGAGGTGGAGCGCCAGCGGCCGGAGAAAGCCAAGGCGCCGGTGGAGGAGGCCCTCGCCCTGCACCGCCGCCTGCTGGGGGGCGACCATCCCCGAACCTTGGCCGATCTGGTGAACTTGGCGGGCTTCACCTTCAACCAGGGAGACCTCGCCGGTGCCGAGCGGCTCACCCGCGAAGTGCTCGCCATTCGCCGGCGGGTGCTGCCCGAGGGCCATTCCGAGCTCGCCGAAACGCTCACCAGTCTGTCGACGATCGCCCGCAAGCGGGGCGAAGCGGCGGAGGCCGAGAAAGCGGCCCGCGAGGCGGTGGCGATCTACCAGCACCTGGGACCGTCGTTTTCGCCCCTTCTGGCGAGCGTGCTCGGCAACCTGGGGATGATCCTGGCCGACCAGGGCCACCTCGAGGAGGCCGAAGCCTCCCTCCGCGAAGCGCTGGCGATCGAAGTGGGTGGCTCCGAGACGCCGGCCGTGCAGGTGGCCACCACCCTCAACAACCTCGCCCAGGTGGTAAGCGACCGCGGGGACCTGGCAGAGGGTGAGCGCCTGCTGCGCCGGGCCCTCGCCCTGTGGCGCTCCGCCCTCGGAGGCGAATCCCCCGGCGAGGCCACCCTGATCAACAGCCTGGCCGGCACCCTCGCCCGCGAAAGCCGCCTCGCCGAAGCCGAGGAGAGCTACCGGCAGGCCCTCGCCCTGCGCCGCAAGCTGCTGCCTGCGGACCATCCGGACCTCGCCCACTCGCTGGTGGGCCTGGGCAGCCTCTTGGTGCGCCGCGGGCAAGCCCCGGCCGCGCTGGCCCTGCTCGAGGAGGCTCTCGCCCTGCGCCGCCGCCGGCTGCCGCCGGGCCACCTCGGCATCGGCCAGGCCGAGGGGGCCCTCGGAGCTTGCTACACGGCCCTCGGCCGCTTCGACGAGGCTCGAGCCTTGCTCTTGTCGAGCGAGCGCATCCTCGCCGCGAACCGGCGGCCGGGCCACCCGGACCTCGAGCTCGCCCGCCAGCGACTCCGGGAGCTCGAGCTGCGCAGCGGCCAGGCTTCTGCGCGAAAATCCTGAGCCGAGACGGTTGCTTTTTTCCGCGTAGAGGTGGGAGCTTCCTCTCCCGTTGAGCGCCTTCGGGCGCAGGGAGGCAATTCATGATCAAGCGATGGACCCTGTCCCTGCTCGCTCTCCTGCCCCTGAGCGCTTTCGCCGCGGGCGGTGGATCTGCCAACTGGGGGGGCGTCACCTCCGTGGCTCTCGGTACGGCCCAGCCTTCGTTCCTGGGCATCGACCTCGCCGAACTGGAGGAGGGGGTCTGCGGAGCGTCCGGCCCGGGCCGGGGAGCGGTGCTGGTGATCTTGAACGACGGTGGCGGCTACGCGGCGGCCAGCCTGAGCGTCAACGTGATCTCCGTGACGGCCGGCCCGGGCCCCGGCCAGCTCCTCGCCTGGGTCCAGCCCACCTACTTCTCCGCTGTGGGCCCGGAGCCCGTGGAGTTCTGGTGCGGTCGGTTCAGCTACCGCCTGCAGCTCAACAACCATGTGATCCAGCCCATCTCGGCGCTCAACCTGATTTCGAACTCGGCGAGCGGTACCGGCGGCACCTGCTCCGGCGTTCTCACCCTCGAGATCTGGCTCGAGTTCACGCCGGCCAGCATCGGGCCGACCGTCCGCGTTGCCCGTACGCTGAAGCTCGACATCACCGGCCGCTGGACTCTCCTCGACACCGGGCGCACCTTCCCGGGCACCAGCCCGCTCTTGTTGTTCGCCGAGAGCAGGGCCGAAGGAACGGTGGCGGATCCCGTCTGGGTGGGCGGCGACGACCCGAACACCTGGCTCTACTTCGAAGGGCCAGTGGTGGCAGGGCCGCCTTCGTTCTGAGCCTGGCCTAGGTTCGCTGGCGTGGCTGCCTGGAGCTCACCGAAGCCCTGCGTCCAGGAGCCGCGCCGGGTGGGCTGGGTGAGGGCTCGCCTCAACTGGACGAGGAACTGGCTGCGGGGCACTTCGCGCGCACCGAAGCGGGCGAGGTGCTCTGTGGCGACCTGGCAGTCGAGCAGAGTCATTCCCCAGGCCTTGAGGGCCCGCACCAGCCCGGCCAGCGCCGCTTTCGAGGCGTCGCGCTCGGTGTGGAACATCGACTCGCCGAAGAACGCCCCACCGAGGCTCAAACCGTAGAGCCCGCCCACCAGCTGCGAGCCGCGCCAGGCCTCGATGGAGTGGACGTAGCCCTCGGCGGCGAGGTCGAGATACGCCTGCTCCATGGCCGGCGAGAGCCAGACGCTGTTCTCCTCGCCTCGCGCCTGGCCGGCGCAGCCGGCGATCACCTCCGCCACGGCGGTATCCGCGCGCAGCTCGAAAACGCCGCGGGCGAGGGTTCGGCCGAGCGAGCGGGGCAGGTGGAAGTCCTCGAGGGGCAGGATGAAGCGCGGGTCCGGCGAGTACCAGAGAACGGGTTCCTCGGGAGTGAACCAGGGAAACATGCCTTCGCGGTAGGCGGCCAGCAGCGTGGGCACCGACAGATCCCCGCCGATCGCCACCAGCCCTTCGGCGATCCGCTCGGCGAGCGCCTGGGCGAGGTCGAAGAACTCCTCCTCCCCGGGCTCGACAGCGGCCGGCTCCGGGTCAGGAACCGGCGCAGGCGGCAGGTCTTCCAAGCAAGAGCCTCCCGGCTCTCAGCGCTGCAACGCGGGTGAGAGGAGCCGAAGACCGGTGCCCAGGACCCGGCTCGAAAAGAAGCCCCCAGGGCCCGGCTCGAGGGGACGAAGTACGCCCTCTTCCAGCCGAAAGCCCGCCTGCTCGCTGTCGTCGGGGAAGGTGTGGAAGTACTCGGCGACACCGCTTCCCTGGTAGGCCAGGAACTTGGCGCCGCGGGGAGCGCGGTCCCGGCTGGCGGTCTCCGAGCCCAGGATCTCGATCACCAGCTCCGGCGCCCTCGCCACGGTCTCGGTGCCGGGCAAGTAGGGCACGGCTTGGGTGGTGTGGATTACCAGATCCGGGAAGACCACCGTCTCCGGGGGGAAGGGCAGGCGGTGTCGGGCGTCGAGACTCAGAGTCCAGCCACGCTCCGCTGCCAACGGAGCCAACAGGGCGAAGAGCTCGCCCATCAAGGTTCCCGCGCGCAGGCTGCCTGGGCTCATCGGTACCAGCCACCCTTCCACCAGCTCGACCGGGTTGTCCGGGTCCTGCTCCCAGCGTTCGAAATCCTCGGCCTTGACAGGGCCCACCCGCCGCGGCTCGATGCCGAAAACCGCGTCCTCCGGCAGAAGGGCTTCGAGAATGGCCATGGGTGTCTCGGACCTCGGGAGGGATATTACCAGCCTGCGGCCCGAAGCCCGGGTCCGCCCTTACCAGTTGAAGAGCACGCCGAAGCCGGCGTAGGTGCCCTTTTCGATCGGCAGGCCGGGGAAGAAGCCGGCCTCTTTGGTGCCGACGTGGGCGGAGAGGCCGAAGCTCGGGGTGAACTGGGCCGCGACTTCCGCCTTCAGGTTCCAGCCGTCCTTGGCGTTGGGCTTCTCGCGGGAGTCGGGAGCCTGCCACCAGTCCCCGCCCACCGAGAGCTCCACGGCCTTGCCGAGCTTCAGGCCATGCAGGGTGAGCCCGGCACCCCAGCTGCGGTCGATCGAGGAGTCGAGGTCGCGCACGTAGCCGTCGAGCACCCCCCACGGAGCCGCCAGGTAGACGTCCAGGAAGCGGCTCACCTCCTCGGCTCCCAGGGCCGCCCGCGTGCCCACGCTGAGCCGATAGCCCTCCCCGACGCGAAGCCCGAACGGGTGGAGGCGGGTTGCGCCGTGGCCGGCGTGGTCTTTGAAGTAGGAGACCACCGCCGCCACCAACGATGGGTCGAGCACGTTCCACACGGCGGCCACCCGGGCGGCATCCCAGGTCTTCCTGAGCAGGCGCTCGTCGAAATCCACGTTGTAGCGGCGGTTCCACACGTCCGAAGGGTCGGCCCCCAGGCGGCGGGCCTGGCGGGCCACCAGGTAGATGGCGACGTCGTTGCCCTCGTTGAAGCGGTCGATGAAATCCCCGCCGGCTTCGGGCTTGGGCGTCTGGGCCACGTAGAGGGAAAGGTCCAGCTTAGCCATCAGGGCCAACGGCAGTTTCGAGGCCTCGGCGCCATCGGGCCGCAGGAAATCGATCAACAGCCGATGGGCCATCACGCCGTCCGCTTCGGCACCGCCGGCGGCGAGCTCGGTGGTCTCTTCGTTCGAGCGCGGGTCGCGGCGGATGTTGGTGTAAGCCGAGAGGTCGAAGTTGAAGCCGTAGGAAGGGTCGAGGTTGAACTCCCGCGCCCGGCCGCCGTGCCCCACCACCTCGTGCTGCACCAGGATCAACACCACACCCAGCGGAATCTCCCAGGCGGTGGCGAGGCCGGGATGCTCGGAGGCGCCGTGGATCGAGCCGAGGCCGCGGGAGATCGCCTCGGTGAGCGAGGCCACCACCCGCCCGCCGTCCTCCATGGCGGGTTCGCTGCCCCAGCCCAGGTAGAGCGGATCGTGGGACTCGGCCTCGTCCGCGGCCGCGAGCGGGGCAGGCAGGAGGCTGGCACCCAGCAGCCCCAGGGCCAGAGCGGTGAGCAGGTGGCGCAGCGTCATCAGCGGTCTCCTGGAAGTCCGGCCTGGCCGATCGTGACCGGCCAGCGGCTCAAGTCTCCGGTCTCGAAGCCGTCGGCGAAGAGCGCCTCGGCCGTCACGGTGAGAATCTGGTCCACCCCCACTTGGAAACGCGTGGTGGTGCCGCCTCCCGGCCATTCGATCGTGAGGCGGTCCACCTCGGAGGCACTGCCCAGGCCGAAGAAGGCCTCGGCGGGCTCCTGGCCGAGGAAGCTGGTGCCGGCAGTGATCAGGCGCATCTGCTGCCGGCCCCCGGCCTGGATCCGCACCACGGCACCGATCGCCCGCCGGTTGGCGCCTCCCTGACGGGGCCGCACCACCAGGTAGTGTGCCCCGGCCGGGCTCTGGTTCTCGAGCAGGCGGAGGGGCCCGGGGTCCGGGTGCTGCTTGGTGGTCTGCAGCAGGTCGAGGTCGCCGTCGCGGTCGAGGTCCGCCGCCACCAGGGAGCTGCCCCAGTAGGTGTCGTTGAAGCCGGAGGCGGCCGAGACGTCGAGAAAGGGCCCGCCATCACCCGGGTTCTCGAACAGCCGCGACGGGTCGTGCACGTAGGCGGGGGCGGTGAAGCCGTTGGTCACCGCGAGTTCGAGGTCGCCGTCGCGGTCGGCGTCGAAGAAGGTGGCGCCCCAACCCCAGAGGGTGGTGCCAACGCCCAGCTGGTTCGCCACTTCGGTGAAGTGCAGGGCCGAGGACGTGGAGTCGTTGCGGAAGAGCACGTTGTGCTCGCCCGGCGAGCGCTCTTCGACGTTGGTGCAGTAGAGGTCGAGGTCGCCGTCGTTGTCGTAGTCGCCCACGGCCACCCCCATCTCGTTCCACGCGGTATCCACCCCGGCCGCCGGGGCCACGTCCACGAAGGTGCCGTCGCCCTGGTTGATCCACAGCTGGTTGGGCCCGAAGTCGATCGAGACGAAGAAGTCCATGCGGCCGTCGTGGTTCCAGTCGGCGAACAGCGGCTGCCAATGGCCCAGGCCGGGCGTGGCCACACCGCTCGCAGCGCCCACTTCCTCGAAGCTGCCGTTGCCGAGGTTGTGGTAGAGGCGCGAGGCACCGTTCCACAGCGCCACGTAGAGATCGAGGAAGCCATCGCCGTCGAGGTCCGCCGCGCCCAGGCCGCCCCGGTGCTGGTTGATCAGGAAGCCGGCGGCATCCTCCACCACGCCGGCCGCGGCGGAGACGTCGGTGAAGGTATGGTCGGCTTCCTGGCGGTAGAGGTGGAGCAGGTTCACCCCCGGCACGCAGCTGATCAAGGTGCCGTAGCAATCCCCCGCCACCGCGAGGTCGAGGTCGCCGTCGCCGTCGTAGTCGAACCACAGGGCGGAGCGGCTGCGGCCGGTCTCGGCGAGCCCCGCTTGGGCGGCGATCTCCTCGAAGTGGCCGTTGCCGAGGTTCCTATAGAGCTGGTCGGCGACCCCTTCGCGATTGGCCACGAAGAAGTCGAGGTCGCCGTCTTCGTCGTAGTCCTCGACGGCCACACCGCCGCCCATCAGGGGCGCCATGGAGTAGGCGCCGATCCCCCGGGCCGCCCCCACCTCCACGAACTGGAGGGTCCCCCTCGCGGGCACGCAGAGCGCCAGGAAGAGCACGACGAGGCCGCAGCGGGCGCTGATCGATGTGCGGGGCGTGGGAACCACGGAGCACCTCCAACGTTGATGCCGACCCGAACCGGCTCGCCCGAGCCCGGGAGCGGCCGAGGCGCTTGCAGCCAGCTTCCCGAGGGAACTTCCCGTATGCTAGCGCAACCCTCGGAGGCCGGAATGCGCAAGATCCTCCTCCTGCTCCTCGCCGTGATCCTGGTGCTCGCGGCCGTCACGGTGACCCGCGCCTTAGGCCTGGACTCCAGGCAGCTCCAGGTGGCGCCCTTGCCGCCTCGACCGGTGCCGCTGGCGGCGCTCGCGGACACCCTGAGCCAGGCGATCGCCCTGCGCACGGTTTCGTACCAGGAGGAAAGCCAGCTCGACACCGCCGCCTTCGCGGCCCTCCACCAGCTGCTGGCGGACCGCTTTCCGCGCGTGCAGCAGGCGCTCGAGCGCGAGGTGGTGAGCGGCTGGAGCCTGTTCTACCGCTGGCCGGGCTCGGACCCTTCGCTCGCCCCCGTGCTCTTGACCGGCCACCTCGACGTGGTGCCGGTGGACCCGGACACCACCGGCGCCTGGCTCCACCCGCCGTTCGCCGGCGAACAGGCCGAGGGCTACGTCTGGGGTCGCGGCGCCATCGACGACAAAGGCGGGGTGATCACCGTGCTCGGGGCGGTGGAATCCCTTCTCGAGCAGGGGTTCGCGCCTCGTCGGTCGGTGTGGCTGTTCTTCGGCCAGGACGAAGAGGCGAGCGGGCGGCAGGGCGCGGCCGGCTTCGCCGCAAGGTTGGAGAAGGAGGGAGTCCATCCCTATTTGCTGCTCGATGAAGGGCTGCCACTCGCCGATGGCATCTTCCCGGGCATCCAGAACCCGGTGGCAATGATCCGCATCGCCGAGAAGGGCTACCTCACGCTCGAGCTGGCGGCCACGGCCGACGGCGGGCACTCCTCGATGCCGCCCCGGCAGACGGCCGTGGGCATCGTGGCCCAGGCCCTCGCTCGGCTCGAAGCCCATCCCCAGCCGGCCCGACTCGATGGCGCGGCCGCCCAGATGTTCGCCTACCTCGCTCCGGAGCTGCCGCTCGGACAGCGGCTGTTCCTCGCCAATCGCTGGCTGTTCGGCCCTCTGGTGCTGCGCTCGCTCCTCGACGAGCCGTCCTCGGCGGCGATGGTGCGCACCACGACCGCGGCGACGGTGTTCCAGGGCGGGGTGAAGGAGAACCAGCTACCCTCCCGCGCCACCGCTCTGGTGAACTTCCGACTGCTGCCGGGCGACTCCGCCGGCGAGGTGATCGAGCGGGTGCGCCGTGCGGTGGAGGATCCGCGGGTCTCGATCCGGCCCACCACTCCTCTGCCCGAGAGCCACCCTCCTTCCGAGGTGGAGGGAGCTGCCTTCGAGACCCTGATGCGCACCGCTCGCGAGGTGATTCCAGACGCCGTGGTGGTGCCGGCCCTGCTGGTGGGCACCTCGGACGCCCGCTACTACGAGCGCTTCTGTCGCAACGTCTACGGCTTCCGGCCGTTCCTGCTCAACTCCCAGGACCTGAAGCGCTTCCACGGCCTCAACGAGCGCGTGGCCCTCTCCGACCTGGAACGGATGGTGCGCTTCTACGCCCGCCTGATCGAGGCCACCAGCCAGGTGCCGAAAGGCTGAGCGCCGCCCGACGAACGGGCGGCGCCAGTTCGAACGCTCTACTCGGCCAGGCCGGTCTGGCCGCAGATCGGGTTGTTGCAGTGACGGTGATCCGGGGCCGGGCCATCGTGGCAGGTGGTGAGATCCGCGAACTGGGCCCAGCAGTCCAGCGCCAGGTTGGCGCAGGACCGGCCGGGGAAGAAGTTCGAGGTGCCACGCACCCCGAGATCCACCTGGCCGTCGCAGTTGGTGTCCACCCGGAAGCTGGTGGCGATGGTTCGCGTGCCCGAGCCGGCAGTGGGGCACCAGGGCATGTTGTTGACCACCAGAGTCACGAAGCGGACCAGCGGCCCGCGGACCTCGCCGGTATCGACCCGGGTGAAGGTGAGGCAGACCCGTAGCTGAAGCTGGCCGTTGGCGTGCCCGCAGCCGCAGGCCTGATCCACAGTGGCGCTCAGCGAGGTGGCGGTCTGAGCTCCGCAGAGGCAGACCTGCACTCGCCAGACCGTGGTCGCGGTGCCGCAGAGGACCGGAATCAAGTCGCCGCTCTGGAGCGCCACGGCTCGCGCGATGACCGGGATCTTGGCCACGCCGCCTACGAAGCTGGTCACCGTGGTGCGCTCGAAGAGGGTGTCGGCGTTGCCGGCGATCCCGGCCGGCACGGTGGTGAGCGGCGAGCCCACCAGCCGGATGGCCTGAGTGACCGCCGGCGAGCCGGCGCAGAAGAAGCCCGCGGGGATGGGGTTGGTGGAGAGGTCCACGAAGGTGGTGCCGTCCGAGGGAGTCTGGAAGGCGTCGACCCCCGGCTGGATCGGCGACTGGGCGGCTAGGCCGCAGGCCATGGCCAGAGCGAGCGGTCCCAGCAGACGGAGCGCAAGGCGGGAACGGGTCATGAGAGCACCTCCTGTTGTTGTCCTCGCCGGCGGAGCTACCAGCGACGACGCGAGGGTGACGAGCAAGCGCGACCGAGACGCACGCGACGGGGAATCGAGGCGAGTTTCGTTCGAATATAGCACTTATAGCCATCTCGAGCAATTCAAATTTCGATAGCTACACACCTCTCGGCCGACTGGCCTCCACCTCTCCGCACAAGGTAGGCTCCCACTCCATGACTCCTGCCTACCCCACAGCCATGACCGAACAGCTCGGCATCGAGGTGCCGCTCCTCTGCGGGGCGATGTACCCCTGCTCGAATCCGGAGCTGGTGGCGGCGGTCTCCGAGGCCGGCGGCATCGGCATCTTCCAGCCCATCTCGCTGGTCTCGGTGCACCGCCATGAGTACCGCGAGGGCCTGCGGCTGATGCGCCGGCTGACCTCGAAGCCCCTGGGCATGAACGTGATCGTGGAAAGCTCGTCGCAGACCTACCAGGAGCGCATGAAGCGCTGGATGGACCTGGCGATCGAGGAAGGCGTGCGCTTCTTCGTCACCTCGCTCGGCAATCCGCGCTGGGTGGTGGAAAAGGCTCATGCCGTCTCCGGCCTGGTGTACCACGACGTCACCGAGGCCCGCTTCGCCAAGAAGGCCGTGGAAGTCGGGGTGGACGGGCTGATCGGCGTCAACCGCCGCGCCGGTGGCCATGCCGGGCCGAAGGGCCTCGAGGAGCTCTATACCGAGCTCGCGCCGTTCGGCTTGCCCGTGGTGGCCGCCGGTGGCATCGGCGACGAGCGCGAGTTCGTGACGGCGCTCGAGCTCGGCTACGCCGGAGTGCAGATGGGCACCCGCTTCATCGCCACCGAGGAATGCCACGCCCATCCCGACTACAAGCAGGCCATCCTCGACGCCGGCGAGGAAGACATCGTGCTCACCGAGCGGCTCACCGGGGTGCCGGTGGCGGTGATCCGCACCCCGTACGTGGAGCGCCTGGGCACCAAGGCAGGGCCCATCGCCCGCTGGCTGCTTTCGGGCCGCCGCACCAAGCACTGGATGCGCGCCTTCTACACCCTGCGCTCCCTGGGCACGCTGCGCCGCTCCTCCCTCGAAGGCGGCGCCTACCGGGACTACTGGCAGGCCGGCAAGAGTGTCGCCACCATCCAAGCGATCGAACCGGTGGCCACCATCGTCCACCGCTTCGCCGAAGCGGCCCGGGGGGCTTGGCGAGCAGGCCACTGAAACATCGGCGGTTCCTCGAGCGTTTGGGGGGAAAGGACTTGGCCCTGAAAAACGCCCGGAGGGAGCCCCCATGGAGACGTTGCTCCGCGATCTGAAAGTGGCCAGCCGCGAGCTCTTGCGGCGGCCGAGCCTGACCTTCCTGATCTGCGGCTCGCTCGCCCTGGCGATCGCCGCCAACACCACCGTCTTCAGCCTGATCGAAGCCCTCGTGCTGCGGCCCTTCCACTATCCCGAGGCGGACCGCCTGGGCCTCATCTGGCAGGCCCCCAAGGACAACCCGGACAACCAGGACTTCTTCTCGGCCGCGAACTTCATGGACCTGCGCCGCGAGGCTCAGAGCTTCGAGGCGATCGAGGGCGCTAGCAGCAAGACTCTCAACCTGACGGGCGGGGATCGCCCCGAAGGCATCAAAGTGGTGTGCGCCACCCCCGGGATGCTGAACCTGCTGGGGGCCCAGCCCGTAGCCGGCCGCCTGTTCCGCCCCGAGGAGGCCCACGCCGGCCAGGACCACGTGGCCTTGCTCACCTACCAGCTCTGGCAGCGTCGCTTCGGCGGCCGCGCCGACATCGTGGGCTCCGCCGTCCAGCTCGACGACGAGAGCTACTCCGTGGTCGGCGTACTGCCGGAGAGCTTCGAGTTCATCATGATCGACGCCGGCTTCTGGGTGCCCCTCTCGCTCGAGGGTGAGCTCTCCCGCGATCGCCGGGACATCGTCACCATGGCCCGGCTCAAACCGGGCGTGCGCTACGAGGCGGCCCAGGCAGAGCTCAAGGGCATTGCCGACCGCCTGGCTGCCGCCTATCCCGAAGCCAATCGAGGACTCACGCTCAGCACGCAAAATCTTCGCAAGGAGATCCCCGGCAAGACCGACCGCCAGCTGCTCAGCCTGATGCAGGGAGCGATGCTCCTGGTGCTGTTGATCGCCTGCGCCAACATCGCCAACTTGCTCCTCGCCCGCGGCCAGGACCGCCAGCGCGAGTTCGCCCTGCGCACCACCCTGGGCGCCCGCCGCCGCACCATGCTCCGCCAGCTCCTCACCGAGAGCCTGCTGATGGCCCTTCTCGGTGGCCTGGCCGGCATCGGCATCGGACTGGTGCTGCAGGACGGCTTGAACAAGATGGTGGCGAGCGAGATCCCGAAGATGATGTTGCCGAGAATGTCCCTGCCGGTGCTCGGCTTCACCGCTGGCGTGACGGTGCTGGCGGCGGCGCTCTTCGGCCTCTTCCCGGCCCTGATCTCCACCCGACCCCAGCTCGCCTCGACCTTGAAAGACGGCGCCCGCGGCAGCTCCCTCGGGGGCCGCAAGCGGCTGGTGAGCCGTGGCCTGGTAGTGGCGGAGGTGGCTCTCGCCCTGGTGATGCTCTGCGGCACAGGCCTTCTGGTGCGCTCGATCGTGGCGGTCAAGAACCTCAATGCCGGCTTCGACACCAGCCATCTGCTCACCTTCAGCCTGAACCTGCCTCCTTCCCGCTACAAGGAGGATGCCCAGGTGGCCAACGGCTACACCCAGGCTGTCGAGAAGCTGGCTGCGCTGCCAGGAGTACGCGCCGCCGCCGTGGTGGAGAACTTGCCGCGCAGCCGCAACAACCCCACGGCCGCGCTCACCTTCGAGGGCAAGCCGCTCGCCGAAGGCGCCACGCCGCCGCAGGTGATCTCGCTCCAGATCTCACCGCGCTACTTCGATGTGCTCGGCATTCGCCTGCTCCAGGGCCGCGCTCTCGGCGCCGGGGACCACGCCGGCAGCGAGCCGGTGGTGGTGGTGAGTCAGGCCTTCGCCAAGAAGTACCTCGAGGGCGCAAGCCCGCTCGGCCAACGCCTCTTGCTCGATGGCAAGGCGGTCTCCGTGGCGGGGGTGGTGGCCGATGTGGTCCAGAGCCGGATTCCCGGCACCAAGGAAGTCGCCCAGCCGATCGTCTACCGGCCCCATGCCCAGCTGGCGAAGCGCACGATGAGCGTGATGCTGCGCACCGAGCGGACACCCGACGCCCTCGGCGAAGGGGTGCGGCAAGCGATCGCCGCTCTCGACCCTTCGTTGCCGGTGGAGGCCGTACGCAGCCTCGAGGAGAACATCGCGCTGGAGTTCGCGGGCGCCCGGGCGATCAGCCTGATCGTGGGTGGTTTCGGCCTCGTGGCCCTGCTGCTTTCGGCCCTCGGCATCTACGGCGTGGTGGCCTACTCGGTGGCCCAGCGCACCCACGAGATCGGAGTGCGCATCGCGATCGGCGCTCGTCACAGCTCGGTGGTGAGCATGGTCACCCGCCAGGGCCTGGTGCTGACCGGCATCGGCCTGCTGGTGGGGTTGCCGGGTGTGTACCTGGTGTCTCGGGCGGTGGACGCCACGCTCGAGGGAGTGGCGAGCTCGCACCAGGGCACCCTGCCGCTGATCGCCGTGGCCCTCGCCGCCGTGGCGGCCCTCGCCAGCTACCTGCCGGCCCGCCGCGCCGCCACCGTGGACCCGATCGAGGCCCTGAAAGGCGAGTAGGGGCGCGGTTTCAGACCCAGGGGCAGGCCGCTGTGCCTGCCCCTCCGAGGCCTAGCGCCCCTCGGACTCAGGCTAGACTTTCCGCCATGGACGTGCGGCTCGACAAATGGCTGCAGGTGGCCCGGGCGTTCAAGACCCGCAGCCAGGCCACCCACGCCTGTTCGCTCGGCCGGGTGCGGGTGAACGGGCAGCCCGCCAAGGCCCACCGGCACCTCGCCCTCGAGGATCGGGTGGAGGTGGAGGTCGGCGACTGGACCCGCGTGCTGGTGGTCAAGGAGCTCCACGACAAGCCCTTGCCCAAGGCCGAGGCCGCCCGCGTCTTCGAGGACCTCTCCCCTCCTCGGCCCAACCTCGATCCCATCGAACGGTTGATGCGGGCGCCGCCGATCCGGCGCGAGCGGGGCCTGGGCCGGCCCACCAAGAGAGACCGCCGCGAGCTCGACAAGGCCCTCGGCGAGAGCTGAGGGCGTTTAGTCCCCCAGCTCGGCGGGCGCTGCGGGTACGTCGCCGGTGTAGATCCGGCTGGCCTTGTAGAGCTTGATCCAGTGGCGCACGAAGACCTGGATCGCCGCCGCGGTGGGTACCGCCACCAGCATGCCGATCAGCCCGAACAAGCTGCCGCCGGCGAGCACGGCCAGCAGCACCCACACCGGGTGGAGGTCCACGCTGCGGCCCAGGATGCGCGGCTGGAGCACCAGGCTCTCCAGCATGTGGCCGAGCGTGAACACCAGCACCACAGCCCCCAGCCGGGCGAGGCTCTGGTGCTCCACCCAGGACAGCAGCAGCGCCGGCGCGAGACCCACGATCAACGACATGTAAGGGATGAAGTTCGCCAGGCCCGCCGCGAGGCCGATGGCGATGCCGATCGGCACCCCGGCGAGCGCCAGGCCCACGGCGTTGACCACGGCGAGGATCACGGCGATGGTCAGCTGCCCGCGCACGAAGCCGGCGATGGCGCGGTCCACCTCGGCCAGGCGGTCGAGCACCATGGGGCGATAGGGCAGCGGAATCAGCTCCCGGGCGCCGCGCTTGATCTTGGGAAAATCCACCAGCAGGTAGAAGGTGAAGACCGGAATGAACACCAGGTTGAGCACCACCAACACCACGTGGAGGAGACTGCCGAAGAGCTTGCCGAGCCAGGCACCGGCGGCTCCCGCGAGGTCCGGCAGATTCTCCTCGAGGGCGGCGCGGGCCTTGGCCTGCACCTTGGCGAATTCCTCCGGGTACCGCGCTTCCAGTCGTTCGAGCCAGGGCCCGAATTGGTGCTCCACCTGGGCCCGGTACTGCGGCAGCCGCTCGCCCAAGCGGGCGACCTGGTCGCTCACCGCCGGCACCACATAGAACAGGAAGCCCGCCGCCGCGAGCAGCATGGCGAGCACGATCATCAACACGCCGAAGGAACGCGAACGGCCGTGGCGCTCGAACCAGGAAACCGCCGGATCGAACAGGTAGGCGATGGCGAGGCCGGTCAGGAGCGGGAAGAAGATCTTGTCGAAGCGGATCACCACCACCAGGGCCAGGGCCAGTCCGCCGAAGAAGAACAGCAAGCGGAACCAAGCCGGGTCCAGCTCGGGGCCGCCGGGCCAGAGGCTGCGCCGGGCCTCGGCAGGCTCTGGGGCAGGTGGGGGCGGTGGGGCTTCGCTCATCGTCCTCTCTCGCTCGTGTGAGGGTCGGGCGTGGATCTTAGCAGTCGCTCGCTTCGAAGAGCCCCAGCTGGCGAGAGGCGCGGCGGTCCTGCAGCCCGGAAGCCACCACGCCCAGGAGCCGCACCGGCCGGCTGGCTACCTCGGTGGTGGCGAGCAGGCTCACGGCCTCGCGGGCGAGCTCGGCGGCCGAGGCCGTGGGCAACGGCAGGGTGTGGGCGCGAGTCAAAGTGGTGAAGTCCCCGTAGCGCACCTTGATGGCCACCGTGCGGGCCTCGAGGCCCCGCTTGGCAAGCCCCGCCGCCACCTCTCCGGCCAGCCGCACCAGCTCGGCTTGCATGGCCGTCACGTCCACCAGGTCCCGGCTGTAGGTGTGCTCGGTGCCCAGGCTCTTGCGCTCGCGCGAGGTCTCCACCGGCCGCTCGTCCTCACCGCGGGCGAAGTGCCAGAGCATCTCGCCATGGCGGCCGAAGCGCTCGGCAAGCTCCTCTTGCGAGCGCTGGGCGAGGTCCCCCACGGTCAGGATGCCCAGCTCGGCGAGGGCGCGATCGGTGGCCGGCCCCACGCCGTGGATGCGGCGCACCGGCAGCGGTTCGAGGAACTCCTTCACTCTGCCCGGGGGCACCACGGTGAGGCCGTCCGGCTTGCCGAAGTCCGAGGCGATCTTGGCCACCAGCCGGTTCGGCCCCACGCCGATGGACACCGTGAGCCCCCGCTCCTCGCGCACGCGCCGGCGGATGTCCCGCGCGAGCGCGGTGGCCGAGCCGTGGGCTTCCAGGTGGTCGGTAACGTCGAGGTAGGCCTCGTCCAGGGCCACCGTCTGCACCAGCGGGGTGTAGCTGCGGAAAATGGCGAAGATCGCCTCGGATTCGCGGCGGTAGCGGGAAAAATCCGGCTTCAAGAACACCGCCCCCGGGCACAGCCGCACCGCCCGGGCTGCCGGCATGGCCGAGTGCACCCCGAAGGCCCGCGCCTCGTAGCTCGCAGCCGCCACCACCCCCCGCCCGGCCGGGTCCCCCCCGATCACCACCGGCAAGCCCTTGAGCTTCGGGTCGTCCCGCATATGGACCGCCGCGTAGAAACAGTCCATATCGCAGTGGAGGATACGCCGCATTTCCGCCACGGCGGGATTGTAACCTGAGGATAGAGAGTTGTGGCATCCTTGAACGGAGCCGCCTTCCGAGGAGCGAATATGGCCCTTCCCCTAGCAGAACTCGAAGACGAGGTGCTGAGCCTGGCCCCCGAGGACCGCGCGCACCTTCTCGAACGCCTCCTGCAGAGCTTCGCGCCCGCTTCCGAGTTGCAGGACATCGAGCGAGCCTGGGTGGCCGAGGCACTGCAACGGGAAGCCGACTTCCAAGCCGGCCGGGCCAAGATGGTGCCTGGCTCGGAGGCGATGGCTCGGGTGCGCGCCCGACTCGCGTGAGCTACTGGCTCCACGAGGCGGCGGAGGCGGAGCTGGGCGAAGCCGCACTCTTTTATGCAGAGCATGCCAGCCCGGCCATCGCTCATACCTTCCTGGATGAGTTCGAAAGAGTCCTGGACGTCCTTCAATCGAACCAGGCCCTCGGCACACGCCAGCCAGGAGGGTTGAGGACCTACCCCTTGCGTCGATTCCCCTATTCGATCGTGTTTCGCGAGGATGAGGACCTGGGCCCTCAGATCTACGCTGTCGCCCACCAGAGACGGCGCCCGGGGTATTGGACGCAGCGCCTGCAGCTACCCCAGGGCTCCTAGCGGAACAGCTGCAAGGTGGGAGTTCCGCAAGCCAGAATCGCCCCATGCTGGTAGTACTCGTGGGCCCGAAGGGGAGTGGCAAGAGCCATATCGGCCGCATTCTGGAGCGGCGGCTGGGGGTGTTGTTCTTCCATGTCGAGCCGCTGTGGATGGCCTACCACGCGGAGTGCGCGGCAGCAGGGCGCTCTCCGGACGTGGCGGGCGGCATTCGCCGGGTACATCCGGGAATTCGGGACGCCCTGGAGAGAAATGGAACGATCTGCGTGGAGACCACGGGCGCCTCGGCGGAGCTCCTGGACGACCTCTTGAGCCTGGCGCCGCCGGGCCAGACCCTGGTGGTCCGCCTGAACGCCCCGCTCGAGCTCTGCCTCGAGCGCATCGCCCGGCGGGACCCGACGCACCAGATCCCCTTGAGCCTTGAAGGCATCCGCAAGGTCTACGAGCTCGCCATGGCAGCTCCGGTCTCGGCAGACCTCACCCTCGAGAACCTCGCCCTCGGCGAGGAGGAGATCGTCTCCAGCCTGGCTGCGGCCCTCGCCCGCAAGAGGGCCGGCACGGCGCCGGCCCCGTAGCCCCGCGCCGCACCGGCTTCCCTGGTGGCGGCAGCCTACTTCTCCTTGATCAGCGTCCGGCTCCACTCGGGCGCACTCTGGCGGATGAGGTCGAGGAGATGAGGCGGCAGGTCGGCGTCGGTGGTGAGGGGGCGGATCTCCTGGATGTCGTCGAAGCCCATGCCGGTGGGGCAGCGCAGGGCCCATGCGACGGCCTCCTCGAGCGAGCCGACCTCTACGACGTAGAAGCCGCCCACCAGCTCCTTGGCTTCGGCGAAGGGCCCGTCCACCACCACACGCTTGCCGTCCTTCACCTCGATGCGGGCCCCCTTGCCCTCCGGGTTCAAGCCCTCAGCCGCCACCAGTACGCCGGCCTTGTGCATCTCCTCGTTGTACTTCATGTAGGCCACGAAGAGCTTCTCGTCGAAGAGATCGTTCGGGCCGGGGTGGTGGCTGTTCGGGCCGGGCTGGGCAGTGATGAGGAAGCGCATGGTTCTGTCTCCTTGGGGTTCATAGGTCCGTCTCTTCCCTCTCGACGAACGAACCCGGGCCGAATCGACACGCTCCGAGAGATTTCTGGCCTCGAAGGCCAGGCTCAGGCGAGCCGGGTGCGGATCTGGATCTCGGAGGTCAGGGTGCGGTGCACCGGGCAGCGGTCCGCGATCTCGAGCAAGCGTGCCCGCTGCTCCGCGTCGAGGGGGCCGGCCAGGTGGATCTCCCGCTCGATGCGGTCGAGCTTGCCCTCGCGGGTCTGGCAATCCTCGCAGTCCCGGGCGTAGATCTTGGTGTGGCTCAGGCGCACTTCCACCTGCTCGAGGGGCCAGCCTTTGCGCCCGGCGTAGAGCTTGAGCGTCATCGCGGTGCAGGCGCCCAGAGCCGCCAGCAGCAGCTCGTAGGGGCCGGGGCCGGCATCCTCGCCGCCGGCTGCCACGGGCTCGTCGGCTACCAGAACGTGCCGGCCGGCACGCACCTGCTGGCGCAGGCCCGAGCCTTCGCTGGCGACCGCCACTTCAGTGACGGGAGCGGAGGATTCAGCGGAGGTCGCGGTCATGGGAGCTTCCTTTCTCGGGGCGCAGGAACAGCGAGCCGGCTCTCACTGGGCGCGCTCGAAGCGCTCGCGGGCGGCCGCGACCTGGCGCGAGAGACGCTGCTTCTCCGCGCCCAGGGCCGGGTCGGCCGCGAGGTTCTTGAGCTCGAGCGGGTCCGCCCGGAGGTCGTAGAGCTCTGCCTCTTCCGGGCCTCCCCACTCGGTGTAGCGGTAGCGTTCGGTGGCGATGCTGAGGGCGAGGTCCTTGCGGGCAGAGCTGCCGCGCATCACGCTCACGGCCGGGAACTCCCAGGGAGCCTGCGGATTCCTCAGCAAGGGCGCGAGGCTGCGGCCTTCGAGGCCCGGCGGCGGCGGCAAGCCGGCGAGCTCGAAGAGCGTGGGATAGAGATCCACCAGCTCCACCGGCTGCACGGAGCGCTGGCCTCCCGGCAGGCCGGGGGCCACGATGATGAGCGGCACCCGCAGCGTTTCCTCGTAGAGCGAGAGCTTGCCCCACAGGCCGTGCTCGCCGAGCTGGAAGCCGTGGTCCGAAGTGAGCACCACGATGGTGGACTTCCACAGGTCCAGCTGGTCGAGCGCCTGCCACAGGGGCAGGAGCTCGCCGTCCATGAAGCTCAGGGAGGCGTAGTAGGCGGCCTTGGCCTTGCGCTGTGCCGCCTCGCTCATGGCCGGCACGAAGGCCCGGCCCTTGAGCGCGGCGGCGGGAACCGGGGGAGCTCCGGCAGGAGGTTGCTCTGCCAGCTGAATCGACTCCGGCGGGTAGAGCGCGAAGAAACGGGCCGGGGCCTCGAACGGCAGATGCGGGCGGGCGAAGCCGAGGGCGAAGAAGAAGCGGCCGCCCTGGCGCGCTACCTTCTTGAGCTCGCGCACGGTGTGCTGGGAGATGCGACGGTCGCGCAGGGGCTCGGCTTCGGCGTCCGGCACGATGCGGATCTTGGTCAGCAGGCCGAGACCCTCTTCGTCTCCCTCCTCGTGATCGCCCCGGGACTGGCGGCTGGCTGGATCGATTTTCTCGCCGGGAGGCGGCACGGCGAAAGTGATCGGCGCGTTGCGGTCCCATTGGCCGAGGCTCTCGGCTCCCGAGCCGTGGAAGATCTTGCCCGCGCGCAAAGTGTAATAGCCCAGGCGATGGAGCTCGTTGGGCAGGAAAAGAGCCGGAGCGAGCCGGACATCCGGCCGCGTGCGGTTGACGAAGACACCCGTCGACTCCGGGCGCCGCCCGCTCAAGAACGAGGTGCGGGAGGGGTTGCAGATTGGGTACTGGCAGTAGGCTCGCTCGAACACCGTGCCGCGCCGGGCGAGCTCCTCGATGCCGGGGGCCTTCACTTCCGGGTGGCCGTAGATCGGCAGGGTGGTCGAGAGATCGTCCACCACGATGAAGAGGATGTTGGGGTGGGGGCCGGGGGGCACCTGAGCCGAGGGCAGCGGCGCCTTGGCGCCACCGCAGCCGAGGGCCCAGAGCCCGGCCGCGGCCGCGAGCCGCTTGGCGAGCCTAGCTCGCACAGCGGAACCCCAGGTTGTTCATGGCGCTGTCCGGCGTGGCATGGCTGCGGGCCGCCAGACGGAAGCCGGCGCAGTAGCTCTCGCTGCAGAGGAAGGAGCCGCCGCGGATCGCCCGCTCGGTGCCTTCGCTCGGGCCCTGGGGGGAACGGCGGGGGCTCGCGGCATAGTAGTCGGGAGCGTACCAGTCCGAAACCCATTCCCAGACGTTGCCCACCAGGTCGTAGAGGCCGAAGTCGTTGGGCGGGAAGCTGCCCACCGGCGCCGGGCCGCGGAAGCCGTCTGCCCCGGTGTCCTCCTCGGGAAAGGAGCCCTGCCAGAAGTTCGCCAGATAGCGGCCGGCGGGCACAAGCTGATCGCCCCAGGCCAGCTCCTGGCCGCTGCGCCCGGAGCGGGCCGCGAATTCGAACTCGGCTTCGGTGGGCAAGCGGCCGCCCTGCCAGCGGCAGAAAGCCACGGCGTCGTTCCAGGAGACCTGGGTCACCGGCAGCCGGGCGTCGGCCCGCTCCCCGGGCTTCTCGGGCTCCTGCCAGAAGGCGCCGTCGCGGCGCAGCCACCGGTGCTCGTCGCGGTCGAAGACTTCCGACCAGCCGAACTTCTCGGCCTCCGTGCGGTAGCCGGTGGCGGCCACGAAGGCCGCGAACTCGCCGACGGTGACCTCATGACGGCTCAGCCGGAACGGGCCGAGTTCCACTTCGTGGACGGGACCTTCGTAGGGGAAGCCGCGGTTCGTGCCCATGGTGAAGGTTCCGCCCGGGATCTCGGTCTGGGCTCCCGCGGGGCCCGCCGATGGGGCGGGAGGCTGGCCCTTACCCCCGCAACCCAGGGCGGCGAGGAGAACGAAGGCGAGATCCACCCGAAGGGCGGCCGAGGAGCCGACGGCCCTCACCCCAGGAGATCCTCCAGGGCCGCGCGCAGCTCGGGGAAGCGGAATCGGAACCCCAGCTCGAGCAGCTGCTGGGGCATCACCCTCTGGCCCTCGAGCACCAGCGCCGCTTTCTCGCCCAGGGCGAGGCGCAAAGCGAAGGCCGGGGCCGGCACGAAGCTCGGCCTGCCGAGCACCTGCCCGAGGGTGCGGGCGAAATCTCTCGAGCTCGCCGGCTCCGGTGCGGTCAGGTTGAAGGGGCCGGTGGCCGTGGGGTGGTCGATCAGAAAACGCAGCGCAGCCACTTCGTCTTGCCAGTGGATCCACGGCAAGTACTGGCGACCGTTGCCGGCCGGGCCACCGGCGAAGAGGCGGAAGGGCAAGGCGATCTGCGGCAGAGCGCCGCCTCGAGGCGAGAGCACCACGCCGGTGCGCACGCGAGGGCGCCGCACCCCGCGCGCCTCGAGCTCCGCCGTGGCCGCCTCCCACTGCTGGCAGACCTCCGGGAGGAAGCCCGTGCCCGGTGAGGAGGCTTCGGTGAGGACTTCCTCGCCGCGGTCGCCGTAGAAGCCCACGGCCGAGCCCTGGACCACCACCGCGGGCGGCTCCGGGGCCGCGGCCACGGCCGCGGCGATCGCCCGGCTCGAGCGTACCCGGCTTTCGAGAATGCGCCGCTTCTTCGTGGCCGTCCAGCGCCCCTTCGAGAGCGGATCTCCGGCCAGGAGCACCACCGCGGCGCCGGCCAACAGCTGGGCCCAGGGGCCCACGCTCTCGCCGTCCCAGGCCTCGGCACGCACTCCACGGGGCAGGCCCGCGACGGCCCCAGGGCTCCTCGAGAGCACCACCACTTCCCGGCCCTCGGACGCCAGGCTCTGCGCGAGCTCGCGGCCGATCAAGCCCGAGCCGCCGGTGATCACGGTTCGCATGGCAAGTCTCCAGGCCGCGAGGGACGCGGCCCGGAGGGCAGTCTACTGGACTGGGCTCTAGAGCGCTGGGATCGCCTTCGCGATTCTGGCCACGGGTGGCGCTGAGTCCTCGGCCTGCGTCGTCGGGGATGCAGGGCTCAGGCTAGAATCGGCGGGTACTTCAAGACGGAGGGAGCGGGATGATTCCGGTCAAGCCGCAGATCGCTCAGCAGGCCGAGATCTCGAGCCTGGAGCAGTACCAGGAGCTCTATCGTCGCTCGCTCGCGGACCCGGCCGGCTTCTGGCGCGAGCAGGCCAGGGTGGTCGACTGGTTCGCCGAGCCCACCCAGGTGCTCGAGGGCGATTTCGCCAACGTGGATTTCGGCTGGTACCTCGGCGGCAAGCTCAACGCCTGCTACAACTGTGTGGACCGCCACGCCGCCAGCCAGCCGGAGAAGACCGCCATCCTCTGGGCCGGGGACGAGCCCGGCACCTATCGCTCCATTTCCTACCGCGAGCTCCAGCGCGAGGTGGGCCGGGTGGCCAACACCTTGATCGCCCACGGCGTGCGACGGGGCGACCGGGTGTGCATCTACCTGCCGATGATCCCCGAGCTCGCCTACACCATGCTCGCCTGCGCGCGCATCGGCGCGGTGCACTCGGTGGTCTTCGCGGGCTTCTCGGCCGAGTCCCTGCGCGGGCGCATCCTCGACGCCGGGGCGCGGATGGTCGTCACCGCCAACGAAGGTCTGCGCGGCGGCAAGCGCATCGCCTTGAAACACACAGTGGACCAGGCGGTGGAGGGGCTCGTGGGGGTCGAGCGGGTGCTGGTGGCCCGGCGCACCGACGCCGATGTGCCGATGGAGGAAGGCCGGGACTTCTGGCTCGAAGAAGAGGCAGCCAAGCAGCGGGCCACCTGCCCGGTGGAATGGATGGACTCCGAATCCCCCCTCTTCACCCTCTACACCTCGGGCTCGACCGGCAAGCCCAAGGGCGTGCTGCACACCACCGGCGGCTACCTGGTCTATGTGACCCTGACCCACCGACTGGTCTTCGACCTGAAGCCGGACGACATCTACTGCTGCGCCGCCGACGTGGGCTGGGTGACCGGCCATAGCTACATCGTCTACGGCCCGCTCGCCAACGGGGCCACCACGGTGATGTTCGAGTCGATTCCGGTGTACCCGGATGCCGGCCGCTACTGGCAGATGGTGGACGAGCTCGGCATCAGCATCTTCTACACCGCGCCGACCGCGCTGCGGGCGATCGCCCGCGAGGGCGACGACTTCGTGAAGCGCGCCAGCCGCAAGAGCCTGCGCATTCTGGGCACCGTGGGCGAGCCGATCAACCCGGAAGTCTGGCGCTGGTACCACGATGTTGTCGGCGAAGGGCGCTGCGCCGTGGTGGACACCTGGTGGCAGACCGAAACCGGCGGCATCCTGATCTCCCCCCTGCCGGGAGCCACGCCGGCCAAGCCGGGTTCGGCCACTCTGCCTCTGCCGGGAGTGGAGCCCTTGCTGGTGGACGACGCCGGCAACGAGATCCACGGCAACGCGGTGGCCGGCAACCTCTGCCTGCGCGGCTCCTGGCCGGGCCAGGCGCGCACCATCTACGGCGACCACCAGCGCTTCCGGGACACCTACTTCACGCGCTTCCCGGGCCTCTACTTCACCGGCGACGGTTGCCGCCGGGACGAACACGGCTACTACTGGATCACCGGCCGGGTGGACGACGTGCTCAACGTCTCCGGTCACCGCCTCGGCACCGCCGAAGTGGAAAGCGCGCTGGTCGAGCACGAAGCTGTGGCCGAGGCCGCGGTGGTGGGTTTCCCCCACGAGATCAAGGGCACCGGCATCTACGCCTACGTGATCGTCACTCCTGGCTACGAGAAGGCCGACGCCAAAGAGCTGGTGGGAGCGCTCAAACAGCAGGTGCGCACGGCGATCGGGCCGATCGCCACCCCGGACCGCATCCAGGTGGTGCCCGGCCTGCCCAAGACTCGCTCCGGCAAGATCATGCGGCGGATCCTGCGCAAAGTGGCGGAAGGGATCTACGATCAGCTGGGCGACGTCACCACCCTCGCCGACCCGAGCGTGGTGGAGAAGATCATCGAAGGGCATCGGCAGCAGGAAGGTCACTGAAAAATCGCCGCGGCGAATTGGAAGCTCTGTAGGTCTCGAGGGAGGAAATGAGCCAGGCCGAGTCGGAGTACGAGCTGCTGCTGGGCCGCTTGGCCCTCCATTTCAAGCTGCTCACCGAAGATCAAGTCGCCGAGGCGCTGCGCAAGAAGCGGCAATCCGCCCTGGCAACCGATCTCGGGCAGTTCCTGGTCGGCGAGGGCTACCTCACTCGAGCAGCCCTGGCCAAGCTGGAGCAAGCCCGCGGCGAGTACCTGAAGCGCCAGGCCGAGAAGGGCACCGCCTTGCCGCCCAGCCCGCCCCGCCGCGCCATCACGATCCAGTACACCAGGAACGCGAAC
>CALMKX010000199.1 GCA_937867335.1 uncultured Acidobacteriota bacterium
CGGCGCTGGCTGCGACGCCTGTGGCCGGCCCTGGTGGTGGCCGCCCTGGGCAGCGGCGTGGGGGTGGCGGTGGCCGCGGCGATCCACATGCCGCGGGTGGAATCCCTGGCCGATTTCACCCCCTCCCGCATCACCCAGCTCTACGACCACGAAGGCCAGGTCTACTCCTCTTTCGCCCGCCAGCGCCGGATCGTGCTCTCCCCCCAGCAATTCCCGGAGCGCATCAAGCAGGCGGTGATCGCCGTGGAAGACAAGAACTTCTACCGCCACGGCGGCCTCGACCTCACGGGCATCGTGCGGGCGATGGTGACCAACTTGCGCCGTGGCCACAACCGAGAAGGGGCCTCGACGCTCACCATGCAGCTCGCCCGCCAGCTCTTCCTCACCTCGGAGAAGACCTGGCGACGCAAGATCGAAGAGACCTTCCTGGCGGTGGAGCTCGAGAAGAACTACAGCAAGGAGCAGATTCTCGCCCTCTACCTCAACTACCCCTACCTCGGCCACGGCCAATACGGTGTGGCCGCCGCCGCCAATTACTACTTCGGCAAGACGGTGGGCGAGCTCTCGCTGCCCGAGGCAGCCACTCTCGCCGGAATCTTCCAGCGGCCCAGCCGCTACTCGCCCTACAACAACGCCAAGGCCGTGCTCGAGCGCCGCAACCATGTGCTCGAACGCATGCTCGAGGACGGCTACATCGACCGCCTGCAGTATCACGACGCCGTGGGCGAGCCGCTCAAGGTGGTGCCTCATGGCCCGCGGGAGGAGAGCGGCTCCTACTTCGCCGAGGAGATCCGCCGCCACCTGGAAACGACCCTCGGCACCACCTCCCTGCTCGAAGGCGGGCTCAAGGTGGAGACCACCCTGGACCTCGCTATCCAGCGCTCGGTGGACCAGGGCCTGCGCGAGGGTCTGCTGCGGCTGGACCACCGCCGGGGCTATCGCGGCCCCCAGTCCAAGGTGAGCGGCAAGGCGGAGGAGGCCGAGCTCAAGTCCTGGAGCGCGCCCCGGGCCGTGGCCGACAACTGGTTCGAGGGCGTGGTGCTCGAGAGCACTCCCAGCTCGGCGCGCATCAAGCACCTCGACGAGGTGCTCACCCTCACCCCCGAGGGCATCGCCTGGACCGGCAAGACTCAGCCCAACCGCTTGCTCAACCGCGGCGACGTGGCCTGGTTCCGCATCGCGCCCCTGAAAGAGGGCGGGCCGCCCATCCTGCGCCTCGAGCAGGAGCCGGAGCTCCAGGGCGCAGCGATGGTGATCGAATCCGCCACCGGCGCGGTGCGGGCCATGGCCGGCGGCTGGGATTTCGGCCGCAACCAGTTCAACCGCGCCACCCAGGCCCGCCGTCAGGCCGGCTCGGCATTCAAGATGTTCGTCTACGGCACGGCCCTGGAGAACGGCTACACCCCGGCCGACACCATCTTCGACGCGCCGGTGTGGCTCAAGGGCGCCGACGGCCGGCTCTCCTACAGCCCGCACAACTACTACAACACCTACTACGGCATCGTCACCCTGCAGCGGGCCCTCGAGCAGAGCTTCAACGTCAGCGCGGTGAAGCTCTCCGACGCCGTGGGCCTCGACAAGGTGATCCAGTTCGCCCGCCGCGCCGGCATCTCCACCGATCTGCCGCCCTATCCCAGCATCGCCCTGGGCGCCGCCGACCTGGTGCCCCTCGAGCTCACTGCCGCGTACTCGTCGATCGCCAACGGCGGCGTGTGGATGGAGCCCTATCTGCTCGAGAAGGTGGCCACTCCGGAAGGCAATGTGCTCGAGCGCCACTCGCCGCGCACCCGCCTGGTGACCTCGCCGCAAGTCGCCGCCGTGCTGCGCCGCATGCTCGAGGGCGTGGTGGACCGCGGTACGGCCCGAGCCCTCTCCGAGCTCGAGCTCGACATCGCCGGCAAGACCGGCACCACCAACGACTACAGCAACGCCTGGTTCGTGGGCTTCACACCGCGCTACACGATGGGCGTCTGGGTGGGCTACGACCGCCCCCACAGCATGGGCCACGGCATGGCCGGCGACAAAGTGGCGGTGCCGATCTGGAAAGACATCGCCCTCGACGGCCTGAAGACCGGCTGGATCACCAAGAACGAGCGGTTCTCTTTCCCGGACGGCGTGGTGACCGCCTGGGTGAGCCGGGCCTCGGGCGGCAAGGCCGCCGCCGGCACGCCCGGCGCGATCGAGGTGGCCTTCCTGGCCGGAACCGAGCCGGGCGGCACCGGCGCCGCAGACTCCGTGCTCAGCCTGCCCTGGTTCCAGCAACGGGCCTTCTACAGCCCCAAGGCCGGCGAGCGGATGCCCGAGGAAGGTGATCCCACCAGCCCGGAGGACGCCGAGAGCGCCCCGGCGCCGCCGGACGACAGCGCTTCCGAAGCTCCTCCGCCACCGCCCAACCGCTGAGCCTCGCCCCGTGAAGCGCACGCTCCTCGCGCTCCTGGCCCTCGCCCTGCTGCTTGGCCTGGGCAGCGCGGCCGTGGCGCTCCTCCTCACCCGGTTCGAGCCGACGACGCTCGACGTCCTCACGCGACTCGAAAACACGACCTACGACGAGCGCGTGAACTACACCGCCCGTCCCCTCGATGCGGCATCCCCCATCGTCATCGTCGACATCAACGAGTCGACATTGCGGGCGATGGAACCGTTGGTGGGACGATGGCCGTGGCCCCGGGCCGTGTGCACCGGGCCCGTGCCGCTGAACGTGAACTTGATCGAGGCGTCCGGCACGCCG
>CALMKX010000200.1 GCA_937867335.1 uncultured Acidobacteriota bacterium
GACGCGCGCAAGCTGGCCCGCCGGCTGGCCGGCGACCTCGACAACATCGTGCAGCGGGCCCTGGCCGCCGACCCGCGGCGGCGCTACAGCTCGGCCGAAGCCCTGGCCGAGGATCTCGAGCGCCACCTCCAGGGCCAGCCGGTGGAGGCTAGGCCGAGCACCCTCGCCTACCGCACCGGCAAGCTGGTCGCCCGGCATCCCCTGGGCGTCGCCCTGGGCGGCACGGCACTGCTGGCCCTGCTCGGCTTCGGCATCGCCATGGCCCTCCTCGCCCATCGCCTCAGCGAGGAGAAAACCCGCGCCGAGCGTGAAGCGGCGCGGGCGGAGCAGGTGACGCAGGTTCTGACGGACGTCTTCAAAGTGGCCGATCCTTTCGGCAAGGATCCTCAGAGCCTCACCGCCCGCGAGATTCTCGACTCGGGCGCCGAACGGGTGCAGCGAGACCTGCAGGGCCAGCCGGAAGTGCAGGCCGATCTGATGGAGACGCTCGGCCAGGTCTACCTCAATCTGCAGCTGCCTGAGCAGGCGGCCTTCTTCACCGAGGCGGCACTCAAGGCCCGCGAGCGGGCCTATGGGCCAGAGAGCGCCAAGGTGGCCGACAGCTTGCGCAACCTCGCGAGGATCAAGAACTTCCAGGGAGCTCTGGGCGAGGCCCGCGACCTCGCGAAGCGGGCCCTCGAACTGCGCCAGCGTTTGCTCGGACCAGAGCATCCGCTGGTCGCAGCGAGCTGGAACGACCTGGGCATCATCGACTTGCGCCTGGAGAGATACAACGAGGCGCGAGCCGAGCTGCAAGCCTCGCTCGAGCTCAAGCAGCGGCTCCCCGGGACCTCGCCGGACGAACTCGCTCGCACACACAACAACCTCGGCGTGGCGCTGTGGCGACTGGGGCAGCTGGGCGAGGCCGAACGCACACTGCGAAAGGTGCTCGACTTCCGCCAAGCTCGAGGCCAGGGAGATCGCGTGGCCGATGTGCTCGACAACCTCGCTCTGGTGGTCGACGAGGCGCGCGGACCCCTCGCCGGAGAGCCCCTGCACCGGCGAGCGCTCGAGCTGCGCGAGAAGATCTACGGCCCCGAGCACACCCGAGTGGCCGACACGCTCACCAACCTGGCTCTGGTGCTGATGGGTCAAGGCCGCTTCGCCGAAGCCGGAACTCACCTCGAGAGGGCTCTGGCGATCCGCCGCAAGGTTCTCGGCGCGGAGCACCCCGAGGTGGGACTGACCCTGGCGGCTCTCGGCGAGGTGGCAACCGGCCGAGGAGAGTTCGACCGCGCTCTGGAGCTCCAGGAAGAAGGCCTCGCGATGCGCCGACGACTGCTGGGGCCCGACAACCCTGAATCGCTCGAGAGCCAGGTTCTGCTGGCGAACGTCCGCCTGGCTCGCAAGGACTACGCTCTGGCCGAGCAGGGTTACCGCGAAGTGCTGGCCGTCCGACGCCGAACGCTCGGCGAGAAGGACCTGCAGGTGGGCCTTGGCCTGGAAGCGCTTGCCCGATGCCTGCTCGCCGAAGGGAACTGGCAGGGAGCGCGAGACGCGGCTCGCGAGGCGGTCGAAATCGCCTCTTCGGCGACCCCACCGCCGGCTCTGCCTCTGGCCCGAGCTCTCACCCTGCTCGGTGGCAGCCTGGTGACAGGGGGTCAGATGGCGGACGCCGAGCCCCTGCTCCTCGAGGCCCTGGCCGTGCTC
This sequence comes from uncultured Acidobacteriota bacterium, assembly GCA_937867335.1. Taxonomy (GTDB): domain Bacteria; phylum Acidobacteriota; class Thermoanaerobaculia; order Multivoradales; family SZUA-115; genus JAXLQX01. The sequence continues at coordinate 1,690 of CALMKX010000200.1, forward strand.
GAAACTCAGGCTGGGGAAAGCGCCCCGGCCACCCAGGAGGCACTTCGGCAGCTGGTGAGCCTCCACCAGAGGCGCAACTCCCCCAAAGCCGCCCTCTACCGGGCCCGGCTACACCCCGGAGCGGCCCCGCTGCCCAGCACGGCTCGCTAGGCAGGAACGAAACCAGCCACCGCGAAGATCCTGTTTCTATCGACCTCGCTCGCTCCAGATCCTGGGATTTCGGGCGGGGTGGAGAACTGCGAGAACTTCGAGCACCTCCGGGTGGCTTCGGTAGAAAACCCCGTGTGGGAAGGGCCGGGGCAGGGGCGCTCTCCGGATGGCTCCTCGGACCCGCTGGTAGAGAGCCGGCTGCTCCTCGATGCGCTCCAGGCACGACTCGAGTGCTGCCAGGAAAGTCCCGCCGAGCCCCGTCTTGCGCTCTTCGTACCAGTCGGCTGCTTCTTCGATGTCGTGCCCGACTTCCGGGTGAAAGCGTCGCTTCATGCCTTCCTGCGGGCGAGAGAAGCTCTGGCCGGAGCGATTGCCTCGTCCCAGCTCACCCAGCGGCTGGGGTCCTGCTCCACCTCCGCCAGCCTCCGGTCCAGGAGATCCGCCTGCCACTCCGGCAAAGCCTCTTCGGTCACGCTCTCCCAGAGGCGCTCCGCAAGCTCGATCCGTTCTTGCGCAGGAAGCGAGAGCAGCTCGTCGATCTGTAGGCGAGTCATGGAGCTAGTGTAGCAAGGACGGCGTCCTGAGCCATTTCTCGCAACCAAGCGACATGCGGCAGGAGATCCCGCCCCTAAGCCACCCACACGGTCTTGACGTTCACGAACTCGCGGATGCCCTGGGCGGCGAGTTCGCGGCCGAAGCCGGAGCGCTTGATGCCGCCGAAGGGCAGGCGGGGATCGCTCTTGACCATGCCGTTGACGAACACCGATCCGGCTTCGATCTCGCGGATCAGCCGCTCCTGCTCGGCGGCGTCGCGGGTCCACACCGAGGCGCCGAGGCCGAAGCTCGGGTGGTTCGCACGGGCGATGGACTCGTCCAGATTCGCCACGGTGAACACCGAGGCCACTGGCCCGAAGAGCTCCTCGCAGTCCGCCGCGGTTCCCGGGGCGGGGTCCGCCAGCACGGTGGGGGCGTAGAAGTTGCCCGGTCGGGGGAGGCGATGGCCGCCGGCGAGAAGGCGGGCCCCCTGAGCGACGGAGCTCTGCACCTGGGCGTCGAGCTCTTCGAGGATCTTGGGTGTGGCGAGGGGGCCGATCTCGGTGGCGGGCTCCATCGGGTCCCCCACCTTGAGGGCAGCCATGCCGGCGGTGAAGCGCTCGAGGAACGGCGCCGCGATGGCCTGGTGAACGATGAAGCGCTTGGCCGCGATGCAGGACTGGCCGTTGTTGATCGTCCTCGCCTTGACCGCCGTGGCCACCGCCGCTTCGAGGTCCGCCGAGGGCATCACCACGAAGGGATCGCTGCCGCCCAGCTCGAGCACGGCCTTCTTGATCTCGGCGCCGGCCGCCCGCCCCACCGCCACGCCGGCTCCTTCGCTGCCGGTCAAGGTGACCGCCGCCACCCGCCCGTCGGCGATCAGCCCGGCCACCGCCTCCGGGCCCACCAGCAGGGCCTCGAAGCAACCCTCGGGGAAGCCCGCGCGGAGGAAGATCTCCTCGATCGCGAGCGCGCATTGCGGCACGTTCGAGGCATGCTTCAGCAGGCCCACATTGCCGGCCATCAGCGCCGGCGCGGCGAAACGGAACACCTGCCAGAAGGGGAAGTTCCAGGGCATCACCGCCAGCACCACCCCCAGCGGCTGGTAGGCCACGAAGCTCCGGGAGGCGTCGGTGGCCGCCGGCTCGTCGGCCAAGAAGCGCTCGGCGTGCTCGGCGTAGTAGCGGCACACCCAGGCGCATTTCTCGGCCTCCGCCACAGCCGCGCCGATCGGCTTGCCCATCTCGAGGGTCATCAGCTCGCCGAAGCGGCGCTTCTCGCTCTCGAGAATCTCCGCCGCCCGGTGCATGCGGGCCGTCCGTTCGGGAAACGGCACCCGCCGCCAGCTCGCGAAAGTGGCCGAAGCGCGGGCCAGGCGGGCCTCCACCTCGGCCGGCGAGTGGGCGGCGAACTCGCGAACGGTCTCGCCGGTGGCAGGGTTCACCGTGGCGATCGACATCCCCCTAGCCTCCCGCCAGTGCGGCCTCGAGCACGTCCAGGCCTTCGCTCAGCTGGTCGTCGGTGATCACCAGGGGCATCAGCGTGCGGATGATGTTGCCGTGGGTGCCGGCGGCCACCAGCAGCAGGCCGTTCAGGTAGGCCCGCTGGATCACCGCCTGGGTGGTCTCCTTGTCGTGGGCCTTCGAGGCCTTGTCGCGCACGATCTCGAGAGCCCGCATGGCCCCCAGCCCGCGGGCATCGCCCACGAAGGGGAAGCGCTCGGCGAAGGCGGCGAAACGCCGCTCGACCGTTCGGCCGATCTCCTGGGCCCTCTCCACCAGGCGGTTGCGCTCGAGGTAGTCGATCGCCGCGAGCGCCGCCGCACAGGCCACCGGGTTGCCCAGGTAGGTGCCGCCAAGGCCGCCCTGCTGGGCGCTGTCCATCACCTCGGCCCGGCCGGTCACGGCGGAGATCGGCAGGCCGCCGCCCATCGACTTGGCGAGCGTGAGGATGTCCGGCTCGAGGCCGTAGTGCTCGCTCGCGAAGAGCTTGCCGGTGCGGCCCCAGCCGGTCTGCACCTCGTCGGCCACGAAGAGGATGCCGTGCTCCCGGCAGTAGCGGCTGAGCGCCCGCACATACTCCGGCGGCGCCGGCACGAAGCCGCCCTCGCCGGTCACCAGCTCCATCACCACGCAGGCCACGTTCTCCGGCGCCGTGTAGGTGTAGAAGAACTCGTCGATCTCGGCCGCGAAGGCCGCCTCGGAGGCCGGAGCCTCGCGCCGGTAGAGGTAGGGATAGGGCATGCGGTACACCTCGGGGGCCCAGGGCCCGAAGCCGAGCTTGTACGGCTTGACCTTGCTGGTCATGGTCATGGCGAGGAGGGTGCGGCCGTGGAAGGCGTGCTCGAACACCACCACGCCCGGGCGGCCGGTGGCGTGGCGGGCGATCTTGACGGCGTTCTCGATCGCCTCGGCGCCGCTGTTGGCAAGCAGCGTCTTCTTGGCGAAGCGGCCCGGCGTCACTTCGTTGAGTTTCTCGGCCAGGGCCACGTAGGGCTCGTACATCGCCACCGAGAAGCAGGTGTGGGTGAGCCGGGCCACCTGCTTCTGCACCGCTTCCACCACCGCCGGGTTAGCGTGGCCCATGTTGAGAGTGCCGATGCCGCCGGCGAAGTCGATCAGCGTGTTGCCGTCGACATCGTGGAGCAAGGCGCCCTCGGCGCGCTCCACGAACAAGGGGGCGGTAAACGAGATGCCGCGGGGCACCGCCGCCAGCCGCCGCTCGAGCAAGGCCTGAGAGCGCGGGCCGGGGATCGCGGTGTTGAGGACGATCGACTTTTGAGCCGTGGTGATCATGGGGAGGGCCTCGGGGGTTCTGGAAGGGCGGCGGAGGCCGCCTAGCGAATGCTAGCACGGCCTCCAGTGGGGCCTGGAAGGGCTGGCCGAGGGGGCGGCGAGAGGCTCCCTCGGCCAGGTGGAGCGGAAGGCCTGCTCGGCCTCAGCAGCAGCTGATCACGGTATCGCAGGAGGCTCCGCCGCAGTCCGCGCTGGTGCGGCAGGTGGGGGTTGCCGAGCAGCCGCAGTGGCAGAAGCCGAGCTTGCGCTTGGCCAGGAACTCGGGCTCCGGCACGGTGCCCTCGGCGGCGGGAGTCGCCTCGGGCTGGCAGAGCTGCGGCTCCGCCGAGGGGCCGGCGACCGCGGCGAGGTCCAGCGGTGGGCTGCAGGGTACCGACTCGGGGGCCACCACCACCTCGGCCGCCTCGACGGGGCTTGCCACCCAGCCCCCCACCGAGAAGGCCAGGCCCACCACCATCACCAGCGTGAGAGATCCGCGCGACTTCGTCGACTTGGACATCGAGTCTCCTCTCCTTCTCCGCCCACGACGGGCAGGGGCAGCACGCCCTCAGGCGCCCTGCGGGGTCGCTTTTGCTTCCCTCCTTCAAGAATGCCGGCAGGCGGCCCAAACGGGGCCGTGGATTCGGGTCGCCCCGCTTGCAGGGTTTTGGTATTCTCGCGCCGTCGTCTCGATCTTCCAGGAGAAGGAGGGAGCGTGGCCCAACCGGGAGAACCCGGAAGCTTGTCGTCCCCCGACGCCCGCGCCGCGGTGGAGGTCTCCGGCCTCAGTCGCCGATTCGGCTCCTTCCAGGCGCTCGACAACGTCTCTCTCACCATCCGCGAGGGTGAGTTCTTCTCCCTCCTCGGGCCCTCCGGCTGCGGCAAGACCACGCTGCTGCGCATCATCGGCGGCCTCGACCTCGCCGACAGCGGCTCGGTCGCCATCGGCGGCGAGGCGATGGAGCGCATCCCGGCCCACCGGCGGCCGGTGAATACGGTCTTCCAGTCCTACGCCCTCTTCCCGCACATGACGGTGGCCGAGAACGTGGCCTTTGGCCTCAGGATGAAGAAGATCGCCGCCGCCGACATCGCCGAGCGGGTCGCCAGGGCCCTCGAGATGGTGCAGATCGGCAGCTTCGCCTCGCGCAAGCCGGCCCAGCTCTCGGGCGGCCAGAAGCAGCGGGTGGCCCTCGCCCGCGCCCTGATCAACGAACCGCGGGTGCTGCTGCTCGACGAGCCCCTGGGCGCCCTCGATCTCAAGCTGCGCAAGGAACTGCAGGTGGAGCTCCACACCCTGCAGCGCCGCCTGGGCATCACCTTCATCTTCGTCACCCACGACCAGGAAGAAGCCCTGGTGATGAGCGACCGCATCGCCCTGATGCGCGCCGGCCAGATCGAGCAGATCGGCGATGCCGAGGAGATCTACGAGCGGCCCAGGAACCGCTTCGTCTCGCAGTTCCTCGGCTCCTGCAACCTGATCGAAGCGCGGGGCTGGAGCCCGGGGGGCGCGGGTGAATCCCTCGCCGAAACCCCGCTCGGCACCCTGCGGGTGGAAGGCGGCGGCGCCCCCACGGCCGGGCGGGAGAGCTTCACGCTGGCGATCCGGCCCGAGAAGCTGCGCCTGCTGCCGGCCGGCGAGACGGGGGAGAACCGGGTGCCCGCCCGGGTGTCGCAGGTGATCTACATCGGCTCGGAGAGCCACTTCCAGCTCGAGGCCGGCGGCCGGCCTCTCCTCGCCTACGCCATGAACGAAACGCGGGGCGCCCACGAGCTCGAGCCCGGGGCTTCGCTCACCGTCCACTTGCCCGCCGCCAGCCTGCTGGCGCTGGAGGACTGAGCTTGGCGCGTCGAGCGGCGGCGGAGGTGCGCTTCGGCGAGCAGCTGACGCCGCGCTCCGAGCTGCTGCGCTCTGCCCTGGTGAGCGGCCCGGCGATCGCCTGGGTCTCTCTCTTCCTGCTGATCCCGCTGGTGGCCGTGGTGGGCATGAGCTTCTTGACCCGCGGCTCCTACGGCCAGGTGGGCTTGCCGGCCACCTTCGAGAACTACCGCCGCCTGGCGGGCTACGGCCTCCTGGGCTACGACCCGCTCTACCCGCAGATCATCCTGCGGAGCCTGCTGCTGGCCGCGGGCACCACCCTGGTGTGCTTGCTCGCCGCCTTCCCGCTGGCCTACTTCATCGTGCGCCTGCCGGGGCGGTTCAAGAACGCCGCGCTTACCCTGGTGGTGATCCCGTTCTGGACCAACCTCCTGATCCGCACCTATGCCTGGCAGATCCTGCTCGGGCCGGAGAGCCTGCTGGCGCGCCTGGCCTCGGCCCTCGGCCTGGCCCCGGCCGGGCAGCCGCTCTACCCGTCCACCCTGGCGGTGTACCTGGGCATGCTCTGCGCCTACCTGCCGTTCATGGTGATGCCGCTCTACTCCTCGTTCGAGAAGCTCGACTGGTCGATCGCCGAGGCGGCGATGGACCTCGGCGCCGGCGGGCCCCAGGTGCTGCGCCATGCCATCCTGCCCCAGGTGGCGCCGGGCATGGCGGCGGGGGTGATCCTGGTGTTCATCCCGGCGGTGGGCCAGTTCGTGATTCCGGACCTTCTGGGCGGCGCCAAGACAGTGATGCTCGGCAATGCCATCCAGCAGCAGTTCGGCGCCAGCCGGGATTGGCCTTTCGGCTCGGCGATCTCCTTCGTGGGCATGGCGCTGGTGATGCTCGGGCTCCTGCTCTACGCCCGCTCGGCCGCGCGCCGGGGCGAGGAGGGGCTGCTGTGAAGCGCCCGTCGTGGCTGCTCACGCTGGGCGTGGCGCTGCTCTACGTGTTCCTCTACGCGCCGATCGTGGTGGTGATCGTCTTCTCGTTCAACGCCGCCCGCTACGGCGGCCCCTGGACCGGCTTCACCACCGCCTGGTACGGCCGCCTGCTCGACAGCCCGGAGAAGCTGCTCGCCGCCCGCAACACGCTGGTGCTGGCGGTGGTGTCCACGCTCTTCTCGACGGTGCTCGGCACCTTGCTCGGCTTCGGCCTCAGCCGCTACCGCTTCCCCGGCCAGAAGCTCTTCTCCTGGCTGATGTACATCCCGGTGGTGATTCCGGACATCGTGATGGCGGTGGCGATGCTGATGTTCTACGGGCTGGTGCGCCAGACCCTCGGCCTCTTCGAGCTCGGCCTCGCCACCATGATCGTTTCCCACGTGACGTTCCAGATCCCCTTCGTGGCGATTGTGGTGCGCTCGCGGCTGGTGGGAATGGACCCGGCCATCGAGGAGGCGGCCCACGACCTGGGCGCCAACGCCTGGCAGACCTTCCGCCTGGTGACGCTGCCGATGATCCTGCCGGCGGTGGTGGCCGGCGGCATGCTGGCCTTCACGCTCTCGCTCGACGACTTCGTGGTCAGCTTCTTCACCACCGGGCCGGGAGCCAATACCTTGCCGATCTTGATCTACGCCTCGGTCAAGCGGGGCATCACGCCGGACATCAACGCCCTGTCCTCTCTCATCATCCTGGCTTCCGTGCTCGGCACGATCGCGATGATGCTCGCCGAGCGCCGCCAAGAACCGCGAGGTACTTCCTGATGCGAAATTCGATCTTCGGCCTGCTGGTGCTGGCGGCGCTCGCCGTCGGCTGCGGCCAGAGCGCCCCCCCACCCGATCAGCCCAAAGCCGCCGCGGCCGAGCCCTGCCAGCTGAATCTGTTCATCTGGAGCGAGTACATCGACCCGGAGATCGTCAAGGACTTCGAAACGCAATACAGCTGCAAGGTGACGACCGATCTCTACGAAGACAACGAGAGCATGATGGCCAAGCTCCAGGGTGGCGGCACGGCTCTCTACGACGTGGTGGTGCCGGGGCAGTACATCGTGGGCGTGATGGCCCGCCTCGGCCTGCTCCAGCCGCTCAACCACGCCAACATCCCCAATATCCAGAACCTCGACGACGCTTTCAACAACCCGGCCTACGACCCCGGCAACAAGTACTCCGTGGCCTATCAATGGGGCACGATCGGCATCTACATGCGCAAGAAGCCGGGCCAGCAGATCGACGAATCGTGGTCGATGCTGTTCGACCCCAAGAAGCAGCCGGGGCCGTTCCTGCTGATGGATTCCATCCGCGAGATGTTGGGCACCGTGCTGCGAGCGCAGGGCAAGAACGTCAACACCACCGATCCGGACGAGCTGCGCGCGGCTCGGGATCTCTTGCTCGATGCCAAGCGCCGCTCGCAAGGGTTCGAAGGCGGTGTGGGTGGCAAGAACAAGGTGCGCAGCAAGGACGTGGTGGCCGCGGTGGTGTACAACGGCGACGCCGAGCGGGACATCAAGGACTTCCCGGACACCTACTTCTTCCTGCCCCGCGAGGGTGGCGTGATCTGGGTGGATAACCTGGTGATTCCGGCCCACGCCCCGCATCTGGCGGCCGCGGAGAAGTTCCTGAACTTCATCCTCGACCCGCAGATCGGCGCCCGCCTCTCGAACTTCAACCGCTTCGCCACACCCAACAAGGCCGCCAAGCAGTACTTGAACCCGGAGGATGTGAACAACATCAAGCTCTACCCCACTCCGGAAGAGATGGCCAAGCTCCAGTTCGTACAAGACCTCGGCGACAACAACAAGCTCTACGACGAGATCTGGACCCAGCTGAAGTCGAAGTAGGCCCTTGCCGGTGGACCTCAGATGTTGCTACTGACGACTTCCTGCCACCGTGGAGACACTTCATGGCTCGTGGATCAATCGGTACGAACTTCGGGAAGCAGAGATCAGGCTTCTTCTGGTGCCTGGGCCTCATTCTTCTCTTGGGCTTGGGCACCCGTGTGTGGGCAGAAGAGCAACCGGACTTCCTAGGGTGTCTCGCAGGATGCTATCTGCAGTGCTCCTACAATCGAAGTACATGCGACGCCAGGTGCATCCAGGCTCAACAGCACGAGCAGGCTTGCATCGATCTGTGCACCGATCGGTACGAACTGTGTACCTTCGAGTGCGACATTACCTGCCTCATGTAGCCCTGTAGCGAGAGGTCTCGACGGCATTGCCCCGTAAGTTGGTGAAGTGGTTCTCACTTCCCGCTTGCCGTGTTTGGCTCGCGGGAGGCTTGCCATGAACCCGATCCGTCGCGAGCGTATTGCCGCCTTCCTGGCGTCGGAGCTCCGGCGCTTCGAGGCGGCTCGGCCGCGCTCTCGGGCCCTCTTCGAGGCCGCTCGCTCGCACCTTCTGGACGGCGTGCCGATGAACTGGATGGTGCGCACGCCGGGGGCCTTCCCTCTCTTCGTGGCCGAGGCCCGGGGCGCCCACTTCACAGACGTCGACGGCCACGACTACGTGGACCTCTGCTTGGGCGATACCGCGGCCATGACCGGCCACTCGCCACCGGCCCTGGTGGCGGCCGTGGCGCGGCGGCTCGAGCGCGGGCTCACCTTCATGCTGCCCACCGAGGATTCCGTGGCTGTCGCGACCGAGCTCGCCCGGCGCTTCGGCCTGCCGCTCTGGCAGCTGGCGATCTCCGCCACCGACGCCAACCGCTTCGCCCTGCGCCTGGCCCGGCACCTCACGGGCCGGCCCAAGGTGCTGGTGTTCCACTACTGCTACCACGGCACCGTGGACGAGAGCTTCGCCACTCTCGAGGCTGGCCAGGTGCGGCCCCGGAGCGGCAACCTGGGCCCGCCCGTGGACCCGGCGCTCACCACCCGGGTGGTGGAATGGAACGACGTCGCCGCGCTCGAAGAGGCCCTGGCGGCGCGGGATGTCGCCGCCGTGCTCGCCGAACGCGGCGAACGAGAGGCCGACCATGCCTTCGTTCCAACCGAACGTATATCCGGCATGCAGCACGAAGACGGCTGGCCAGACCGCCTCCGACACCTGCAGCAGGAACATCGAGCCGGCGAGGCCCATCAGAACCCGGTGACGCCGGAACAGTGGCAACGCACCAAGCGGGCTTGCGCGCCGCCATGTCAGCCCGGCGCGGTTCTCCGGTCCCAGCGATTCCGGCAGCACGAAGTAGCCGTAAGCGGCATTGGTCAGACTGAGCGCGGCCGCGACCCAGAACGGCAGCCGGGCATCGACCATGCCCAGCAATCCGCCGACCGCAGGCCCCACGACGAAGCCGATGCCGAATGCCACGCCAATGAGCCCGAACGCCGCTGCCCGCCGCTCGGCCGGCGTCACGTCCGCAATGTAGGCGGTCGCGGCAGAGAAGCTCGCCGCCGTGATCCCCGCGATGACGCGGCCGACGAACAGCCACCACAGGTTCGGCGCAACCGCCATCAGCACGTAATCGAGGCCCAGTCCGAGGTTGGACAACAGGATCACCGGACGTCGACCATAGCGGTCGGACAACGCGCCGAGCAGCGGCTGGAACAGGAACTGCATCAGCGCGAACGCCGTGCTGAACACACCGAAGATGACGGCCGCCAGCGCGGTATCGCCGCCCGGTTCGACAGTCCACTCGGCCACAGCGCCGAACCCGGCGTTGATCTTGG
>CALMKX010000201.1 GCA_937867335.1 uncultured Acidobacteriota bacterium
GGCCACGCCGCCCTCAAGCGCTGGCACGACCCGGCCACCTGCGCCGCCGAGCTCGAGGCGCTCTACCGCCGTGCCGCCGAGCCGGGTGGCGCCCGGCGCGATCTTTAGCAGCCCGGCCGCTCACCTCAGGGCTTCACCACCCAGCTCGCCGTGGCGGCGGACCAGCCGATCCAGCAGTCCGTGCCGTCGGCGAGGGTGATCAGCACTTCCTGGAGGCCGTCGCCGTCGCGGTCCTCGAGGGTGAGCTGGCGCACGGGGTAGAAGTCCCCGCTGCCCAGGCCGCCCACTTTGGGCACGTCCAGCAGGTGGGGCCGACCCGCCGCCGGGAAGGTGCCGCGGGCGCTCCACAGGCCGTTGACCAGCGCATAGACCCGCAACGCTTGGGGCGGCAGGCGCTGGCCGGAGGCGTCCTTCAGGTCGAAGCGCACGGGGTTGGGTGTGGGCTCCACCAGGTAGAGCACCTCGCCACCGCTCCGGAGCGTGGTGGACCAGCCCCAGACGTAGGTGTCCAGGCTGCCGGTCAAGCCGCCGCCGTTCGCTTCGGAAAGCACCTTCATGCCCCAGCGGCCGCGGGCCGCCAGGTGCTGGCTCGCGCAGGCGTTCCACACATCCTGCTTGGCCTGGGTCCAGGCCGGGTCCATGTAGAGCTGGTATTGCTGATCCTTGCAGCGACTGACGAGCGAGGCGTTGGCGGGATCCGCCCAGTTCACCGTGAAGTAGTCCAGCAGCAGGACGTTCTGGCCGTCCATCACCGAGCGGGCGTTGCCGTAGCGATGCAGGCATTTGTCGCTGAAGTCCCCCCAGCGGGTGGGAGTGGGGGCGGCACCACCGGGCGGCACGTAGGGGAAGCTGGACCAGCTGTTCGAGTGGAAGCCGTCGTACACCACCCAGCTGAGCACCCGGCTGGTGGGGCCGGCGGGCTGCTCGAGCACGCCGCTCCAGCGGCTGACGTTGCAGTAGGGATCGTCGAAATTGCCCACCGGGCTGCCGGCCGCCACCACGATACGCTTCACGGCGCCCACCGTGGCCGCGGCGTGCACTCCGTAGTTGCGGCCGGAGTGGAAGCCCACCGGCTGGGCCCCGGTGCCCGCCGCCGCGTCGTAGCCGGTGGTGGTGAGCTGGGCACCGGTCTGCCCCGAGAGGGTGAGGAAGGCCCAGTGGTAGGGCAGGTTGAGGTCCTCCCAGCCGTCGCCGTCCACATCCTGGAGGTGGCCGCGGGCCTCGCGGAACCAGGTGGAGAGGCCGTAGGGCTGGCCGCCGAGGATGCGGGTGTCGAGGCGGATGAAGCCCGGGCCACAATCGCTCGAGCTCTGCCCCAGCCGGAACAGGCAGCCCCAGCCCCATTGCTTCGCCGGGTTGGCGTTGCTGTCGCCGTAGCCGGGGGTGAGGGCCGGGTACACCAACCCTCCCGGCCCGCCGGGGAAGAGCGCGTCGCCCGAGATGGGGTAACCGTCCGGCGTGACGGTGAGGCCCGCGGGGGAGGTGACCTGGGCGAGCACCGTGCCGCTGTCGGCGTCGAGCACCGCGAGGGCCGGAGCGTAGCTGGTGGCGCCGAGGGCCCGCACGTAGAGCAGGGCGATCTCGGCCAGGCCGTCCCCGTTATGGTCGCCGATCAGCCGCAGGGGGGCTTCGTAGGCCACGGTCACCGGGCTGGTCGAGGCCGGGCGGGCGTCCGTGCCGCCCACCGGAATCCGCCGTGGCTGGCGGAACAGCCAGGAATCCACCACCAGGCATTGCCGGCCGGAGCCGTCGTTGCAGGGCTCGTAGGAGAGGTTGGTGTCGTTCACGCCGTCGCGAGTCAGGTCCCAGGCGTAGCCAGTGCCGGGAGGGCGGGGCGGGCGGCGGAGGTAGAGGCAGCGCACCGTGCCGGTGGTGGCGCCGGCCTGCAGGGGATGGTTGTAGTGGTAGCCCGCCGTGGCGCCGCAGGAGGCGATGCTGCCGGCGCCGCTGCCGTTCTCCGACGAGCCGATCGCCCAGGAATCCGGCGCGGGCAGGCCGTGGGAGCAGTCACTCGCCACCCAGGTGCGGCCCCGCCAGCCGGTGGCGTAGGCCGACCAGCTGTACTGGCAGAGCGTGGCCTCGGGGTTGGCCACCGCCCCGGGAGCCACGTAGGCGCAGCGCACCGTGCCCGAGGTGGCGCCGCTCCAGCTGGGGTGGTTGTACTGCCCGCCGTAGGTAGGCGTGCAGGTCGGCATGCCTTCGGTGCCGTTGCCGTTCTCCGCCTGGCCGAGGGACCAGGCCCCCGCTGGCGGCAGGCCGTGGGAGCAATCCCCCGCCTGCCAGGTGCGGAAGCGCCAGCCGGTGGCGTACTCCGGAAACGTGTAGCTGCACACGGTGAGCGCCGGGCTCGGTTGCGGCGAGCCGGCCGGCGGCACCGCCAGGCAAGTGGCCGTGGAGGTGGTAGCGCCGTCGAAGCTGGGGTGGTTGTAGTGCGAGCCGGAGGCGATGGCGCAGAGCGTCTGCCCCGAGGTGCCGGCACCGTTCTGGGCCTGGCCGAGAAGCGCCGAGCCCGCGGCCGGCAAGCCGTTCGAGCAATTCCAGGGTTCCCAGCTGTGGGTGCGCCAGCCGGTTGCCCAGGCGGACCAGTAGTACGAACAGCCGGTGAGGTTGAAGTCCGCCGCGCGGGCCACGGCGGCGCCGCCCAGGGCGAGGAGCAGGGCGAGCCCCCAGCCGAAGCCGATCGAGCGAAGCCGGGAGTTGGAGGGGCTGAGGCGCACAAGGTCCAAACCGAGGGGGGCCTCCCCTCTCGAAGCGCAAGGCATGTCGGCTCCTTTCGACAGATGACGCAGCCCGACTCTCGAAGGGCACAGCGGCTGCTAGCTCTATCCACAACAGTGCATGAAAGGGAGCCGAGGGGGGCGGCGCGGCGCCTGTCCGCACGGCGAGGCCGGAAATGACCGAGAATGGGCGCAACGCGTTTCCGCACTCGAAAGGAGGCAAACGATGAGGGGTTCCGGGCGCTGGGCGTTGGCGGGTTTCCTGGCCGGGGTGGGTCTCCTGGCGTTGGGCATCCTGGGCCCCCTGGCCCAGGCCGGCACGGCCCCGCCACCGAGCCCGCCGGGGCTCGACCTCGGCAGCTTCCGGGTGCTGGACCTCACCTACGCCTTCGACTCCAGCACCCTCTACTGGCCCACCTCCCCGAGCGGCTTCCAGCTCACCCAGCTCGCCCACGGCGCCACGCCGGGCGGCTACTTCTACTCCGCTAACAGCTTCTGCGCCCCCGAGCACGGCGGCACCCACCTCGACGCTCCGGTGCACTTCTCGGAAAGCGGCGTGAGCGTGGACCAGATCCCCGTGCGCCAGCTGGTGGCCCCAGCGGTGGTGGTAGACGTCTCCGCCCAGGCCCAGGCGGACCCGGACTACCGCCTGCGCCCCGAGGATCTGCGCGCCTGGGAGGCCACCCACGGCACCATTCCCAACGGCGCCATCGTGCTGCTGCGCACCGGCTGGGGCGCTCGCTATCCGGACCGCAAGCGCTACTTCGGCGACGACACCCCGAACGACGCCTCCCACCTCCACTTCCCCTCCTACGGCGCCGATGCCGCCCGCTGGCTGGTTTCCGAACGCAAAGTTGGAGCCCTGGGCGTGGACACCGCCTCGATCGACCACGGCCCCTCGAGCGACTTCCCCGTGCACCGCCTGGCCGCCGCGGCGCAGGTGCCCGGCCTCGAGAACCTCGCCCACCTCGACCAGGTGCCGGTACGCGGAGCCTGGGTGATCGCCCTGCCGGTGAAGATCGCCGGCGGCTCCGGGGGCCCGGCGAGGATCATCGCCCTGCTACCGCCGGGAACTTGAGCTCACGGCCGACCTGGAGGAATCGAGATGATCTTCGGTGCCCACTTTCTGCTCTACAGCACGGACGCCGACGCCGACCGACGCTTCCTCGCCGAGGTGCTCGGGTTTTCAGGCGTGGACGCCGGGGAGGGCTGGCTGATCCTCGCCTTGCCGCCGGCCGAGATCGCCGTCCACCCCGCGCAACACGCCCTCGCCCAAAGCCACGCCGGACACGATCTGCTGGGAGCGGTGCTCTACTTGATGTGCGACGACCTCGAGGCCACCACGCGGAACCTCGCAGCCCGAGGAGTCGACGTCGCCCCGCCGCAGCAGGCCGGTTGGGGGCGCTTCACCCGCTTCCGCCTGCCCAGCGGCGGCGAGCTGGGCCTCTACCAGCCCAGTCATCCGAGCCCGCTGCTGCCCTAGGCGGGTCGAACTTCGCCGGCCCTACCCCTTGACATCTTAGGTGTCGTCGCGCAGACTCCCCTGAGACACTTAGGGGTGGCCATGAAGAAGCGACCGAGCGAGCTGCTGCAGGGAACTCTGGATCTGCTGGTGCTGAAGGCCCTGGAGCGAGAGCCGCTTCATGGCTACTCGATCCTGCGCTGGCTGCGCCAGGTCTCGGAGGATGGGCTCAAGATCGAGGAAGGGGCGCTCTATCCGGCGCTCCACCGCATCGAGAACCGCGGCTGGGTGGAAGCCGAATGGGGGCTCTCCGAGAGCAACCGCCAGGCCAAGTTCTACGCCCTGACCGAGCAGGGCCGCCGCCAGCTCGAGGTGGAGACCCACAGCTGGAAGAGCTACGTGGAGGCGGTGGCGAAGATCCTCGCCGCCACCTGAGCCGGGAGGGCGCCATGAACGCGAAATCCGGATTCCGCCGCTTCCGCCGCTTCAGCTTCGGCTCGGGTGACGCCGCCGAGGAGGTCGACGCGGTCGCCGAGGCGCCACTCGCCCCCGTCGTGGACGACCCAGCGCCCGCCGAGGTTGGCGATGCGGCCGGAGGGCTCCCCGAGGTGATCCTCGACCCGGTAGATGACACCCCCGTGGGTGACCACGAGGACGTCGCCGTCGGGATGGCGGAGCCCGATCGCTTCGAGTGACGGCAGCACGCGGGCGATGAGCTCGTCGTCGCCCTCCCACCCCGGCGGTCGCCGCCCCTCGGCCAGGTAGCCGGGGTAGTCCACCTCGATCTCGGCCCTGGTGCGGCCCGACCACTCGCCGGCGTCGCGCTCCTGGAGGTCGTCGAGGGTGATCACCGGCCCGACCCCGATCGACTCGGCGATGATCTCGGCGGTGATGCGGGCCCGGTCGAGCGTGGATGCGTACACGGCGTCGACTGCGCCCACCGACGCGGCGGCGTGGGCGGCCTG
>CALMKX010000202.1 GCA_937867335.1 uncultured Acidobacteriota bacterium
AAGGTGCGCGTCAGCGGCGCGGCCGCCAAGCCGGCGGCCCGCCCCAGCCGAGGAGCCAGAGTCGCCGGCGGGGCGGCTCCCGCCCGAGCCACACGGCAAAGAACTGCCTCAACTTCCCCTTCTCGCAGCACTCTCAGGAGGGCTGGAGGAAACCCCGGCCCGGCTGCGCCCCCCCGGAGCCGACCGGCGGGCCGGCCGCCTCGTTCCGGCTCGAAGCCCCCGGGGGGCAAGGGCGGGGGTGGCCGGGCACCACGCCGCAGCCGCTAGCGCCTGACGGTAGGGAAAGGCGGGAGCCGTGATGAGTGGGGCCTTGCGCGCGCCGGAGCACATCCGGGAGATCCAAATCTACACACCGGGCAAGCCGGTCGAGCTGCTCAAAAAGGAGCTCGGCCTCGCCCGCATCGTGCAGCTGGGCTCGAACGAGAACACCCGTGGGCCTTCGCCGAAGGTGCTCGCCACCCTCGCCTCGGCCTTGCCGGAGGTGGGCTTCTACTCGGATGCCGGCGGCTACTTGCTGCGCCAGGCGCTGGCGGCGCGCTATCGCCTGGGCTTCGAGCAAGTGCTTCTGGGCAACGGTTCGGGCGAGTTGATCGACTTGATCTGCCGCGCCTTCGCCGGGCCCGGCCAGGTGGTGGCGATGTCCGGGCTGCCGTTCGTGCAGTACCGGCTTTCTGCGCAGCTGGTGGGTGCCCGCTCGGCGATGGTGCCGGTGGAAGGAGCGACTCGGCGGGACGACATCGAAGGCTTCGTCCGCGCCGCCCAGGAGGCGCGGGTGGTCTTCCTCGCCAATCCCAACAACCCCACCGGTACCTATGTGCGTCGAGACGAGCTCGCCGACTACTTCGAGCGGGTGGGCGACGACGTCTTGACCGTGGTGGACCAGGCCTACCAGGAGTACGTCACCGAGCCGGACTACCCTGACGCCCTGGACTACCTGCGCCAGGGTCGCAACGTGATCGTGCTCGGCACCTTCTCGAAGGCCTACGGCCTCGCGGGCCTGAGGGTGGGCTACGCCCTCGGCCCGGCGGAGCTCCTGGGGGATCTCGAGCGGGTCCGCCTGCCGTTCAACACCACCAGCCTCGGCCAGGTGGCGGCTCTCGCGGCACTCGACGATCCGGCCTGGGTGGCGGAGGCTCGCGAGCGCAACCTGCGAGAGAGGGCCTTTCTCGCTACCGGCCTGGAAGAGCTCGGCTTCCGCCTCACCCGCTCGGTGGCCAACTTCGTGCTCGCCGAGGGCAACACACCCGGCACCGAGATCGCCCGCGAGCTCGAGCGGCGAGGCCTCCAGGTGCGAGACTTCGGCGCACCGGCACTCGCCCGCTCACTGCGCATCACCGTGGGCACCCACGAGGAGTGCCAGCAGCTGCTGAGCGCTCTGGCGGAGCTGGGTTTCCCGCGATGAGTCGAGCCCAGAGGATCGTGGCCCTGGACGGCCCGGCCGGGGTGGGCAAGAGCACCACCGCCCGCCTCCTGGCTGCGCGGCTGGGGCTGCCGTACCTCAACACCGGGGCCATGTACCGGGCGGTGGCCCTGAAGGTGCTGGAGCTCGGCCTCTCGCCGCTCGACCGCGAGGCGGTGGAAGCGCTCGCAGCGGGGCTGGACCTCGGCGTGGAACTCGCCCCCGGCGGGGCGCTCGCCATCCTCCTCGAAGGGAGGCGGGTGGAAGGGCTGCTCGGCACTCCCGAGGTGAGTGACGCCACGTCCAAGATTGCCGTCTACCCCGCGGTGCGGCGCCGGCTGGTGGCCCTTCAACAGCAGGCCGGAGCACAGCTCGGCGGGGTGGTGGAGGGTCGGGACATCGGCACCAAGGTCTTCCCCGGGGCCCCGTTCAAGTTCTACCTCGACGCCCGCCCCGAGGTACGTGCCCGGCGGCGCTTCGAGGAGCTCGAGCGAGCCGGCAAGGCCGTGAGCCAGGATCGAGTCGCGGCCGAACTGGCCGAGCGAGACCAGCGCGACAGCAGCCGCGAGGACTCGCCCCTCGAGAAGAGCGCCGACGCTCGCTTGGTCGATACCAGCGACAAGACTCCCGAACAGGTGGTGGAGGAGATGCTGGCGATCATCGAGAGCGAGGACTTTGTCGCTTGAAGTTCTCCTCGAGCTTCGAACTGAAACCTTTTTCATAGCAAGACGATGCCGACCCCGGGCGTAGGGGCGCAGCATGCTGCGCCCGGGATGGCGAGGTCACCGGGCCCTGGGCGCAGCATGCTGCGCCCCTACGCCAGTTGCTTGATGGTGGCGAGAATTGAAACAGAAAAAGGGGAGCCCGTGCGGGCTCCCCAGAGGCTAGAGGCTCTCAGTGTGCAACTGCATCAGGGGCGCAGGCAGAACGCCGAACGGAGCGGCGTTGCACCCGTGTAGTTGATCACTCCAGAAGTGCCGGTGAAGAGGAAGCAAGTGCCAGTTCCATTGAGGCCGGTGCACAGGATGGTCCGCGAGCAGCCGGGCTCGAACGAACGGATGCCGTTGGCCGACGTGTTGTTAACTCCGACATTGCACGCCGTGATCGCGCAGGGAAGTCCCAGGTTGAAGTTCTGGCAGAAGATGCAGTTGTTGACACCTTCAATGGCGTTGCCACAGCCGAGCCCCAGCGCGTTGGCAGCAGCGGTGGCCTCTTCGCGGGTACGGAAAGCAGGAGCGACGCCAGTCTTCTGTGCCTCAGGAGTCACAAGGTAGTAGAACGAACCGTTCGCTACTGCTGGGTCGTTCAGGTCGTAGATCACCCCATCAAGCTGCAGCTTGGTGATATCGACCACGCGAGAGTCGGGAGTGTCGTTGCGATAGGTCTGAAAAGGCGGCGCTGCAGCGGCAAATGGGTTGATCTGAGGCTGAGGTGCGGCCGCAGCAACCACCAGTGGCAAACACAACGCAACGGCCAGGGCGAGGATCAGGCTCTTGGAGTGACGACGCATGGGTTTCAATCTCCTCATTCGTGTGTTGCGGGGCGTTGGTTATGGAAAGCCTGTTCGATGAGCCCGGGCTGGTGTTTTCGGGCAGGGCACGGCCAGAGCAACCGACGAGAGGTTGCTGGCACAGGGCCGCTGGGCGGAATGGCTTCCCCAGACTCAGGAACAGACCAGAAATGCGAGCGCTCGCAAACGAAAGCAGTACTCAGATCGCGGTGGCCAGGTTGAATTCGCTCGTTCGGCTTTCCTCTCGTTGTCGGCTGGCGTGTTGATTCTGCGAAGTCATTCGTAGGTTTCGGACCTTGGTTGTAAACCAGTATACACAAGTGGGAGTGTCGGAGAGTCACAAATCGGTGACACTAGAGTTTTCTAAAAGTCATGTTGCTTGGAGAAGAATAGGATTCGGCAGTCGTGAGGCAATAGACAGATCACCTCGCTGACGCGAAGTCTTTTGGAGAGGGAATTCTGAGAGCGCTGGGGCTGGAAGGAGAAACTAGGGTCCGAGCGGCACGAACTGAGGCGCCGAGAGCCCGGCTTCGGACCAGCTGCGCAGGGCCAGGCCCGGCGATCCCTTGGGGCTGAAGCAATCCGAGACCAGGTACCAGGTGCCGTTGCCCGAGCGGACGATCTGGGCGAGCTCCACACTTTCCCCGGTATCGGCCTCGACCTGCGTGGGGAGCTCCGAGCGCAGCTGCCAGCGGCCCTGGGCGTCCACCTCGGTCAGGAGCAGACGCTCGGGGTAGCCGGGGCGCCGATCCCACCAGACCACGCTCAGAGGATCCCCGAGGGTGCCCTCTGGCAGCTCGATCTCGTACTCGCTGCCGAATCTCCAGATCGTGGTGGGCTCGGTGCCCCAGGGTCGCCAGCGCGAGCCGCTCCAGTTGGCCCCCAGGTCCGGGCTGGTGTAGAGCGCGCCGTCCTCGGCCAGGAACGAAGCGCCGTCCGGGCCGAGAGGCAGCAGCGCGCCCTGCTTCTCGGCCGGTAGCTGCGGCAGACCCTCGACCCAGGTGGTGGCCGGGCCGCTGGCCCTGAACCGTGCGCTGCCGCTCACGATCGAGTCCAGCTCCCGCGGGGACACCACGGCCGATGGGTAGCCTAGAGCGGTCGCCATCAGCGTTCCGTGGGCGCTCCAGCTACCGCTTTCCAGACGATAGGCGGCGAGCTCGGTCCATTGTGCGTCGCGCGCCGGGTGGCGCACTACCAGCCAGGGAGCCCCGCCGCGGTCGTAGAGGCTGGTGAGGTTCGTCTCGGACGGAATCTCGAGCGGGCCGCCCAAGGCCTGCCAACCGTTCTGCGCGAGCTGCAGGGCCTGGATGCAACGCTCGCCGCAGCGCTGCCAGGCGAAGAGCGGTCCGCTGCCCACCGAGCCGGCGAAGAGGCCGGCGCCCTGGGCGATCGGCAGCCTCGGGGCTGTGTCGTTCTGCGGTGGCAAGCTCAGGAGCACCAGGTTCCCGGAGCCGTCGTCGAGCGAGAAGTAAACCCGGCCGTCGCGGTTGTCGGCGCCGAAAAAGCTCAGCGCCGCGGAGGGCTGGCAGAGTCCCTCTGCGAGGGCCCCGCGGGCCGCCGGGGCAGCCAGCAGGGCGAGCAGCGCGAGTGCGGCCCGGCTCAACGGTAGAGGTGCTGGAGCAGCCGGCCCCAGCGCCGGGTGCCCACCGACTTCACGCGGCTGATGCGCTCCTCGGCCACGCGGTCGGCGGCCTTGGAGGTGGGAATTCCCTCGGCCTTGGCGATGTCGAAGACCCGCATCATGTTGAGGTAGATGCCGCGGGTCATCCGCATGGCGCGGTCCTGGTTGTAGCCCAGCTCGGCGAGCTCGTTGTAGACGTTGATCAAGCCGCCGGCGTTGATCACGAAGTCCGGCGCGTAGAGGATTTTCCGAGCTTCGAGGGCGGCGCTGTCGCGGTCTTCCTCGGCGAGTTGATTGTTGGCCGCGCCGGCCACGATCTGGCATTTCAGGCGGGGGATGGTGTTGGGGTTGAGCACGGCGCCCAGAGCGCAGGGCGCGAAGACGTCGCAGGGGATGTCGTAGATCTCGTCCGGGGCCACCAGGGTGACGCCGTGCTCGGCGGCGGCGGTCTCGGCCGCCTCGGGGTCGATGTCGCAGCCGTAGACCTTCGCCCCCTCCTGCTTCAAGTAGCCGGCGAGGTGGAAGCCCACGCTGCCGAGGCCCTGGATGGCCACCTTGCGATTGGCCAGGCTGGGGTCCTCGAAGCGGCGGCGTACCGCGGCCTTCATGCCCTGGAGGGTGCCGAAGGCGGTCACCGGCGAGGGATCGCCGCTGCCCCCGTGGCCGGGCGAGACACCGGTCACCCAGCGGGTCTCGGTCAGGATCAGCTCCATGTCCTCCATGTCGGTGCCGACGTCCTCGGCGGTGATGTAGTGGCCGCCGAGCGAGTCGATGCAGCTGCCGAAGGCGCGGAACAGGGCCTCGCTCTTGTCCTTCTTGGGGTCGCCGATGATCACGGCCTTGCCGCCGCCGAGGTTCAGGCCCGCGGCCGCGGCCTTGTAGGTCATGCCGCGGGAGAGCCGCAGCACATCCGTCAAGGCTTCCTGGGCGGACTTGTAGGGCCACATCCGAACGCCGCCCAGGGCCGGACCGAGGGTGGTGGAGTGAATGGCGATGATCGCCTGGAGCCCGACCTCGGGATTCGAGCAGAACAGCACCCGCTCGTGGCCCATCTCGGTCGCCTGCTGGAAGATGTCCATGCCGCCTCCTGCCAGTGCCCTCGTGCCGCAGATCGGGCGAGCCGCAAGGCTCGGCCGGCGCTCCATGGGGGCCGGGAAATCGAAATCTGTGCTTGGAGATAGAAGGGCAAGCGCGCCCGTTTCAGCGCGCCGGAGTGTATCGAATCCGCAGGCTTGCCGCCATGGCCGGCGCCTTCTCAGCCGGTGATCGGCTCGCCGAGCTCCCGCTCCAGCTCGGCCAGGTAGGCGCGGAGAAAGGCCGTTCGCCGCTCGGCTTCGGCCCGTCCGGAGGCCGTCTGGAAGCCCGCGGCGAGCTTCAAGAGCTTGGCGAAGAGGTGGTCCAGGCTGTAGGCCGAGTCGTTGGGCTCGCGGCTGCGGCAGAAGGGATCGCTCGGATGGTAGAGGGGCAGCGCCCAGGCTCCGCCAAGGGCCAGGCAGCGGGCGAGCCCGGTGGCGCCCAGGGCGTCGAGGCGATCGGCGTCCTGCACCACGCGGGCGGCCGCCGTGCGCGCCGGAATGCCAGCCGTGTAGCTGTGGGCCTCGATGGCGTGGGCGATCTCCGGCAGCGCTGCCTCCGGGTAGCCCCAAAGGCCGAGCAGCTCGACGGCTCTCTCGGCCGAGAGTCGAGACGCCTGGCTTCTCGCGGGGTGGTTCTTCGGCACTGCGACGCAGTCGTGCAGCCAGGCCGCCGGGATCACCACCTCGAGAGGAGCGGCCTCGAGATCGGCCAGGCGGCGCGCGTTGGCCACCACCCGGCGCAGATGTTCGAGGTCGTGAGCCGGATCTCCGGGCGCAGCGGCGCCGAGGTGGGCTTCGAACAGCTTCTCCCAGCGAGCGAGATCGCCTGGCTCCTCCACGGGCTGGTAGACTAGCGCAGCCCGGCGCCCCGGGCCCTCCCAAACCCGGTTCGACGTCTCTTCGAGGAGAGCAGCAGATGAAGGCCATTGGCTACGATCGCCCCCTTTTCGTTCAGCCCTTCGACCACCGCGGCAGCTTCACCAAGGGCTTTTTCGGGATCGCCGGCGAGCCGCAGATCGGCTCCTCGAAAGAGGAGTTCGTGCAGGTGGCGAGGGCCAAGACGCTGGTCTACCAGGGCCTGCTGCGGGCGATCGAGATGGGCGTGGCCAAGGAGCATGTGGGCATCCTGGTGGACTCCCAGTTCGGCTCCCAGGTGATCGCCGACGCTCGCGCCAAAGGCATTCCGGTATCGGTCTGCGTGGAGAAGACCGGCCAGAAGGTGTTCGACTTCGAATACGGCTCTCGCTGGCTGGACCATATTCGCTTCGTGCAGCCGGACATCGTCAAGGTGCTGGTGCGGTTGCATCCGGCCGACGATGTCGCCACCAACGTCGAGCAGATGGCCCGCCTGAAGATGCTCTCGGACTACATCCACTCCACCGACGACCACTACCTGATGTTCGAGCTCCTGGTACCCGCCACCACCGCCGAGGAGAAGGCCGCCGGCGACGCCTACGACACCACGCTGCGGCCGAAGGCGATGATGGCGGCGATCGAGATGCTGCAGCGCTTCGGCGTCGAGCCGGATATCTGGAAGATCGAGGGCCTCGATCACCGCGAGGACGCCCAGGCGGTGGCCGAGGTGGCTCGGGCCGGCCGCACGGCCTGCGGCCAGGCTCGGGACCACGTGGGCTGCATCCTGCTCGGCCGCGGCTCGAACCGGGAGCAGGTCTACAAGTGGCTGCAAGTGGCGGCACCTCTCTCCGGCTACATCGGCTTCGCCGTGGGCCGTACCAACTTCGCGGATCCGCTCAAGCAGTTCATCGCCGACCCGGCGAAGGAAGCCTGGGCGGTCGAGACTATCGGCGCCAACTACAAGGGCTGCGTCGACACCTGGCAAGCCGCCGCCCGCTGAGCTCGGCTCACGGAAAATTGGAAGTCGGACTTCCAATTTTCCGCGGAGGTCTTGGGGCAGCCTCGCCTGGACGCTGTTTCGCGGAGCTCTACCGGGCGAGCGAGGCAGCCTTGCCGATCCGGCTCTATCTGGTCCATGGCGGGGAGGGCTCCGGGCGGAGAACGGGCGTGGAGCTGGTGCCCTGGAACGAGCTCGCGCGGGTTCCCTGGGCTTGAGCTCCGGAATTCGTCGCGAGAGCCCCATGCCATAATCCGTTGCCACTCGAGGAGACCGAAGGAATGTTCATCCGCCGCCTGTTCTTGCTCCTGCTCGTCCTGGCTGCCGCGGGAGCCGGCCTGGTCTACTCGGGCGTCTACAACGTGGCGGCCAACGCCAAGCCCACGGCCGCCGAGCAATGGCTGCTCGAAACCGTGCGGGACCACTCGATCGCCCGCCGGGCGAAGGCCATCGCGGTGCCGCCGCTCGGGGCTCCCGAGCAGATTCGCCAGGGTTTCGAGCTCTATCGGGCCCTCTGCCGGGGCTGCCACGGCGGCGCTGGCGGCTGGCCGGAGGAGCCGGCGATGGGCCTCCACCCGGTGCCTCCCGGTCTCGGCCAGGAGCGGGTGCAGAAGCTCTCCGACGCCGAGCTCTTCTGGGTGATCCAGAACGGCATTCGCTTCACCGGCATGCCCAGCTTCGGCGCCATGCACGAAGATGCCGATCTCTGGGCCCTGGTGGCCTTCACTCGCCAGCTGCCCAAGCTCTCGGACGAGGATTTCGAGCGGCTGGCCCGGGAAGCCGAGGCTGCGGCGGCCAAGCCGGCCGGGACGGAGCCGGAGAAGCCCTAGCCCTCTTCGGGCCTCGGTTCGAGGGCGAGGTCGAGGATCTGCCTGGCGATCGCCAGGAGATGGACGGCGATGGTCGCCGCGGGCGCTCCTGCCTCGACGGCCGCCACCAGGGCAGTCTCGCGGTTGACCGGCACGAGCAGCAGCTGGCGGTCCCTGCCGGCAAGATGGAGGAAGTAGAGAGGTCCCATCTGGAACTCGCCCTGGGCCCGTTCCATCTGCACGAGGAAGGCCCCGGCGAGCGCTGCCAGGCCCTCTTCCAGGCCGGCCGAATGGAACGTCGATACCAGCACCAGCCCGTTCTGATCCACCAGCATCAGGCCGCGGATCTCCCGTACCCGGGTGGAGAGGTCGAACAGGGCCTCGCGGAGCTCGCGCGCTCGCGAGGAGAAGGAGCTCATACCAGCCGGGCCAACTCCTGGGCCGCGCGCTTCATGTCGAGCAGCACCATGCCGAGCTTGGCGCTGGCGCCGGCGATCACTTCGAGCACGGCTTCCGGGCCGGATTGCATGAGGATGATGTAGCCGCTGCCGCCCTTGACGTAGACCTGCTCGAGGGCGCCTCGCTGCAGCTCATGGGCGCTGCGCTCGCCCAGGGAGAGCAGCGCGGCGGCCATGGCGGAGACTCGATCCTCGTCGGTGCCTGCGGGGAGCACCGAGCTCATTACCAGGCCGTCTACGCTCACCACCGCGGCGCCTTCGACATCTGGGGTGTTGGATACCAGAGTTTTGAGTACCTGCTGCATCTGCTCGGCTCGCACCGCCATCGCGAAATCTCCTCAGAGACGGGAAGGTTCAGGGATCGAGACCAGCTCCCAGAGAATGGATTCCAGGTCGTCGAGAATGGGTCCACGGGGTTCGAAGCAGCCTTCGAAAACCTTCTGCGGGGCAGGCAGGCTGCTCGGCTGTCGAAAGGGCTGCGACTTTGTGGGGACCCCTTTGTGGTTGACGAAGACCACGTAGGGAATGTCGCAGAGGGGCTCGAAGCGCAAGAGCTCGACGGTGGAGGGGTCGGGTGCCGAGCCCGGGGGATGCACCCAGACGAGCGCGCTGGTTCCTTGAGCGAGCGCTTCCCGCACCGGTGCGAACCGGGGCTGGCCTGGCACACCGACCACCAGCAGAGAGTCCCCGCCCTGGTAGAGCATGGCCTGGTCGAGAGCCACCGTGCGCCCGCCCACTGCGAGGTTCATGCTGCGGGCGCAGAGGGTGCGAATCAAGGTGCTCTTGCCCGCCTCGGCTGGTCCTACCACCAGCACCTTGGCGCGAATCACCGAATCTCCCCCTCAGCGCGCCGGCGCAGCACCGCGGCGAGCTCCGCACCGAGATCGCCCGTTTCGTCGAGGATCTCCAGGTCCAGGCCCTGGGGAATCAGGGCGGTCCAGTCCTCGGCCTCCGAGCCGGCCTCGCTCCAACCGGACACGATCACGGCGTCCACCGAGTCGAGCAGGCTCTCGAACAGGAACCGGTTCTTGCGGCTGATGGGCAGCAGGCTCACCGAGAGCACGCCGCCGTGCACGGGCCGGAAGCGCAGGAAAGACGGGCCGAAGGGCACCACGGCGGTAGCCAGGGTAGGAGAGCCCAGGCCGTCGGCCAGTGAGCGCGTGGCGGCCGCCAGCTCCGAAGAGGCGTCCGCCCAGGCATGGGCTACCAGCACCCGCAGACCGGTGGGATGGCTCTGCTGCAACTTGGCCCACCAGCTGCCCACCGTGCCGGTCTGCTCGGCCGGAGCCGCTGCCCGTGGCTCCACTCCGCCCAGAGCTCCGGCTTCCGCGATTTCGGCGAGAGCAAGGCGCACCTTGACCGGACAGAGCGGCAACAACTCCTCGAGCTCCCGGCGAGTGCCGGCCAGGCCCTTCTCGAGCGCCTGCCATACCTGCTCGATGCCGCAGCCCAGCTGATCCTCCGGGGCGTCGCCCGCCGAGCCCAGGGACAGGCTCTGGTCCAGCTGGGGAATGAGGTCTTCCCGGCGCTCGAGCTCATCGGCCAGGCGAACGGCCTCCATCATGAGCTCCTCGATGTTCATCGCTTCGTCGCTCTGCTCCGGAGCCTCCGGCAGGTAGAAGCGGAACCGCCCTTCCTTCCACCACACCAGCGTAAGCACGGCTTCCCGCGAGGAGATGTGGCCGCACTGAGAGCGAACGATAGCGCCGTCCACCAGGCAACAGAATGCCTCGGCGCCGTCGCTGCGCAGGAGCTCGAGACGGCCGCTCTTGCGCAGGTATTGGAGATACTGCAGAAGCTCGAAGGGGCTGAAGGCGCCGAGCTCGCCCTCGAGCTGGGAGCCGAGCGGGTTCTCCTCGGCGCCCCAGCCGCGTCCGTCGCGACCGAACTCTCGACCCGTGCGAGAGCCATCCGGCGACGGAACGTTGGCGCCTTCCTGCGGGAAGGTCAGCATCCGAGCCAGGTTTGCGCTCATTTAGGAAGACCTCTCCACCAGAGTTTCCATGAGATCTACCATAAATTCAACGTCCTCTTGGTCCAGGAGCTCCCAGCCGCTGAGGCCGATGGACTCGAGCACTCCCTTGCCCTTCTCGTTCTCGGCCATGGCGGCGAGGGCGGTCGCCAGCTCGGCCTGCTTCGAGGCCAAGGAAGGCCCGATCAGCAAGACGTGCCGGACCACCTGGATTCGGCTTCGGCCGATCGGCTTCAGCTGGCTCCTGACCATCGAGGAAAGCTCCTCGAAAGCGGCTTCCAGGAAGAATCCAGCATCGACCTTGCCCTGGATCAGCTCCTTGGCCACCAGCACATAGCTGTCGCAGGTGACCATCTGGATGTTCCCCGAGTGGAGGTCGGCCGGCTCGAGCAGGATCATGCACATCCGATGGACGTCCGGATCGTCCGTCGAGGCGAAGCGACAGCCTGGCAGAAGGTCGAGCACCCGCTGGACGGGATTGCCCTCGGCCACCACCACCAGGGCTTCGTCCGACTTGTCTGCCGGCGCTGCCACCGCGCGAAAGCCCTTCTCTCGCACCAACATCGAAGCGTCGAAGGGATTGGCGTAGATGAGATCGACCTTGTCGGCCCGGATCGCCTCGCGCTGGGCATCGAAACCCTCGAAGAGCTCGAGGTGGATGGGCATCTCGAGAGTGCGCTGCAGCCAGGTATTGAACACGAACCAGCCCGGAGCCAGGCGGGGGCTGAAGTCTGGGCTGACGGTGAAGGTGTGCGCCACGGGGCTTCCTCCGCAATTCAGGGGCTGCACTAGCCCATCGTCCGGTAGAGCTCTTCCGCTTCACGGATCTTGGTGCGCGATGCCTCGCGGCGAACGGAAGTGAAGCCCACCACCTTGCCGTTGCGCAGGTTGGGGATCACCGTGGCGTAGACCCAGTAAAAGCGCCCGTCCTTGCACAGGTTCTTGACGTAACCGTGCCAGCGACCACCGGCGAGGACCGTGGTCCAGAGATCCTTGAACGCCGCCGCCGGCATGTCCGGATGGCGCAGGATGCAATGCGGCTGGCCGATCAGCTCGTCGCGATGGTAGCCCGAGATCTCACAAAAAGAGTCATTGACATGGGTAATGACGCCTTCCGGATCCGTGCGCGAAACGATCAACCTACCTTCCGGGTAGGGCACCTCGAGGTCCGAGGCGATCACCGTCCGCTCGCCGCCGTTGAAGTATCGCAGGCGAACCTCGCGTCCTTCTCCAGCGATCTGGGCAGGGATCATGTCCTTCATCGTGCAACCCCCCAGCAGTCGAGTTCGGGGTTCAACACCCCAAGAAGCTTGCAGTCAGCGAGAGTTTGCTCCTGGGACTGTTACGACTTTGATGAAGGTATGAGCCAAGCTGCCCCGAGCTCGTTTCGGGACCTCGGAAGGCGGGCGAGGCTCGCTGCTAGACTGGCCGCGGTCCTGAGGAGGGTGGAGCTTGCTGGCAACGGTGCTGGGCCGCTGGTGGAGGAAGCGCCGCGGGGAGCCGTCCGCCGGCGCCGGAGCGGCAGCTTTCTGGGCGAGTCCGGCTGCCGAGCTGCTCGCTGAGCTCGAGAGCTCTGTCCAGGGCCTCGCCTCCACCCAGGTCGCCTCGCGGCTTGAGGCTTGCCGCGCGCAGCGCATGAAGGCGAGCCACCGCCCGAAGAACCTGGTGCTGCTGCTGCGCCAGTTCGCCAATCCGTTGATCCTCCTCCTGGTGGTGGCGGCCGGCATCGCTCTGGCGGTGGGGGAGGCTCACGATGCCCTGCTGATCCTGGTGATCGTCGCGGCGAGCGGGCTCCTCGGCTTCTTCCAGGAGGCGAGCGCTTCGGATGCCGTGGCCCGCCTGCTGGCGCTGGTGGCGGTGCGCACCCGGGTGCTGCGCGACGGCCAGACGGTGGAGCGAGTTGCGGACGAGGTGGTGCCGGGGGACGTGGTCCTGCTCGAGGCCGGCTCCCTGGTGCCGGGCGACTGCCGGATCCTCGAGTCGAAGGACCTCTACGTCGACGAAGCGGCCTTGACCGGCGAGACCTTCCCGGCCGAGAAGAAGCCGGGGCGAGAGCCCGCGGACTCGCCGCTCGCCCGTCGCAGCTCGGCACTTTTTCTGGGCACCCATGTGGTTTCCGGCACGGCCAAGGCCCTGGTGGTGAGGGTGGGCCGAGCCACCGAGCTCGGTCGACTCTCGGCCGAGCTCGACCGCCGCGCCCCGGAAACCGAATTCGAGCGCGGCCTCGAGCGCTTCGGCGGCCTCTTGGTGCGCTGGACGGCGCTGCTGGTGCTGGCCGTCTTCGCCTTCAACGTCTTCGCCCACCGTCCCGGCCTGGAGTCCTTCCTGTTCGCCCTGGCCCTGGCCGTGGGGCTGGTGCCGGAGCTGCTGCCGGCGATCGTCGCCGTGAACCTGGCCCGGGGCGCCCGCCGGATGGCCCGGGCGCGGGTGATCGTCAAGCGCCTGCCGGCGATCGAGAACTTCGGCAGCATGACCATCCTCTGCTCGGACAAGACCGGCACCCTCACCGAAGGCAAGGTACGGCTCGCTTCCGCCCTCGATGCTGCCGGCCAGGCGAGCGAGCGAGTGCTCTTCCACGCCTTCCTCAACGCCTCCTTCGAGAGCGGCTTCGCCAACCCGATCGATCGCGCCCTGTGCGAGCAGGGCAGGTTCGACCTCAAAGGCTGGACGAAGCTCGACGAAGTGCCCTACGACTTCGTGCGCAAGCGCCTCTCGGTGCTGGTGGAGCATCGCGGCGAGGGGTCCTCCGAGCGCTGGTTGGTGACCAAGGGAGCCGTCTCGGCGGTGCTCGCGGTGTCGAGCCAGGTGGAGTTCGCCGACGGTTCCAGCCAGCCGCTGGCAGAGCTCCGCGCCGAGCTCGAGGCCCGAGCCCGGGAGCTCGGCGCCTCGGGCCTGCGCACCCTGGGGCTCGCCCTGCGGCGACTGGACGGCGAAACGGTGAGCGCCACCCGCGAGCTCGAGCGCGAGATGAGCTTCCTCGGCTTTGTCACCTTCTTCGACCCGCCCAAGGCGGGGATCGAAGCCACTCTGGCGGAGCTGCGGGCCGCCGGGGTGGCTTTCAAGCTGATCACCGGCGACCAGCTGGCGGTGGCCGAGCGTCTGGCCCGGGAAGTGGGGGTGGCCCAGCCGGCGACTCTGACCGGCGGCGAGCTGCGCGAGCTCAGCCTGGACGCCCTGGTGCGCCGTGCGCCGGAGGTGGACGTCTTCGCCGAGGTGGAGCCCAACCAGAAAGAACGCATTCTCGTGGCCCTGTCGCGGGCTGGCCACGTGGTGGGCTTCCTGGGCGACGGCATCAACGACGCGCCGGCCCTCCACGCCGCGGACGTGGGGATCTCGGTCGAGGGCGCGGTGGACGTGGCCAAGGAGGCGGCGGATCTGGTGCTGCTCGAGCGGGACCTCTCGGTGCTCACCGAGGGCGTGATGGAAGGCCGGCGCACCTTCGCCAACACTCTCAAGTACGTATTGATCACCACCTCGGCGAACTTCGGCAACATGCTCAGCATGGCCGGCGCTTCGGCTTTTTTGCCCTTTTTGCCGCTCTTGCCCACGCAGATCCTGCTCAACAATTTCCTTTCCGATATCCCGGCCATTGCCATCTCCACCGATCGCGTGGACCCGGAGCTCACAGCCCGGCCCCGGCGCTGGAACGTGCGCTTTCTGAGGGATTTTCTCTTGCTCTTCGGCGGCATCAGCTCGGTATTCGACTTCCTCACGTTCGGCGCCCTGCTCTGGCTGCTCAAGGCGAGCCCGGAGCAATTCCGCACCGGCTGGTTCATCGAGTCGGTCCTGACGGAGCTCTTGATCCTGCTGGTGATCCGCACCGCGCGGCCGTTCTGGCAGAGCCGGACCAGCCCGGCGATCGTCTGGGCCACCGCCGCCACCTGCCTGGCCTCGGTGCTGGCGCCCTACCTGCCGGGAGCGCAGGAGCTCGGCTTCGTGCCCCTGCCCTTACCGTTCCTCGGCCTGCTGCTCGCCATCACTCTCGCCTACGTGGCCACCACCGAGCTGGCCAAGGGCTGGTTCTTCCGCCGCGAGGGCTGGGGCTAGCTCAGCGTGCCTTCGCCCGGCCGCCGTCCTGGAGCGTGTCGGGAGGGTGGAGGATCACCCGCTCCCCCGCGGCGAGGCCGGAGAGCACCTGGGCGTCGAGGTCGTTGCGGGGGCCGAGAGCAATCTCTTGCACCCGGGCCCGCCCCCCTTGGAGCCGGAACACCGCCCAGCTTTTCCCCTGGCGGAAGAGAGCGGAAACCGGCACGGTGAGAGTGTCGGCCTGCTGCCAGACCACCACCCGCACCTCCACCCGGTAGCCGTCGCCGAGGGCCTTCCAGGCCTCGCGGGGCTGGACGAAGTCGATGATCACGTTCACCCGCTGCTCTTCGACGCCAAGGGCCGAGACCTTGGTGAAGCCGGACGGCTCGACCCTCTGCACCCGGCCCTCGAGCACGGCATCGCCGCCCCATTGCTCGATGCGCACCGGCTGCCCGGGCCGGATGCGCACGGCGTCGATCGACAGGTAGTCGGCCACGATCTCGAGCTCGGCCGGATCCCCCAGCTCGAGCAGCGGGTCGCCGGCCGGCACCGCAGCTTCGCTCTCGCGCAGCCGCCGCAGCACTACGCCGTCGATCGGCGAGGAGATCTCGAGGGCGCCGCCCGGGCCGGTCTCGAAGCGGCCCAGCCGGGCCCTGGCCATGGCCAGCTCCTGGCGTGCGCTCGCCGCCGCGAATTCGGCCGCGCCGCCGCCACCCGCGCTGACCGCCACTGCGAGACTATAGCCACACTTTCGTTACCCTCCTCGGCCTTGAGTGGATTCCTGCCGGTGGGTCGTGGGCGCAGTATGCCTCTTGTGCGTAGGCGGATGCCACAGGAGGAAAGACGCATGAAGCATTGGTTGAGGCGCGGCCTCGGTGTCCTGGGGGTAGTGCTGCTCGCAGGAGCGACATTTGGTGCGGGCCGGGCCAATGGCGCGGGTGAGGACTGGACGGTCGTCACTTCAAAGCTCGACAACCCGCGTGGGCTCGATTTCTCGGCGGGACGGCTGATTGTCGCCGAAGCGGGGCACGGCGGTGACGTCGATCTCGGCAAAGGTCCCGAGGGCGCGCTGAAACTCGGGCTGACCTCGAAGATCTCGGCGGTCAATATCGATAACGGCAGGAAGCGCATCGTGGTGGCCGGGCTTCTCTCTGCTGGTGACCTCGTGGCTGCGACGGGCGTCGATGACGTGTCGACGAACGGTCGCCTGCTCGGCATCATGACGGCGAACCCACAGTCTCTCAAGGACTTGCCGCCGAAGTTCTGCGCCAACCAGCCATCGGACTGCCGAATGGTCCTCCGAGCGGCGCGACAGCAAGCGGGGCAACTCATCGAAGGCCAGCGCGACCACAGCTTCAAGCGGCTCGCGTCGGTC
>CALMKX010000203.1 GCA_937867335.1 uncultured Acidobacteriota bacterium
GCAAAGCCCCAGTCTTCGTCGATCCACTTGTTGAAGGACTCGACCGGCTGAAGCGGTTCGGCGACCATGTTTCCTGGGGCGTGGACACCATCACCACCCAGCGCGAAATCGAGGAATACATCCGCTCCGACCATGAGAAATTCGCCGACCTGATCGAGAACGCCCCGGTTGGCTTCTACTCGGTCGACGAATCCGGGCGCTTCCTGTTCGTCAACTCGACACTGTCGCACTGGCTGGGCCTGGACGTGGAGATCGAGGCGCAGCACGCTTTGCGGCTGCATGACCTGGTCTGGCCGCGGCCGCCGGAATCGATCCCGGCCTTCTCGCCCTTCGCCGACCCGTCGGCGCGCAACGGCGAAGTCACCCTGCAGGGGCCGAACGGGCGCAAGCTGCTGGTCTATGTCCGCCAGGACGTGGTCAACGCCGACGTCTCCGCCGAGCGGGGCTTCTCGCCCGTCTTCGCGGTGGGTGAGCTGGGCGGCGAGATCGCCGCCGGCGCCGTCGAGGCCGGAGCCCGCAGCCAGGCCTTCGCCGACGTGGAAGCGGTGATCCCGGCCGCTCTCGCCGAGCTGGCCCCGGGGGATCTGCTCTTGGTGAAGGGCTCGCGAGGGGTGGCCCTCGACCGCGTGGTCGACGCGCTTCGGGCCGCGCGCCGGGGAGAGGGCGGCTGATGCTCTACTGGCTGCTCTATCCGCTGGCGGACCACTTCTCGGTCTTCAACGTCTTCCGCTACATCACCTTCCGGGCGGCGGGAGCCACGGTGACGGCGCTTGCGCTGTCCCTGCTGCTGGGCCGGCCGTTCATCGCCTGGCTGCGCCAGATGTCGATGGGACAGAGCATTCGCGACGTCGGCCCGGCCTCGCACCAGGTGAAGGCCGGCACGCCCACCATGGGCGGCCTCCTGATCCTCTTCGCCCTGACGGTGCCCACCCTGCTCTGGGCCAACCTCACCAACGTCTACGTCTGGCTGGTGTTCGGCACCACCCTGGCCTTCGGCGCCGTGGGCTTCTGGGACGACTTCGTCAAGGTGAGGAAGAAGCGCAACCTGGGCTTGACCGCCCGGGCCAAGATGCTGCTGCAGATCGTGGCCGCGCTGGCCTTCGCCTGCCTGCTCTACTCCCTGCGCCAGGAGCTCGGCTTCAGCGATACCCTGGCCTTCCCGTTCTTCAAGAAGGCGGTCTTCAACCTCGGCCTGCTCTACGTACCGCTGGTGGTCTCGGTCCTGGTGGGGGCCTCGAACGCCGTCAACCTGACCGACGGCCTCGACGGCCTGGCGATCGGTGCCACCCTGATCGCCGCCGGCACCTACGCGGTGTTCAGCTACGTGGCCGGCAACAGCGTGGCCGCGCGCTACCTGCAGGTGCCCTACGTGCCGGGAGCCGGCGAGCTCGCGGTGTTCTGCGGTGCGATGGTGGGGGCGAGCCTCGGCTTCCTGTGGTTCAACGCCCACCCCGCCGAGGTCTTCATGGGCGATGTCGGCTCGCTCGCCATCGGCGGGGCGATCGGCAGCGTGGCGGTGGTGGCCAAGCAGGAGCTGGTGCTGGTGCTGGTGGGCGGGCTCTTCGTGCTCGAGGCCCTGTCGGTGATCGTGCAGGTGGTTTCGTTCAAGCTGCGGGGCAAGCGCGTGCTGCGCATGGCCCCGCTTCATCACCACTTCGAGCTGGGCGGCTGGGCCGAACCGAAGATCATCGTGCGGTTCTGGATCCTGGCGATCCTCTTCGCCCTGCTCTCGCTCTCCACCTTGAAGCTGCGATGAGCGCCGGCTATCCCACACCGAGCCCCTACCGGGACTGGACCGCCGCTGGCTGGCGGCGGGTGCTGGTGCTGGGCCTCGGCCTCTCTGGCCGGGCGGCGAGCCGCCTGCTCTTGACCCGCAGCGTGGAGGTTCTCGGCGCGGATCAGAAGAGCTCCGGCGAGCTCGACCTGGGAGAGCTCCAGGGCGTGCCCGGCTTCACCCTGCTCGCCGGCGGCATGCCGGCGGATCTCCCCGCCGGCCTGGATGGCGTGGTGGTGTCGCCCGGCGTGCCCCTGGCCTCGCCGCTGGTGGCCCAGGCCCGGGCTCGGGGCGTGCCGGTGATCGGCGAGATCGAGCTCGCTTTCCCC
Source organism: uncultured Acidobacteriota bacterium (assembly GCA_937867335.1). Taxonomy (GTDB): domain Bacteria; phylum Acidobacteriota; class Thermoanaerobaculia; order Multivoradales; family SZUA-115; genus JAXLQX01. Next base: position 2,104 of record CALMKX010000203.1, read on the forward strand.
CTGCTCCAGGGCCCGGTGGTGGCGATCACCGGCTCGAACGGCAAGAGCACCACCACCGCACTCACCGGCGCCATGATCGCCGCCTCGGGCCGCCGGGTGGAGGTCTGCGGCAACATCGGCAAGCCGCTCGCGAGCCTGGTTCCGGGGCCGCCGGGCCGCACCTTCGTGGTGGAGCTCTCGAGCTTCCAGCTGGAGTCCATCGCCCTGTTCCGGCCGGCGGCGGCGGCTCTGCTCAACCTGGCGCCGGACCACCTCGACCGCTACGCCGGCCTGGAGCAGTACGGCGCTGCCAAGCGGGCGATCTTCGCCAACCAGGGCGCCACGGACGTGGCCGTGCTCAACGCCGACGACGCCTGGGTGAAGCAGACCCAGACCCGTTCGCGGCGACGCTTCTTCTCTCGCCAGGGGCCGGTCTCCGACGGCTGCTACCTCGACGGCGGCAAGGTGGTGGAGGTGTTCCCGGGCCGGCCGCCGCGGGAGCTCTTCACCGCGGAGCAGGTGCCGCTCGCCGGCCTGCACAACCTGGAAAACGCCATGGCCTCGGCCCTGCTGGCCCTCTCGGTGGGAGTGGCCCCGGCCGAGCTCGCCCGCGGGCTCGAGGGCTTCCGCGGCTTGCCCCATCGGCTGCAGCGGGTGGGCGAGGCGGCCGGCGTGGTGTGGTTCGACGACTCCAAGGGCACCAACCCGGCGGCCACGGTGAAGTCCCTCGAGGGCTTCCGGGACCATTCGGTGCACCTCATCCTGGGCGGGCGCAACAAAGGTGCGGACCCGCGCGAGCTCGCCAAGTCGGTGGCGGCGAAGACGGTGCGGGTGTACTACATCGGCGAGGCGGCCGGCGAGTTCGCCCGCGTGCTCGGGCCTTACGCGCCGGCCGAGATGAGCGGCACGCTGCCCCGGGCGGTGGACGCCGCGGCCCGCTACGCCCGCTCGGGCGAGGTGGTGGTGCTGTCGCCGGCCTGCGCCAGCTTCGACCAGTTCCAGAGCTACGTGGACCGCGGCGAGCAGTTCCAGCGCCTGGTGCGCGAGCGTCTGGGAGCCATCTGGCGGGAGGGCCGCCATGGCTAAGAAGCTCGCCTGCGACAAGGTGCTGTTCACGGTGATCCTGCTGCTGCTCACCTTCGGCCTGGTGATGGTGTACTCGGCCAGCGCGCCGCTCGCCCGCGGCAAGGCGGGCAACCCGCTGTTCGTGCGCCAATGCGCCGCGGCGGCCCTGGGTCTCCTCGCCATGACGGTGCTGATGCACCTGCCCTACCGGCTGCTGCGCGAGCCACGGGTGATCTGGACCCTGCTCGGCGGCACCCTGCTGCTCCTGGTGGCGGTGCTCTTCCAGCCCTCGCTCAACGGCACCCGCCGCTGGTTCTTCTTCGGGCCGCTCTCGCTGCAGGCCTCGGAGCTCGCCAAGCTGGCGGTGCTGCCGTTTCTCGCCTACCAGATCGACCGCAAGAACGAGCAGGTGAACCAGCGGGACTTCCTGCTGCCCACGCTGCTGGTGGTGGGGGTGGTGGCGGCGCTGATCCTGGCCGAGCCAGACCTGGGCACGGCCGCCCTGTTGGTGCTGGTGGCCGCGGTGCTGATCTTCCTCGCCGGGCTCTCGCTGCGCTACGTGGCCGGGGCCGGTGTGGTGCTCGGGGCCCTCCTGGTGGTGGCGGTCTTCTCGGCGGACTACCGCCGCGCCCGGCTGCTCGCGTTCCTCTCGCCCGAAAGCGACCCCCTGGGCAATGGCTACCAGGCCCTGCAGTCCTTGATCGCGGTGGGCTCGGGCGGCCTCTTCGGCCTTGGCCAGGGGCGCAGCGTGCAGAAGCTCTACTTCCTGCCCCATCCCGAGTCGGACTTCATCTTCTCGATCGTCGCCGAGGAGCTGGGCTTGCTGGGCGCCCTGGCTCTCCTCGCCGTCTTCGGCGTGCTTGCCTGGCGGGGCATCCGCGCGAGCCTCGCCGCGCCGGACCGCTTCGGCCGCTACCTCGGCCTCGCCATCACCTGCCTCCTGGTGGTGCAGGCGCTGATCAACTCGGCGGTGGCGGTGGCCCTCTTGCCCACCAAGGGGATCCCGCTGCCGTTCATCTCCTACGGCGGCTCGTCGTTGATCGTGGCCCTCACGCTTTCGGGTGTGCTGCTGAACATTTCGGAGCACGGATGAGGCCATGGCGACTCCCGCTCCGCTTGCGATTCTCGCCGGGGGCGGCACCGGCGGCCACGTGTTTCCGGCCCTGGCTGTGGCGCAGGGCCTGGTGGCTGCGATAGCCGAAGAAGATTTCGTCGCCGCCCATGCCGGAGAGCATGACGATGGTTCCGTCCTGGCGAGCCATCTTGCAGATGAGATAGGACGGGAAGACGGTGGGGTCGGCGTCGGGTTCGTCGTTGTGGTAGACCATCTTTGGAAGCAGCTCGATGACGTTGGGCGAAAGATGGAACTCGATGAGATCGGCGCGCATCAACTCCGCGACGCGCTTGGCGTAGGGATAGTCGGGCTCAAGCTGGTCGCGGGCCGTGTCGGCCTCGTCGATGGTGAAGGTGTAGCAGCGGATTTTGCGATCGGGGAAGCTCTTTCTCATACAGGCGACAATGGCGGTGGAATCGGTACCGCCG
>CALMKX010000204.1 GCA_937867335.1 uncultured Acidobacteriota bacterium
TCGGTTGGGGCTCGCGGCGGGACGCCTGGGCTTGCCGCGGCTTGGCGACCGGCGCCGGTGCGGGCTCGAGCGCTTTGATGGAGAGGTTGATCCGTTCCCGCTCGCGGTCCACCTCGATCACCTTCACCTTGACGATTTTGCCCACTTGCACGGCCTGCCGCGGGTCGGCGATCCAACGGTGGGAGAGCTCCGAAACGTGCACCAGGCCGTCGCGGCCGATGCCGATGTCGACGAAGGCGCCGAAGTTCGCCACGTTGGACACCCGCCCCTCGAGCACCATGCCCACCTCGAGATCCTCGAGGCTCTGCACGTCTTCACGCCACGCGGGAGTGACGAAATCCGGCCGCGGGTCTCGCCCGGGGCGCTCGAGCTCCTGGCGGATGTCCCCCAAGGTGAAGCGCCCGAGCCCGCTCGCCTCGTCGGTGAAGCTCGCGAAGTCGATCCGGGCCACCGCCTCCGGGTTGCCCAAGAGCTCCTCGAGGCTCATGCCGAGCCGCTCGGCCATCGCCTCCACCACGTTGTAGCGCTCGGGGTGCACCGCGGTGCGGTCGAGGGCGTAGGCGGCGTCGCGCAGGCGCAGGAACCCGGCTGCCTGCTCGAAGGTCTTGGGGCCGAGGCCGGGCACGTCGAGCAGGGCCGTGCGCGAGCCGAAGGGTCCGTGCTGGTCGCGGTAGGCCACCACCGACTTGGCGAGCCGCTCCGAGAGGCCGGAAACGCGCTTGAGTAGCGAGGCCGAGGCGGTGTTGAGCTCCACCCCCACCCGGTTCACCACGCTCTCCACAGCGGTGTCGAGCTGGCGGGCGAGGGCCTTCTGGTCCACGTCGTGCTGGTACTGGCCGACGCCGAGGGACTTCGGCTCGATCTTCACCAGCTCGGCTAGCGGGTCCTGCAGCCGGCGGGCGATCGACACCGCGCCGCGCAGCGAAACGTCGAGGTCCGGCAGCTCGCCCCGGGCCTCGGCCGAGGCCGAATACACCGAAGCGCCGGTCTCCGGCACGATCGCCACCACCACCTGGGAAAGCCCGGCCGCGCTCACCACGCGACGAACGAAGGCCTCGGTCTCCCGGCTGGCCGTGCCGTTGCCGATCGCCACCGCATACACGCCGTACTGGCGGATGAAGCGCTCGAGGATGGCTGCGGCCGCGGCTTCGTCCGCCTTGGGCGGCAGGGCGTAGAGCACCGCTGTTTCCACCACCTTGCCGGTGGGGTCCACCACCGCGGCCTTGCAGCCGGTGCGATAGCCGGGGTCCAGCCCCACGGCCGAGTACTTGCCGAGCGGCGCCTGCAGCAGCAAGGCCTCGAGATTCGCCCGGAACACCGCGATCGCCTCGTTCTCGGCCCTCTCCCGTGCCTCGCCGCGTACCTCGTTGGCGATCGACGGGCGCATCAGCCGCTCGTAGCCGTCGGCGCTCGCCGCCTCCACCTCCCGGCCGCAAGGTGTCCCGAGCGGCACTCCCCAGGAGGTCGCCAGCCGTGTCGCCTGGGCGTCGTCGTCCACCACCAGCTCGGAAACCAGGAAGCCCTCGCGCTCGCCTCGCAGCATGGCCAGCAGGCGGTGCGAGGCGACATCCTTCAGAGGCTCGCGATGGGCGAAGTAGTCGCGGTAGACGGCGCCTTCCTGCTCCTTGCCCGGCAGCACCTTCACCGCAAGCACGGCCTCGCTCTGGAAGGTGGCGCGCAGCTCGGCACGCAGCTCGGCGGTTTCGGCCAGGCGCTCGGCCAGGATGTCCCGGGCTCCGGCGAGGGCCTCCTCGGCGCTCGCCACACCCTTCTCTTCGCTCACGAAGGCCGCGGCGAGCTCGTCCGGCCGGGCATCCTCGCGTGCTCCGGCCAGAAGGGCGTCCGCCAGGGGCTCGAGGCCCTTCTCGCGGGCGATCTGGGCCCGGGTGCGCCGCTTCGGCTTGTAGGGCAGGTAGAGGTCCTCGAGCTCCTGTTTGGTGATCGCCGCGCGGATGCGGGCCTCGAGCTCTTCGGTGAGCTTGCCCTGCTCGGAGATCGAGGCCAGGATGGCGTCCCGCCGGGCAGCGAGCTCCAAGAAGTACTCCCGCCGCTCGGCCACCGCCTCGAGCTGCTCGTCGAAGAGGCCGCCGGTCGCCTCTTTCCGATAACGGGCCACGAAGGGCACCGTGGAGCCCTCGGCGAACAGGTCGCAAGCCGCTCGAACCTGCGTCGGCCGCGCTCCTACCTCGCCGGCGATCCTCGCCACGAACGCCGGCTCGATTTCCGCCTTGCCTGGACTGCTCTCTACTTGCGCCATCGCCATCCTCTCCCATCGCCGATCGAGCGCCCTATCCTGCCAGGTTCAGGGCCGGGCTCCAAGGGTGAGGCGAGGCGGGCGGCGGCACTCGGTCGGGTGCTTAACCTCCTGCTTCGACCAACAGAGCGACGACCTCCTGGGGCGAATAGCCGGGCGGAACCAGCTGGCGGATTCCGCGGTCGAGGGTCGCGAGCCGCCCGCCATTCTTCAGGGCGAGAGCCAGAAGGTGGGCGTCGGAGACCTGGCGGTGGCCTATCAGCCGGAGCGGATCGACCCACTCCGAGGTGGCGAGCGAAATGTCATCCGCCCAGAATTCATGGCCCGGGAGAGCCCGAATGCGCCGAAGCAGCTGGATCGCTTCCGCCGGCGTTCTGGCTGCCGGCATCACCTGGCGGTTCGAGGAGACTCGCACGAAGCCGGCTTCGGTCGCCGGGCAGGTAGCCCAGCCGGCTCCCTGATGGCGGCGGAACCAAGCCAGGGCGGGCTCATGGTGCACATGGTTGGGCCAGGCCAGCGCGATCAGGACGTTCAAGTCCAGCAAGGCGACCACACTCAGCTCTCTTCGGCCCGGCGGACAGTGTCGAGAGTGATCGGCGGCGCCTCCGGATCCACCTCGAAGACTGGAAAACCCTGGTCCTTGGCAACTTGCAGGCGCGGAGCCAGGCCCTTGCGCACGAGATCGGAGACCACGCTGCCCAGGGAGGACTTGGCTGCTAGCGCCAGGGCCCGTGCCGCTTCGAGGATGTCGTCGTCCAGCTCTAGGGTGGTGCGCATGGGAGAAGTCTCTGGGTCCAGCATCGAGATGTCAAGATGCTGCGATGTTCTGGTGTTGGCAGCCTCTGGAGTGTCGGCTCCCACCTCCCGGGAACCTCCGCCGCCCTCGAGCGTTATACGGGCTGGAGGTAAGGTAAACGGGTATGACCATCGCTCCCAGCTCGATCGCCGTCGCCCTCTCGGGGAGCCCTTCCGACCTTGCGAGTTCGGCGAGCGAGGCCGGGGTGATGGCCCGGGTGGTGGCTGGCGACACCCAGGCCTTCGGGGATCTGGTGGAGCGCTACAAGGACCCCTTGGTGGGTTACCTGAGCCGGCTCACCGCCGACCGCGCCCGCGCCGAGGATCTCGCCCAGGAGGCCTTCCTCCGTCTGTTCCGTGCGGCCGACCGCTACCAGGAACAGGGCAATTTCGCCGGCTACCTCTACCGCACCGCCACCAATCTGCTGCGCTCCGAAGAGCGGCGCTCGCGCCGCTGGCGGTGGATCTCGAGCTGCCTGCCGGTGCTGGCCACCTGGGCTCCGGACGGCGACCGCAGCGATTCTCGAAGCGACCAGGCCCTGTTCTCCCAGGAGCTTCGCGGGCAGCTGCGGCTGGCCATCTCGCGGCTGCCGCTCGCCTGGCGCACGGCCCTGGTGCTGCACGACGTGGAAGGCCGGCCCTTGAAAGAAGTGGCCGAGCTTCTGGACAGCCGGGAAGGGACCATCAAGTCCCGGCTGTTCCGGGCGCGGGCCCGCCTGAGAGCGGAGCTTTCGCCCTATCTCGAAGGAGGTGCCCGATGAACGATTCCGAGCTCCTCGAGCTCTTGAAATCGCTCCCGACGGAGCCCGCGAGCCTGGGCTTCACCACCCGCGTGCTCTCCCGCCTGGGCGACAAGTTGCCTGTCCGCCGAGCCTTCCCGCTGCGAGCTGCGGTCGCCGGGGCGCTGGCCGTGGCCTTGCTGGCCGGTGGGCTCGCCTGGAAGCGGGAAGCCACTCGCCGAGAGCACCGCACGGCTCGGCTCCAGTCCCTGCAGCTCGAGCGCGAGCGGCTCGCGAATGAAGTCGCATCGCTGCGGCAGTTGGCCGGGCAGAAGCCCACCGTGGTGTACCTCGGGGGCGATGAGGAAACAGATTGGGTTCTGGATCTCGATCGGCTGGCGCGCCAAGCAGAGAACCAGGGTTATCGGCCGGTGGCGAACACCGGCTACTGAAAAAGGGTGAAGTGCGATTTCTGGCAAGCAACCGGAAATTCAAGGAGAAAGCTGCGATGAACAAGCGTATCGAGCGCACCCTCTGGGTGGGCGCTCTGACTCTCACGGGGTGGTTCCTCGCCGGAGCGGCCTGGGCCGGTGACGCGCCCAAGGACGCCAAGGCGGATGGCAAGGACGTCGAAGACAAGCGGGTCATTGTGATCACCGACGACGCCGGCGGGCCCGAGCGCCACCAGCGCGTGCACCTGCGCCGGCTGGGCGGCGACTTCGGCAAGGGCTATCTGGGGGTCGAGCTGGTGAACCTCACCTCGGAGCTGCGCCAGTACTTCGGCGCTCCGGAGGACGCCGGCGTGATGGTGGGCAGGGTGGCGGACGGCAGCCCGGCGGCCGATGCCGGCGTGAAGGTGGGAGACATCATCACGTCGATCGATGGCGACAACGTGGAAGGCTCTTTCGACCTGGCCGCCAAGATCCGCCGCAAGGACAAGGGCGACAAGGTCACCCTGGAGATTTTCCGCGACCACCGGCCCACCTCGCTGCGGGCAACGGTGGCCGAGCGGGATCGCGAAGTGGTGGATCTCGCGCCGATGATGGAATGGCGCCGCCAGGGCGGGCCCGGTGAGGAGCGGGAGCTGCGCTACCGCCTGCGCCCCGGGGATCTCGAGCAGATGCGCGAGCTCCACGGCCTCGAGGCTCTCGGGGACATCGACTGGGGCGAGTTCGCGCGCAACGTGGAGCGCAGCCGGCCGATCCTCGAGCAGCGCTTGGCCGAGATGGAGAAGCGCCTGGCGGATCTCCAGAAGAAGCTCGATGAGATGGAGAAGAACCGGCACTGAGCCGTTGCCGGGAGCCTCCCGCCTCCTCCCGCTCCTCGGGAGGAGGCAGGAGAGCTGCTAGAAGCGCAGCACTTCCACCGCCGCTTCCACCACCCTTTCCACGTTCGGCAGCAGCTCCTGCTCGAGCCCTCGAGCATAGGGCGAGGGGCGGTCCGGGTAGGCCACCCGCTTCACCGGGGCATCCAGCCAGGCGAAAGCGCCATCGGCGATGCGCGCCGCCACCTCGGCCCCGAAGCCGCCGGTCAATTGGGCCTCGTGGACCACCACCACCCGGCCGGTCTTGCGGGCGGAGGCGAGCACGGTCTCTTCGTCGAACGGCACCAGGGAGCGCAGGTCGATCACTTCAGCGGCCACGCCCTGGCTGCTGAGCTTCTCGGCGGCGTCCAGGCAGAGGTGGGTCGAGGCGCCGTAGCCCACCAGCGTCAGATCCCGCCCCGGCCGCAGCACGGCGGCCTCGCCCAGGGTGCCCACCGCCTCGCCCTCGGGCATGGTGTCCTTCACCCGCCGGTAGAGGAATTTGTGCTCGCAGAAGATCACCGGGTTGGGGTCCCGGATGGCGGCTTTCATCAGCGCCTTGGCGTCGCGGGCGGTGGCCGGGCACACCACCTTGAGGCCGGCCACGTGGGCGAACCAACCTTCGGGATTCTGCGAGTGGAAAGCTCCCGCCCCCACGCCGCCACCGGAAGGCAAGCGCACCACCACCGGGCAGGGCCGCTCGAAGCGGTAGAACAGCTTGGCGAGCACGTTGACGATCTGGTTGAAGCCGCAGGAAACGAAGTCCGCGAACTGCATCTCCACCACCGGCGAGTAGCCCAAGAGGGCGGCGCCGGCGGCCAGGCCCAGGGTGCCGCTTTCGGAGATCGGCGTGTCCCGCACTCGCTCGGGCCAACGAGCATGGAGGCCGCGGGTCACCCGGAAGGCGCCCTCGAAGGCGCCGATGTCCTGGCCCAGCAGCACCACCGCGGGGTCCCGCTCCATCTCTTCCTCGAGCGCCTCGTGGATGGCGTCCAGGTAGGTGATCTCGCCCTCCCGCACCGGTGACGAGGCGGCGCCGGTGAAAGCGGCCATCGCCGTGGGGGAGTCGTCCTCGCTGCCGGCGGCGCGCAGCCCATCGCCGGCCCCTTCGCGGCGCTGGGGCTCGGGCAGCACGGGCCGG
>CALMKX010000205.1 GCA_937867335.1 uncultured Acidobacteriota bacterium
ACTGCCCCTGCTCTGCGACTTGCCCACGGTTGCGCTTTTTCGCCATCTAGATCCGGGTATCACACATGAGCCTTCATGTGCAAGGCATGTCGAGTCTGCCCGCGCCCTTTCCCCCCTCGGTCACGCCGCCCCCCAACGTCCTACGTGTACCCTCCCTTGAACCTTTTGTAGCCCTGTGGCAGCGTCTACCGATGGCCGAAAAACTCGACAACAAGTCCCCGTCGCGGGACACCTCCCGCGCCCTCTTCGCCCGCGCCGCCCGCGTCATCCCCGGCGGCGTCAACTCCCCGGTCCGCGCCTTCCGGGCGGTCGGTGGGCATCCGGTCTGGTTCACCCATGGCAGCGGCCCCTACGTGACCGATGTCGACGGGAACGAGTACGTCGATCTGGTCGGGCAATGGGGCCCGGCCCTGCTCGGACATGCTCATCCGGCCGTCGTGCACGCGGTCCAAGACGCCGCTGCGCAGGGTCTCGGTTTCGGTGCCCCCCACCCCAACGAGGTGGAACTCGCCGGCCTGACCGCCAGCATGCTGGTCGAGGGAACCACCACCCGGAGCGGCGCGGACATCTCCCGCTCCGCGGCCGAGATGGGCGGCAGCCTGGGCGCCAATGCCGGGGACGACAACACCACGGTGGGTGGCGAGGTGCTGAGCGAGTTCGCCGAGCGCTACGTGGCGCTGCTGGCCGACGTGTCCGAGCCGATGACCATCATGAGGTCGTCACTGGCCTTGAACTCACGGCCACCCGAGTCTTTGATGGTGGGCTGGCTGAACAAGGACACTTGATCCTTGCCGTTGTTCGTGATGGCCAGGTCCACTTTCAGGAAGCGTCCAGCCGTCGTCTTGCTATCGTAGTTGCCGGCCCACTTCTGGCCCTTGTCCTCGACGGCGACGACGGTCCACGACAGATCGCCCGACGTGACCGCGTCGCCGATGGCCGCCATCTTGGGGGCGGTTGTAGGCTCGGCGGGCTTCTCAGGGGCGGTCGTGTTTGCAGGGGCGGTGGTGCTGCTCGACCCGCTCGGCTCACTGGCCGTCTTGTCGTCCTTGTCCCCGCCGGTCATGTTGGCGACGACGCCGCAGATCAGCAGCAGCACGATCGCCCCCGCGATCCACTGCCACATCGGCCGCTTCTTCTTGGGGGCCTCAGTCGTCACGTTGGGAACTCCTTGTGCGATGGATCGAATGATCGTTGTACGCGGGCGAGCGCGGAAGGTTGCACGCCCTTGGGCGGCGCGTCAAGTCGGGTTGTCCATACTCTGCAAATGGCCTATAATCAGACTACAAATCAGCAGTGGCCGGGCAAGCGCGCTAACGCTCCCCGGCCGTGGCCCACAGGAGGTGACCCCGTGGACGTTCCGCCGCGAGCAGGTCCTCGGCCTCGAGGTCGAAGCTGGCCGCGGCCAGGCAGTCCGCCAGCTGAGCGTCGGTTCTGGGGCCGATGATCGCCGAGGTCACCGCCGGGTGGTTGAGGCTCCAGGCGAGGGCCAGCTGCGAGAGGCTCTTGCCGCGGGCCTGGCAATGGGCCAAGAGCTCCTCGACGATAGCCAGACGGCGCTCGAACCGGGGGTTCTCGAGATCTCCCACCCAGGTGCGGGAACGGGGGCTGTCCCCGGGGTTGGTGGCGCCGCGCCGGTACTTGCCGGAGAGCCAGCCGCCTTCGAGCGGGCTCCAGACGATGCAGCTCACGCCGCAGTGCAGGGCCATGGGGAAGTGCTCCAGCTCCAGGGTGCGGCGCAGCAGGCTGTAGGGCGGCTGGAAGGAGGCCCAGCGCTGCCACCCGCGGCGGTCGGCGAGGCCCAGGGTCTCCACGATCTCCCAGGCCGCGAGGCGCCGGCCCCAGGGGTTGGCCGGGTCGTCGTAGTGGTTGGAGGAGCAGCCCAGGTAGCGCACCTTGCCCTGGCGCACCAGCCCATCGAGAGCTTCGAGGGTCTCCTCCCAGGGGGTCGTGGGGTCTGGCCGGTGGATCTGGTAGAGGTCGATCACCTCGGTGCCGAGGCGGCGCAGGCTGGCCTCACATTCTTGTTGGATGGCCTTGCGCGAGAGGCCGCGGCGGTTGGGATCCTCGCCCATTTTGCCCCAGACCTTGGTGGCCAGTACCACGTTGTCGCGGCGATCACGGATCGCCTTGCCCACGATCTCCTCGGACTCGCCGTCCGAGTAGACGTTCGCCGTGTCGAGGAAGTTGATGCCGGCATCGAGAGCCTGGTGGATCACGCGGATCGAGCGCTCGTGATCCGGCTCGCCCCAGGAGCCGAACATCATGGTGCCGAGGCAGAGGCGGGAGACCTTGAGACCGGTACGACCGAGATTGACGTAGTCCATGGCGAGTCCTCCTGGCTGCGAGCGAGCGTATCGGAGGCGCGGGCCTACTGCCAGGGCCCGGCGAGGGGAGGGTAGGATTGCCGCCGAAAAACGCCCATCCCGAGCCCGGAGGCCCCATGAGCCGTAAGATCGACCAGTTCCGCGCCTACCGCAAGAAGATGAACGAGCGCATCCTCGGTGCCGGCCACCTCGGCATCAAGCGCATGTACAACCTGGACTCGAACGCCTACCGCGACGGTGCCCTGGACGGCCGCACCAAGGAGCTGTTGGGCCTGGTGGCCTCGGCGGTGCTGCGTTGCAACGATTGCATCGACTACCACCTGGACCGCTGCGTGGAAGTGGGCTTCAGCGACGAGGAGCTCTACGACGCCCTGAACGTGGCCCTGGTGGTGGGGGGCACCATCGTGGTGCCGCACCTGCGCCATGCCTTCGAGACCCTCGACGAGCTGCGCGAGGAAGGCAAGGACTGAGGCTCTCAGAGCAGCCGTTTGGGCGGCACCAGGACGTTGGCGATCAACAGGCCGGTCACCAGCGCCGCGGCCACCAGCCCCATGGCGAAAGCGGCTTCCACGCCGGCCTCCACGTTGGCGGCCACCAGCTGAGCGATGCTCTTGAAGCCCAGGCTGCCGGGCACCAGGAGCATCATGCCCGGCAGCTGGGTGACGGCGGCCGGGCGGTGGGCGAGGCGGGCGAAGAGGTTGCTGCCGGCGCCGACCAGCAGGGCGCCGAGGAAGGCGCCGAGCTGGGGCCCCAGCAGTCGCGAGCCGAGCCGGCCGCCTTCGAGGGCCGCCGCCGCGGCGAGCAGGATCCAGCCGTAGTCCGCCGGCCGGGCCCGGAACAGGATGGTGAAGCCGAGCGCCGCCAGGGCGAGCGCGATGGGCTCGACCCAGGGCGGTAGGCCTGCCGGCTGGACCACCGATTCCGGCAGCCAGGGGCGGGCTACCCAGGCACCCAGAGCGCTGCCAAAGCCGAGGGTGAGAAGCTTCACGAGAGCCCCGGCCATGCGGGCGCTGCCCTTCAACGTGTGGAGGTGGCGCTGCAACTCTCCGGCCGCGTTCAGATTTTCTGGCCTCTCGCGCCAGCTGCGCAGGCTGGTCCCCGCCTGTGGCAGGAGTTCTCGCGCTTCTTCGAGGAAGACGGGCAGCAGGTCGGAATCAATGTCATCCCTGATGGCGCGACGGTCTTTGCCGACTTCAAGGACGAGCCCCTCGGTAGGTCGATCAAGGACCTCCGCCAGCTCGGTCGGGCGCTTCTCGGCCTCGGGCAGCGCGTTGATGAAGTAGCTGGCGGTCTCGGTCGTGCGCTGCAGCGTGCTGTAGTGGATGACGTGGATGGGCAGGCCCTTCAA
>CALMKX010000206.1 GCA_937867335.1 uncultured Acidobacteriota bacterium
CGTCCAGCATTGCAAGACGCAGCTGAAAGTTGCAGGGCGGGCAGTCCAGGTTCGGATTCAGGAAGTTCTCCCACTGGAAGATTAGGGCGTAGCCGCCTGGGGCGGCGGCGAGACTGGCGACCCCGCCAGCCTCGATGGGGCGATCACGCCAGTTCTGTCGCTCGACCAGCAGATTGAGGTCTCGATCGAGAGAGAGCAGCCCAGTTGTTTCCTGCCCTGGCAAGAACGCCTCCCAGGACGCCAAGAAGCCCTCTGAGCCGGCTGCGAGTCGGGTTCCGAAGACCAGCTCGCTCTGGGTCAGAATCCTCTCCGAGCTCTGTGTCCCGTCTGGACGCGAAGCCCGAAGGACGACCCAGTTCTGCAGATCCTCCGTCCCAGGAATCGGCTCGGGATCCTCCCAGATCACGGCGCAGACGCTTGTGGGCTCACACGCTACTCCAGTCGGCACTTGGCGTTGTGAGATCCGCTCGTTTACCTGAATCTCCGGCCCGGCCGGGCTTTGAGCCAGAGCAGGGCCGCCGAGCACAATCAAGCTCTCGGACCAGATCAGCAACCAGATCGTTCGCCGGGCAAGGAGAGACAAGGAGAACCTCCCTACTCCGAGCTCAAGCGCACCGGCGGGGCCAGCGGGCTCCCACTCGAATCGAACCTCTCCTCAAGCACTTGGATGCTGCCATCATCCACTCCCACCTCCGCCCAGCGTACTCGAATTTCGCCGAGAGGCAAGATCTCTACTTCCTGGAGCACCAAGTCGGAGTCGCTCTGGGTTACCGAAATCTCGGCCGTACTCGCTTCACCCGAGGCTGTGAAGGCGCGAAAGGAGAGCGAGGCAGGATTCTTCTCGTCCTCCTCCGTGACCCAGGCCACTACGAAAGAGCTGTCCGGCCCCACGCCGAGCTGGGGAGCATGCTGGTGGCCGGCGGTGGTCTGGTTGACCCGCTTCTCCTCGGACAGCGGCGAAAGCGAGCTGTCGAAGCGGCGCAGGACGATGCTGCCTCGGTCCCCGTCCTGGCCGTAGCTCGCCCAGGCGGCGAGCAGGTTGCCGGCACTGTCCGTACCCAGGGCGGGCTCGGACTGGTCGTGCTCGGTGGTGCTGTTGAGCTGAGTCACGGCTCCCCGCTTTCCGGCGCTGGCGTCGAAGGCTTGCGCAAACACCCCCAAGAGGCTGCCATCGAGGCTTTCGGCCTGCCAGGCGGCCACGTAGCCAGAGCCGAGGCGAGCCACCCGGGGAGCGCTCGGGAAGGCTCCGGCCTCCTCTGCCAGGGCGGTTTCCACGGGCTCGAGGCCGAGGGCAGGGCTCGCAAGCGAGAAGTGCAGGCTGCCAGGGCCTGCTTCGCTGGCGGGCTCGGTCCAAACCTGAACTGGATCGGCACCGGAGCCGCTGAAGGGACTAGTCAGCGCAGCGCCTGTGCGCTGGACTTCCAGGAACCAGTCGCACTTCTGCTCGCCGACAACAGAACAGGTCGGGGGCTGCACCGTCACGCTGCTTGACGTCGCTGCGCAAGTGCTACTTGGCAGAGCCGTACCTCCGACGGCCGGGAACCAGCGATAAGTCCAGCCGGTGCACGCGAGCCCTGTGAGCGTCTGCTTGCTGATCTGGATCTGGTAGGTGGGGGGCAAAGGTGAGACGTCTGCCCCCGGCAGATACGCCAGCACCAGCGAGCTCAAGTCGGAAGCGAGCACCATCTTCTGCTCATGGTGCGGATCGGCCGGCTGGTTGAGGATCCAGGCCGGGCGGGGGAAGAGCCCCGAGCGGTTGCGGAAGCGGTTGAACAGCAGGCTCATGTCAACCGCCGAAGGCCTTCCCAGGTCGATGTTCGGCTCGTGCCAGAAGACGAGTTTCGACGCCCCGTAGCTGAATCCCATGGAATTGGAGAGGCTGGAGAGGTAGCCGGCCTGGCGGACTCGGTAGCGGTTGTCCACGGGGTTGGTGGGGTCGTAGGAGAAAGCGTCGTAGGGGCCTTCTCCGTTGGTGGCGGGCAGCTTGGGGCCGGTGTAGGCGGAGAGCGTCAAGGGCATCTCGCGGGCCCGGCGCATGGCCGTTTGCACCATGGTTTCAGTCGGCAGTGGCCCCGGGCAGGCCTGGCCGGCGGTGCCCAGGCCGCCGGTCGCGTGGCCGCTCTGGAAGAGGTAGAAGCTCATCCAGCTCGAGCCGGTGGCGAAGCTCTGGTAGTCCGTGCACAGCGAGCGGCCGGCGAGGTGGTTGGTGAGGAGCTGGCGAGGGGAGGAAAGCTGCAGCGCGCTACCCACCGTCTGCATCAGGCTGGCCGTGGAGGTGCCGTTCTGGGTGGTGAGGTCCAGGCGGGTGTCGAAGCCGGGAGAGTAGATCACGTGGTTGCCGGCCAGCCGGGCGGCCAGGTAGCGGGCGAAGTCCTCGGCGTTGGCCGGGTTGGGGAAGGGGTGAGTGGCGTCGCCCAGGCCCACCGGGTCCGCGACGCCTACCACCACCACTAACAGATCCTGCTGGTTGGCCAGTTCGACCATCTGCTCGAAGGCCTGCCAGTAGGCGGGGCGGGGCTTGGAGCAGTCGTTGGGGATCGGAGCGGAGGAGCTGCAGCCGGCCACCGTGTCGAAGGAGAAGCCGGCCGCGGCGGGCAGGGAAGGCCAGCTCTGCCCGGCGCCGCTCCAGGCCAGGGCTGGGGCGGTCAGGAGCACGGTGAAGCCCTTGGCCTTGCGGTCCGCCAGGTAGCTCGCCCAGGCAGCGGTGTCGCCGTGGATCTCCCGCGGCGGGGCGGTCCAGGCGGTGTCCGCGGCCCAGGAGAAGGGCTGCGAGAGGTCCTGGTAGTACAAAGCGCTGCGGCTGAGCTGGCCGTCGCCGGTCACGCCGAGGAGCTGGGTAGGCCGCCCGCGGTCGTAGAGCCGCACGCCGCTGGTGGTATTGGCGGTGACGGCGATCGTGCCGGAGCTGGGGGTCCAGGTGGTACCGGTGGCGCAGCTCTGGCCGCCGGTGGAGCCTGTGCAGGAAGCCACTCGCCAGGTCCAGCTGCCGGCAGGCAGGGCGGCTCGCACCTTGAAGTTCTTGGGGGCGCTCGCCGAACCCTCCCAGAAGGCGTCCTGGGTGAAGGTTCCTAGGGTGGTGGAGCTGAACTCCACGCGGACCACCAGGTCCTTGTAAGGGTTGCCGCCGCCGGTGGTGAAGTCCTTGCTGGAAACCAGGGTCTTCTCCCAGCGGCGCCATTGGGAGACGGTGTCCTGGGCTCGAGCGGGGAGGGCGGCGGCAAGGGCGAGCAGAGCGATGGCTGCGTAGTTGCGGAGAGTCATGATGCAGTGCCTCCATGGCTATTTTATATTACGAATAGCACAGAGGCAGAAAAGCAGTATGGACGGAGTCTGGGCCCGCTCCGGGGCGAAACCGGCGGCTCCCGAGCTCTGAGGCTGCCGGCGGTGTCAGGTCGCCCGGCGGCCGGGCACGGAGGGGCGGCTGTCGAAGAGGTCGTCGGTGAGATGCACCAGCCGATCCACGTTGGCGCTCGCCCTCTCGAGGAGCAACCGTCCCTGGTCGGCGGTGTAGGAGCCGTGGGCCTCGCGTACCAGCTCGATCGCCCCCTTGATCACCGTGATCGGGTTGCGGATCTGGTGCGAGAGGTTGGTCACCAGCTCGCTCTGCCGGGCCTTCACGCTGCGGGCGGCGCGGGAGCTGCGGTCGGCCCGACGAACCTGCCGAGCCAGGCGCTGAATCTCGGCCACCAGGTCGTTGGTGGCTTCCTCCAGCTGGCTCATCAGCCGGCGGTTCTCCACCTCCCGCTGGCGGCGGGCGATGTTCTCGCGCAGCCGGAGCTCCACGACCCGCGGCTTCAAAGGCTCGAGCAGGTAATCGCTCGCTCCGGCGGCAAGGGCGGAGAGCGCCTCGTCTTCTGTCGCCGCGGGGGTGACCACCACCAGGGAGATGTCCGGCTGGAGGGCCCGCGCCGCGGAGACGAAACCGGCGAGCGAGGCGTCGTCGCCGGCCACCAGGATCAGGTCCATCTCCTCCTGCCCGAGGGCCGCGAGGGCTGCCTCGCGGCTGGCCGCGCGCCGCACCCGCTCCGGCCCGCCGGTAAGGTGGGCGCGCACCTCGCGCTCGCTGCGCCGGCCGAGGCCCACCAGGAGGGCGAGCGGCGCGGGGGCTTGAGGCTGCTCGGCGGGGCGCGCCGAGAGCAACGCCTGGATCTGCTCGATCAAGACGCGCGAAGTGAAGGGCTTTTCGAGGTAGGCGTTGGGCTGGCGGTCTCGCTGGCTCTCCTGCAGCTGGTTGAGGCAGGAAGCCAGACGGCCGCAAACCGGCGAGGTCATGATCACCGGGATGTTCGCCGTGGTCTCGCTCGAGCGCAGGCGGCGGGTGAGCTCGAAGCCGTCGAGTTCGGGCAGCACCAGCTCGGTCACCACCACCGCCGGATGAGGTAGGCGGTGGGCCAGGCGGAGAGCCTTGGCCCCGTCGGCAACCAGCTGGACCTCGAATCCGGCTGCGATCAGAGCCGGCTCGAGGGAACGGCCCAGCTCAAGATCGTCGTCGGCAATGAGGACTCGAGTCGGCATTCGGAAAGAGATCTCGTCGAGAGTTGTGGCGAGCCCGCTTGTTTAGGTTCGCCAATGTTTCCACACTATGGAGCAAAAGGGAAAAAGTCAACAAGTGTTACGGCAAATAGATAGAAACAATCCTTTGGCCAAAGGTGGCGCCGACGAAACCCGACCAGTGTAGCAGCTCTGGCGAGCCGCCGCTTGCCGGCTGAGGAAATTCGAAGCCAACGCTCAGGTGGGTTCGAAAAAGCTGTAGCCGGCTCCCCGCTGGGTGATCAAGTAGCGCGGCCGTCCCGGCTCGGGCTCGATCTTGTGGCGCAGGCGGTGGACGTGCACCCGCAGCGTATCCTCGTAGACTTCCTCGAGGGGCCAGATGCGCCGCAGCAGGAAGTCGCTGCGCACCGTTCGGCGGGCGCTGCGCATCAGGATGTGGAGGATCTTGGTCTCGGTCGGTGTGAGGGCTACCCGTTGGCTGTCGACATAGGCTTCCTGGTGGGCGAAATCGATCGCCAGATGATCGTCCACCCGGGTCACCGGCTCCAGGGTGAAGGCGAAGTCGCCCAGGCGGCGGAGCACCCGCCGCACCCGCGCCGCCAGCTCGAGGGGGCGGAAGGGCTTGACGACGTAGTCTTCGGCCACGGTGTCGATGGCCTGGATGATGGTCGGCTCATCGTCGACCGCCGAGAGGAAGATCACCGGCACGTCGCTCGAGCGGTTGAGGTTGTTGCAGAGCTCGAGGCCGGTCATCCCGGGCATCATCAGGTCGACCACCGCAAGGTGAGGCAAACCATGCTGGCGAACCCAGTCGAGCGCTTCCGGGCCCGAGGAAGCGGTGCCTACTTCGAAACCCTCGTTCTCCAGGGTGAACCGGACTACGCGCAGAATATCCGGGTCGTCGTCGACACAGAGGATGCGCTGACCTTCTTGCGACTCGAAGCTACTGGTCTTGTGCACGTCGTCGAGTTCTCGTGGAGATGCCGGATTTCCGTTCGGTAGACTGCCGCGAAGTATACTCAAACATTGGATTTCGAACGGGCCGGTATCGCTCGTGAGGGAAAAAATGGACCGGGCACCGCTGCGCAGGATTCTACTCGTTGAAGACGAGATCGACATCCAGCTGGTCGCCCGGCTGTCCCTGGAGCGCCACGACCGCTTCGAGGTGGCGATCGCGGGCTCGGGCGAAGAAGCGCTCGAGCTGGCCAGGACCTTCCAGCCGCAGATGGTGCTCCTCGATGTGATGATGCCGGGGCTCGACGGCTTCGGCACCCTGGCCGGCCTCAGGCGCCTGCCGGGCCTGGCCGAGGTGCCGGTGGTCTTCGTCACCGCCCGGGCCCAGAGCCACGAGGTGGCCGAGTATCGCGCCCTCGGCGCCCTGGAGGTGATCATCAAGCCGTTCGACCCGATCAGCCTGGGCACGCTGCTCGAGGAGGTCTGGCAGCAACACCTGGGCAGCGGGTCGTGAGATGATTTCGTTTTCAAGGCCGTTGCACAAAGCTGCGGCAGCCTGAATTCGAGAGCGCCCTCCGGCCATCCATGGAGCGTGAGCCACAGCGAGTCCCGGTGGTGGACCCGCCGAGTCGCATCGGCGGCGGCAGGTATGCGTGGAGTCTCGTCCTGGCGGTCGGGGCGACCTCGCTCGCGGTGCTCCTTGGCGCCTGGCTCGGCCTCGCCGACTTCCTGGCGCGCTTGTCGGCCGCCCCGGCAGGGCCTGGAGCCGGCGCGATCCACGTCATCATCGACTGGGTCTCGGTCTGCCTGACCTTCTGCTGCGCCCTTCTGGCCCTCGCCAGAGTGAGAGCCGGACGCAGCCGGTCCGCCCACGTGCTGGTGGTATTCCTGCCGGCCATCGCCCTCGCCCAGGCGTTGTGTGCGCTCAGCGGGCCGCTGCTCGCGGGCCGGCTGGGCCTCGACCTCGGACTCGCCGAAGCCGCCGCCTGGGGCGCGGGCCAGCTTTTGACCAGCATCGCTTACGTTGTTTTCGGCGCCTTGGTCGCGTTGCGCAGGAGCCAGAGCGCCCAGGCGCTGGGGCGATTCCTGCTCTCGGTGGCCGGCCCGGCCTGTGTGGCGGTGGCTGGCCTCGGGCTGCTGATCGCCACCGGTTCGCCGCCGTCGAGCGGTATCGAGCCGTGGTCCCTCAGGGTCTGGGACGCCGCCCCGCTGGCACTCTTCCTCGTAGCCGCCGCGCTTTCTTTGCCGCGGCTCGGCTGGTCCAGCTGCTCTTGGGTGAGCCGTGGCCTGGTGGTGTCCCTGCTTCCCCAGGTGATCGGCCATGCCGCGGCTCTCTTCGGCACCGAGGGGGCGTGGAGCGCGCCGCGCATGGTGGCCGACCTCGAGCGGCTGATCGCCTTCACGTCGATCTTCGCCGGCCTGATCCTCGAGAGCGTGGAGCTCCACCGGCTGGTGGAGAAGGTGCGCGCCGAGGCGAGCGCTGCCTACGACGTGCTCGAGGAGCGCACCCGCCAGCTCGAGAAGGTGGACCTCGAGCTGCTGGCCCGGCGGCGGGACCAGGAGCTCGTCGAGCAGCGCCTGCGGATGCTCGAGAAGGCGGTGGAGACCATGAGCGTGGGGGTGACCATCACCGACCCCGCCGGCCTGATTCTCTACGCCAACCCCGCCGACGCCCGGCTCCACGGCTGGGAGGCCGGAGAGCTGATCGGCCAGCCGGCCGCGGTGTACTCGGCCGCCTCGGGCGCTACCGAACAGCCCCAGGAAATGATGAGGCTGTGGGCTCGCGAGGGAGTCAACCGCACCCGTCACGGTCGGGTCTTCCCCGTGCGCCTGATCTCGGACCCGGTGCTCGGCGGCGAGGGCCAGCTGATCGCCATGGTCACCCTCTGCGAGGACATCACCGAGCAGAAGCGCATCAGTGAGTCGATCGAGCGGCGGGATCGCGTGCTCGAAGCGGTGGGCATGGCCGCCGAGCGCCTTCTGCTCACCGGCAACTGGCAGCAGAGTGTCTACGACGTGCTCGAGCGGCTGGGGCAGGCCACCGGAGTGGACCGCGTGTACCTGCGCCAGCTCGGTGAGCGCAAGAGCATCGGCCCGGTGAGGAGCACCTGGGAGGCCCGCGGCCGGGACCTCGAGGACTCGGTGGTGCTCGACATCCGTCCGCGCACCGAGGTGCTCGAGCTCCTGGGCGACGATCCTCTGGGCGGCGAGGCGCTCCACGGCCTGGTGCGGGAGCTGCCGCCCCACCTGAGGAGCGGTCTCGAGCGGCGGGGCATCCACTCGATCGCGGTGGTGCCCATCCTGGTGCGCGGCAGGCGCTGGGGCGTGCTTTCGCTCGAGTCTCAGGATCGCGAGCGGCTGTGGTCGGCGAGCGAGATCGAGGCGCTCAAGACGGCGGCCCGGATCCTCGGCGGCGCGGTCCAGCGCCAGCACGCGGAGGAGGCGCTGATCAACAGCGAGGCGAACTACCGCGAGCTGATCGAGACCGCGAGCGATCTGATCCAGAGCGTCTCGCCGGACGGCGAGCTGATCTTCGTCAACCGCTCCTGGCGGGAGGCTCTCGGCTACAAGGCCGAAGAAGTGGTGGGCATGCCGGTGTGGAAGGTGCTGCGGGCCGACCAGCACGACCACTGCCGCCAGGTGATGGGCGAGATCTTCACCGGCCGCCAGGTGGAGCGCATCGAGACGGTCTTCTGCGCCAAGGACGGCAAGGAGATCCCGGTCGAGGGCAGCCTCTCTTGCCGCTTCCAGAAAGGTCGCCCCACGGCCACCCTGGGGATCTTCCGCGATGTCACCGAGCGGCAGCTGATCGACCGCATGAAGCAGGATTTCATCTCCACCGTGAGCCACGAGCTGCGCACGCCCTTGACCTCCATGCTCGGCTCGCTCGGCCTGCTGCAGAGCAAGCGCATGGCCGAGCAGCCCGAGAAGGGGGCGGAGCTCCTGGCGATCGCGCAGCGCAACGGCGAGCGCCTGCTGCGGCTGATCAACGACTTGCTCGACCTGCAGAAGATGGCGGCCGGGGAGCTCTCGCTGCGCATGGCGGCGGTGACCGTGGCGCCGGTTCTGGAGGAAGCGATGGACGGCATCCGCGGCTTCGCCGACTCGCTCGGGGTGGTGCTCGAGCTGGAGGACGGCGCGCCGGGGGCACGAGCCTGGATCGACAAGGAGCGCCTGGTCCAGATCCTCTACAACCTGCTGTCGAACGCCATCAAGTTCTCGCCGGCAGGCCAGAAGGTGAGCATCTCCACGGCTCGGAGGGACGGGCGGGTGATCATCGCCGTCACCGACCGCGGCCCGGGCATCCCCGAGGAGTTCCGCCAGCGCCTGTTCTCCCGCTTCGCCCAGGCGGACAACGCCAACGCTCGCCGCACCGGCGGCTCGGGGTTGGGGCTGTCGATCGTGCGCAGCTTCGTGGAAGCTCTGGACGGCACCATCCAGATCGATTCCGGCGCCGGCAAGGGGACCACGGTCACTATCGACTTCCCGCTGGCAACCGAGTCTGATCGGTGACACGCAGCCTCCGCTTGGTGCGGCGGGTCTCGCTCGCCGGGCTTGGAACGGCGGCCCTGCTGCTGGGCGCCGGGGCTCCGGCAGCGCGGGCCACCGAGCCCCGGTTGTGGCCGGATCTGTCGCAGACAATCTCGCTGCGCACCGAGTGGAGCTATCTCGACGCGGACGAGCCCCGCGGCGCGGATCCCGCGCTGGACGACTCGGCGTGGCCGCGCACCACCCTGCCGGGCAAGTTCGTCAGCGGCGAGGGTGAATCCGGGATCACCTGGTACCGCATCCGGGTGCGTATCACCGATCCCCGGCTCGCGCAGCCGCTCGGCCTCGACCAGCTGGACATCGCCGCGACCATCGGCAAGGTGAACAGCGCCTACCAGGTCTACGCCGGCGGGCTGCTCTTGGGCGGGGTGGGCCGGCTGCCTCCAGATGCCGAGATCGACTACGACCGGCACCGCACCTACCGCCTGCCCAAGGAGGCCGTCGGGCCGGACGGCAGCCTGGTCCTGGCGCTTCGAGTGTGGAAGTCCGAAGGCACCCGCTCGGGGCGCCGGGGTGCCCCCTACGAAGGGCCGCTTCTCCTGGGGCCCCACGAAGAGCTGCTCCGGCGGGAAGTGCGAGCCGAGCTGCCGGTCTTGCTGTTCGTGGCCCTGTTCTTCGCGCTGGCGCTCTTCCATCTCGAGGTCTACCAGCGCCGCAAGGGCAACTACGCCTATTTCTGGTTCAGCCTGGCCTCGGCCGAGATCGCCCTCTACGGCCTCCTGCGCAGCCAATGGAAGTACGCCTTCGGCGACCACTTCATGGTCTACAAGGAGCTCGAGCACGGTTTGATCTACGGCATGCTGGCCACGGCCATCCAGCTGATCTTCCCGGTGCTGGGCATGCCGATCAACCGGCTCCTGCGCTTCGCCCAGTGGCTGAGCGTCGCGGTGGGGCTCCTGGTCTCCTTGACTCCCGGGTTGCGGCTGAACCTCCTGCTGCTGCCGCTCTGGCAGGCGGGCTTGATGGCCGTGCTCGCCTCGGGCCTCTGGCTGGTGGTGCGGCAAGCCGTGCAGGGCCGCGAGGACGCCTGGATCACGGCCCTGGGAGCCGCCTTCGCCGCCCTGATGTTCGTCCACGACATCCTGGTGGATCGCGGCCGGCTGGACCATCCGCGCATCGCCCTGGTGGGCTTCTTCGGCATGATGCTGAGCATCGCGGCGACGCTCGCCCGGCAGTTCCATCGCATGACCACCGAGCTCGAAGCGCTGCGCGAGGACCTCGAGCGGCGCGTCCAGGAGCGCACCCATCAGCTCTTCGAGGCGAATCAGGCCAAGGGCCGATTCCTCGCCACCATCAGCCATGAGATCCGCAGCCCCTTGAACGGCGTCCTGGGCATGACCCAGATGCTGCTCGCCTCGGACCTGAAGCCCGAGCAGCGCCAGTACGCGGAGATCGTTCGCCGTTCAGGGAGTGTTCTGCTGGCGTTGCTCGACGACATCCTCGACGTCTCGCGCATCGAAGCGGGCAAGCTCGAGCTCGAGCAGCAGGATTTCGACCTCCACGGCTACCTCGAGGAGGCGGTGGACGTGTTCTCCAACCGGGCCTCCGAGAAAGGGCTCGACCTCGCCTTCTGGGTGGACCCGGCCCTGCCCCGCCGGCTGCGGGGAGACCCCTTCCGCCTGCAGCAGATCCTCTTCAACCTGATCGGCAACGCGGTGAAGTTCACCGAGCGCGGGGGTGTCTTCGTGCGCGTGGAGGTGAGCGCGAAGAGCCCGCCGCCGGCCGAGCGAGTGGAGCTGCGCTTCAGTGTCGAGGATACCGGCATCGGCATCGCCCCGGAGGACGCCCAGCGCATCTTCGAGGCCTTCAACCAGGTGGATGCTTCGCACTCGCGGCGCTTCGGCGGCTCGGGGCTCGGGCTCGCGATCTGCCGCCAGCTCACCGAGCTGATGGGCGGGCGGATCTGGCTCGAGAGTCAGCCGGGGAGCGGCTCGGCTTTCCACTTCGAGGTGAACCTTCGCGTGGTGGAGGTCGGCAAGCCCGAGAGCTGGGCCCAGGCCCGGCCCGAGCTCGCCGGCAAGTCGATCCTGGTGGTCGCTCCAGGTTCGGTCACCCGCAGAGTGCTCCTGGAGCTGTGCCGGCTCTGGGAGATGCTGCCCACGGTGGTAACCAGCGTGGACGAGGGGCTCGCCCTGGCCGGCGGGCCGTCGCCTCCGAGCTTCGCCGTGCTCGGGCCGGCGGGGGAGGAGCCCTCCTCTCCCGCCCAGCGGCGGGCGCTGTCGGAGCTCACCCGCAAGCTGCCGACCGTGGCCATCGAGCGGCCGCGCCTGGCCTACGCCGGGGCCCGCGGAGGCGAGAGCGGAGTGATGGCCACGGTGCTCGCGCCGGTGAAGCCCCGTGAGCTTCTGGCGGCTCTGCTCGGGCGGCCGGTCGAGGCGGCCGTGCCCAATGCGCTCGTCGCCGCCCGCGAAGAGGCTGGCACCTCGGCGCGGGCGATCCTGGTGGCCGACGACGAGGAGATCAACCGCCAGGTCTGCCTGCTGATGCTGCGCCAGCTGGGCCTCGAGGCCGATCTCGCCCGAGACGGCTTCGAAGTGCTCGAAGCCCTGGCCAGGCGGCCTTACGACCTCATTCTGCTCGACATCCGCATGCCCGGCATGGACGGCCTCGAGACGCTGAGGCGGATTCGCGCCGGCAGCTGGCCGGAGGGCAAGATGCCGCGGGTGGTGGCCCTGACCGCCCACACCAGCGACGCCGATCGCTCGAGCTTCCTCGCCGCGGGCATGGACGGCTACCTCAGCAAACCGCTGGAGCTCGAGGCCCTGGCAGCGGTGCTTCGCGGGCTGCCGCCGCCGGCCGTCGAATCGCCGTCGGGAAAGGCGAGCCCGGTCCTCGAGGCGACCATTTTCGACCGCCTCTCGGCCCTGGACGATGGCCGCGGCAGCGTGCAGCGAGACCTCGTGGCGCTTTTCGCCCGCCGAGCCCCGACCCAGCTCGACGCCGTGGCCACCGCCTGCGTGGCCGGAGATCTCGCCCAGGCCGCCCGGGTGCTCCACAGCTTGAAGGGCAGCTCCGGGATGCTCGGCGGCCTGGCCGTGATGGCCTCCTGCGAGGCCTTCGAGCGAGAGCTCGCGAACGGGCCCGATCCGAGCTTGTGGCAGCCCCGACTGGTGCGGCTGCAGGTCGAACTCGATCAGCTCCTGGCCGAACTCGATCTGCGGGCGGCCGCCAGCGGGGCCGAGGCGGATACGGCTCCAGGTCCGTAATTTGGCTTGTAAGTGCCTCCGGCGATTCTGACTCCGAGAATCGAGGAGCGCGGCTCCCGCTCGGCGCCAGCCGGGCTCCCGTCGGAGCCTGGGTGGCAAGGGCTGCCTCGCTGAGGAAGGACTCCTGGCGGAGACACCGGTTCGATTCGGCGGAATGCCATGAACGAGGTCGATCCATCTCCCAGCGCGAGCGCACCGAGGGCCGAGCCCCCTTCGGGAGCGACGGGTGGCGCTCCTGAGGCACCGGCGCTATCGCGCCTGCGGCCCTTCCGCCGCATCGCCCTGCGCAGCATCCTCGGCCTGACGGTCGTTTCGGCCGTGCTCCTGGCCGGCGTGCTGCTGGTGATGAACACCGTCGGGCGGCGGCTGCTCATGAAGCAGTCCGCCCGGCGAATCGAGGAGTACGGCAACCGCAGCGTGGAGGCTCTGGCGGCCCGTACCCGCGAAGTGGCCGCCCTGGCCCGCACGGTGGCGAGAGTGAGCGAGGAGCTGCCCCGCGACCGCCGGGTCCTGCTGGAGACTCTGCCGCGGCTGATCGACTTCCAGGGCGACCGCGGGGTGGCCGGTGGCGGCTACTGGCCCGAGCCGGGCTTCTTCGCGCAGGGAGTGGACCGCAGCAGCTTCTTCTGGGGCCGCAACGCCTCCGGCGAGCTCACGTTCCACGACGACTACAACGACCAGCTCGGCCCCGGCTACCGCAACGAAGAATGGTACGTGCCGGCGCGATTCCTGCGCCCCGGAGCGGTGTTCTGGAGCGAGTCCTACACCGACCCCTACACCTACCAGCCGATGGTGACCTGTACCGCCACCTCCTACCGAGACGGCCACTTCGCCGGCGCCGCCACCATCGATGTCACCCTCGAGAGCCTGGCGGCGCTGACCGAGCGCTGGGGCCGTGAGGCCGGCGGCTACGCTTTCCTGGTCGACCGAAATAACCGTTTCCTCACCTATCCGCAAGTTTCGAAGATGTGGCACCAGGCGATCGACGACCGCGGCCGAACCACCGAGGCGCCGCTGCTCGCCGCCGAGCTGGCCCGCACCGAGCCAAGCTTCCTGCCCCTGACCCGGGTAATGGAGGAGATGGACCTGGCGCTGCTGGGCAAGGCGAGGTCGGACGCGCGCTACGACCAGGAGCTGGTGGAGCACATCGATCGCGACAGCTACGCCATCACCCGGCCCGAGGCCGAGCTGATCGTGGCGGGGCTCGCCGATCCCCTGAGCGACCAGCACGAGCGCACCTACCTCGAGCGCACTCTCGCGCTCGCCCGCGACCCGCTGCTGGGCGAGGCTTCACACGGCTACTTCTTCTACGTCCCGGGTTCTTATTGGAAGCTGGTGCTGGTGATGCCAGACGCCACCGCCGGAGCGGTCGCCTCGCGCATCTCGTGGCTGCTGGTGCTCGCTACGGCGCCGATCGTCCTCTTGATCCTCCTGGCCGCCTATGGCTTCACCGTGCGCTCGCTGATCCGCCCCGTCGCCGAGCTCGCGGCGGCAGCGAGCGCCGTGCAGGAGGGCCGGCTGGACGTGGAGGTCGAGAACCGGCCGCGCAACCAGGTGGGGGCTCTGGTCGTGGCCTTCAACCAGATGATCGCCCGCCTGCGAGTGTCCACCGGCCATCTGCGGGAGGCCAATCAGCGGCTGGAGCACTCGCTCGACCTGACCCGGGCGATCCTCGGCACCGTCCACGAGGGGCTGTTCCTGGTCGA
This sequence comes from uncultured Acidobacteriota bacterium, assembly GCA_937867335.1. Lineage (GTDB taxonomy): Bacteria > Acidobacteriota > Thermoanaerobaculia > Multivoradales > SZUA-115 > JAXLQX01. The sequence goes on from CALMKX010000206.1 coordinate 13,907, forward strand.
TGCCGACGGCCGGATCGAGCCCGGCTATTCCGCCGCCCTGACCCGGATCCTGGGCATCCAGGAGCTCGCCGGCCGGGACTTCCTCGAGCTCCTCGGAGGGCTGGTCTCGCCTCGCGATCAGTCGTTGGTGGAGCGGTTCCTGCGCATCCTCTTCGACGCCGACAAGACCGATGGCCTGGTGGCGAAGGCCAATCCCCTGCGCCAGGTGGAGGCCCGGCTTCCCAGCGAGGACGGCCTGCCGACCATCAAATACCTGGCCTTCCGTTTCGACCGCGTGCGCTACGGTGGGGCTCTCCGCCACGCCCTGGTCACCGTTTCGGACGTCACCTCGAAGGTGGAGCTGTCGCGCCGGCTGATGGAGTCCGAGCGCAAGATGCAAGACCAGAAAGAGCTGGTGGCCAGCGTGCTGCACGTCGAGCCGGCGATGCTCTCGGAGTTCATCGACGGCGTCGAAGCCGAGCTGGTGGCCACGTTGTCGCTGATCGCCCGCTGCCACGAGGGCGGCGAGGGTCGCGGCCAGCCCTGCTACCAGGAGCTGCTGGGGCGGATCCTCAAGTCCGTGCACACCATCAAGGGCACGGCGTCGATGCTCGGCATCGAGTACTTCGCCACCACCGCCCACCACTTCGAGAGCCTGGTGCTCGCTCTTTCCGAGCGCGTCACCCTCTCCGCGCACAGCTTCGACGAGCTCGAGGACGAAGTGCGGAACATGCTCTCGCACCTGCGTGAAACCCGGGAGATCATCCGCCGCTTCAGCGACGGCCACGCGCCGGAGCGGGTGCGCAGCGACGTCAGCCTGCTCACCGACGTGCTCGACCGCTACGTCCAGGACCTCGCCCATCGGCACGGCCGGAGCGCGTCCTTCACGCTCTCGGCGGAGGACTCGTTGCGCATCCCGTTCGGGCTCAAGACCTCGGTGCGCAACGTGCTGTCGCAACTGGTGCGCAATGCGGTGGTCCACGGCATCGAGCCGCCCGGCGAGCGGCTGCGGGCCAACAAGGCCCTGGTGGGCAAGGTGGAGGTTCGCCTGGCGCGGGTGAACGGCTGCCTCGAATTCGCCGTGCGCGACGACGGCCGCGGCATCGCGGAATCGCAGCTGGAGCCCACTCGCGCGGAGTGCTCTTGCGCCCAGAGCACCGCCGAGCGGATTTTCGAGATGGGCAGCACCTCAGCGAGCCAGCCAGGGCTGGACGCTGGCCGCGGCGTGGGGCTCACGGTGGTCAAGGACCTGGTGGAGAACCTGGGCGGCCGAGTCTCGGTGGATCAGAATCCCGGCCATTTCTGCGAGTTCCGGGTGGTGCTCCCGGTCGAGCCGCCCGGAGGGCTGCCTTCGTGAAGCTGCTGGTGGTCGACGACGCCGCCACGGTGCGCGATCTGGTCAACCAGCAGCTCAACGCCTCGGGGCTCGACGAAGTGATCTTCGCTCGCGACGGCTACGAGGCCCTGGAGCAGTTCCGGCGCCATCGACCGGAGCTGGTGCTGCTGGATCTCACCATGCCGGAGATGGACGGGCTCACCTGCCTGTCGCAGATCAAGGCCATCGCTCCCCAAACGCAGGTGGCGGTGATCTCGGCCTTGACCGATGCCGAGACGGCGATCGAAGCGGTGGAGCGGGGTGCCAGCGAGTTCCTCTACAAGCCGTTCACCGGCGACGAGCTCAACACGGCCATCGAGCAGCTGCGTTCGCTGCTCTGAGCCGCGTTTCCGGCAGCCTCAGTGGGGCCGGGTGAAGTCCAGCCAGAACCGGTCCACCAGGGCCCGAGCCGGGCCGAGGCCGCGCACGATGTGGTAGGGCACGCCCTCGGGAAGCTGATAGGAGGGCCCGTCCCGTACTTCGGAATCGAGCAGGGGCAGAGCCGCCGCGACGGTCACCGCCGTGCGGTTCTCGTTGCTCAGCCGGGCGGCCACGGCGGGTTCGAGCAGGAAGTTCAAGAGCTCGGCGGCGGCTTCCTTGGCGTCGCTCGAGGCCAGGATCGAAAGGTTGTCGATCCACAGCAGATAGCCTTCCCGAGGCAGCGTGAAAGCGAGGTGCGGGGCACGAGCGGCCAGCCGCGCGAGGTCGCCGCTCCAGCCCTGGGCGAGCACCACCCTGCCGGCGGCGAGGCGATCGAGGTAACTCTCGCTGTCGATGGCGGCGAAGTTCTTCTCGCTCGCCTCGAGCAGGTCCCGGGCGCGGGCGAGTTCACCCGCGTCGGTGCTGTTGGGCGGCAGCCCGAGGTAGATCAGGGCCGCTCCGAGGGCGTCCCGGGGATCGTTGAGCAGGCTGATCTTGCCGCTTTGGGGGCGAGCCAGCCGAGGGTCGAAGAGATAGCCCCAGCTCGCGGGGGGCTCGGAGAAAGCGCGACGATCGTAGCCGAGGCCGGTGGTTCCCCAATAGAAGGGCGCGCTGTAGAGGAGCTCCGGGTCGTAGGCGGGGTTCAAGAACCGGCGGCCGATCTTGCCCAGGTTCGGGATGGCCGAGGCCGGCAGGCGGGCGAGGAGGCCCTTGGCGGCGGCCTCCTGGACCACCGAGCCGCTGGGCGTCCAGACATCCCAGCGCTCACCGGCCAGAAGCCGGCGCATCACTTCTTCGTTGGAGTTGATGAAGTCGATCTGGAGATGAACGCCGGTGCGCTTCTCGAAGTCGGCCGCCACTCCGGGAGTGATGTAGGCGGCCCAGGTGACGACCTTGAGGGAGCGCGGAGGAGCCGCCGCACGCTTGCCAGCTGGGAGTTGCGGAACCGAGCCAGCTCCGCAACCCCAACCCAATGCCAACCCCCCGAAGAGGACCGCTTCGAGAGCGGTCCGAAGCCTTCTTCTCAAGCAGCCTTCCCCACGGCAAAGCGGCGGGGAAAGCGAGCTGCGAGAAGATCAAGTCTCGGCAAGCTCGAGGTCCCTCTCCGCTCCGGTCAGAGAAACGAACAGTAGCACCGTTAGCAGGATCATGGAGGCGGCGAAGATATAAACCGCCATGCTCTCGGACTGGATCGCCGAGGCCGGGATCTCGATGTTCTTGTTGTTGGGAGTCATCTCGGCAGCCAGCATGCCGGTGTAGTGCATGCCGCACACCGCCGCGCCCATCACGAACGCGCTCGCGAAGCGCTGCCAGCGGCCGTGGAGGTTGAAGACGATCCACAGGGCCGCGGTGGCCGCCACCATGGCGATCACGATCGAGAGGATGAAGAGCCCCGTCTTGTAGCGCACGTCCATCGGCATGATCATCGCCGCCATGCCGGTGTAGTGCATGGTGGCGACCCCGGTGCCGGTGACCAGGCCGGCGGCGATCAACTTGCCGAGGCTCACCTGCCCGCGGCCTACCACGAACAGCCCGAGAGCGGTCACGCCCACGGCGAGCAAGGCCGAAAGCACGGTGAGGGTGAAGTCGTAGGCCACTGGCAGGTCCATCTTGAGGGCCAGCATGCCGATGAAGTGCATCGACCAGATGGCACCACCACCCAGAGCGAAGGCAGCAAGGATCAGCCAGCCCCAGAAGGCCCCTCCCGTAGCCCGGCGCAGGCGATTCACAAGCTCGAGACAGCAGTAGGCGCCAAAGACAGAGACAACATAAGACAATAGAACAAGAGAGTAATCCCAACTTCCATGTTGCATGCCGTGTCCTCCCCTGAAAACGGGAAATCTTCTTCTGTGGCTGTTCCCAATTCTCATAGACGCTGCAGGAGGCTCGAGCGGGACAGAAAACGGCGAAAAAGTGAGGTCGTTGCGCAGCTGGAGGCTCCCCGCGGGCGCCATCCGCTGCGGCTCACCGGCTCTTGCCCCGCACCCGGCTCCACAGTTGGTCGTAGAGCCCGTTGTCGCTGCCCAGGTTCTTGATCAGGCTCAGCCGGGCGAGCGTCTCGCGGCTGGGGTAGATCACCGGGTTGGCGCGGTCCTGGACGTCGAGGAAGGGCTCGGCGGCCCGGTTGGGGGAGGCGGTGTGGTTGTAGTTGGCCAGGCGGGCGCCCACCTGCGGATCGAGCAGGAAGTTGAGGAAGCGCTCGGCGAGGTCCCGGTGCGGGGCGCGGGCCGGGATCGCCAGGTTGTCCACCCAGTAGTTGCCGCCCTCTCGCGGCACGAAGTAGCTGGCGCTCGGCAGCTCCTCCATGCCCCTGAGAGCATCGCCGTTGTAGGAGACCACCAGATCCGCCTCTCCTTTGACCAGCTTGGTCTTCGACTCGACGCCACCGAAGAAGCCCACGGAGCGCTGGCTGGTTTGCACCAGCAGATCCTCCGCCCGGGCGAGCGCGGCCTTGTCGGTGGTGCTGGGGTCGTAGCCGAGGTAGAGCAGGGCGGGGCCGATCATCTCCCGCTTGGAGTCCATCAGGGTGAAGCGGCCGCGCTGGCGGGTCGGGTCGAAGACCAGGCCCCAGCTGCGCTCGCTCTCCGGCACCGGGGCGCGGGCGAAGATGCCGGTGGTGCCCCAGAGGTAGGGAACTGTGAAGAGGTTGCCGGGGTCGTAGGGAGGGTTGAGGAAATTCGTGGCGATGTTGGCCACGTTGGGCAGATTGGCCTTGCGCAGGGGAGCCAGCAGGTGGCGATCGATCAGGGTGGGAATCACGAAGTCCGAGGGCACCACCACGTCGTAGCGGGCGTCGCCGCCCCGCTCGAGCTCGGCGATCATGCTCTCGAGGTCCTCGTAGCTCGTGAGATTCACCTTGCAGCCGGTCTGGCGGGAGAAATCGTCCAGGATGTCCTGAGGGATGTACTCCGACCAGTTGTACAGGTTGAGTTCGCTGCCCGAGACGGCAGGGCGGGGTTGCCCCGGATCGGAGCCGCATCCGGCCTGCGTGAGGAGCATGGATGCTAAGACAGAAGATGCGAAGAGTCTTTTCATGGCAAATACCAAGAGTTTCCTCCTTGCCGTTGGGATTCTGCTTCGAACTCGCATCGAATCTGAAATGTCGGTTTGGCCCTCGTCCTCGGCCGTTCTCACGGCGCTCTCCGTTTGCGGTTTCTCAGGAGCTCAGGCGGGGTTGGTGGGGGGCAGGTCGGAGCTGGCGGCTTCCTGGCGACGCCGGCTGGCCCTTTCGGTCAGCCGCGCCAGAGTGTCCACCAGGACCTCGGGGTGGTACGGCTTCACCAGGTAGTCCGAAGCCCCCAGCTCGAAAGCGCGATCGCGGTGTTTCTGGCCGGCACGAGAGGTGAGCATCACCACCGGCAAGGCCCGGTAGGCGCCCTGACTGCGCAGAGTGGTGAGCAGCTCGTAGCCGTCGAGGCGTGGCATCTCGATGTCGACCAGGAGGGCGTCTGGCGCTGCCGTGAGGCTCGCCAGGATCTCCAGCGCCTCCATGCCGTCGCGGGCGGCGATCGGCTTCCAGCCTTGGGCAGCGAGCAGGCTGGAGAGCACCTTGCGCACCGACAGGGAGTCGTCCACCACCATCACGGTGAGTGCCCGCGCCTTTGCGGCACCGGGCCTACTCTCGGCGGCCGCTTCCGGCGCGGCGAAGAGGCGGTCCGGGTCGGCGATCAGCACCACCGAGCCGTCGCCCAGGAGGGTGGCGCCGAGGAAGCCAGGAACCCGGGGCAAGAGCGAGCCCAGGCTCTTGACCACCACCTCCTGAGCATCGCCCAGGCGGCTCACCACGGCCACCAGGCGGCTGCCGCCGGAGCGCAGCACCAGGGCCGGCGCCCGCTCGGCCAGCCGGGAGCCGTGCGACTCGAAGCCCAGGGCCTCGCCGAGGGAGAGCAGCGGCAGGGTGTCCTCCCCGACCCGCATCACGGGCTCCCCGTCGGCCTGCTCGAGAGCCGAGGGCTCGAAGCGCAGGACCCGATCCACAGCCGGCAGGGGTAGCGCCAGCCGCTGGGAGCCCACTTCCACCAGGAGCACCTTCAGCACCGCCAGTTGCACCGGCAGGCGCAGGATGAAGCGAGTGCCGAGCTGCGGTGTGGACTCCACCCGCACCGACCCGCGCAGGCTCTCCACGGTGGAGCGCACCACGTCCAGGCCCACGCCGCGCCCCGAGACCTCGTCGACGCTTGTCGCGGTGGAGAAGCCGGGCAGGAAGATCCACTGCGCCGCCTCGGCCCAGGTAGCGCCCTCGCCATAGCCACCCGGCGCCAGGCCTCGCTGTGCGGCCACAGCGCGGATCGCCTCGAGGTCGAGGCCGGCGCCGTCGTCGGCGATCTCGAGCACCACCTCGGAGCCTTGCTGCCGGGCCACGATGGAGATCCGTCCCTGCTCCGGCTTGCCCAGGGCCCGGCGCAGCCCTGGCGCTTCCAGGCCGTGGTCGACGGCGTTGCGCACCAGGTGCAGGAGCGGGTCGGCGAGCACGTCGAGGATCTGCTTGTCGAGGCCCACGCCTTCGCCTTCGATCACCAGCTCGGCGAGCTTGGCGCGTTCGCGGGCGGTGACCCGCACCGTCCTTTGCAGCCGGGCCGAGAGCGAGGCCAGCGGCACCATGCGGATGCCGAAGAGGCGATCCTGGAGCTCGCCGGTCAGCCGCCTCAGTCGGGTGAGCGAGGCTTCGAAATCCCCCACGCTACCGCCGAGCTCTCCGCCCAGGGTGGTCAGGTCGCTCGAGGCTTCGGTCAGGGCACGGGAGAGCTGGTGGAACTCGGTGTAGCGGTCGAGTTCGAGCTCGTCGAAATCGGCCGCGCGGGGAGAGCTCATCCAGGCGCCGGGAAGGCGGAAGCTACCACTGCCCCCGGCTCTCAACGCCGACACCTCGTAGTCCGTCTCCAGGCGGGCGGCGATACCGCGCAACCGGCCCGAGGTGAGCTTCACTTCCGCCACCTGGCGGCCGAGCTCCTGATAGCGGCGCTCGAAGACGGAGCGGGCCACCACCAGCTCGGAGACCAAGCGCACCAGCTCGTCCAGGCCGGCAACCGGTACCCTCAGCCGCTCGCCCGCGGCACGGGCCCCGGTGGCCGCCTCGGCGGATTCCTCGGCCAGGGCGGCTGCACGGGCCGAGAGAGCCGGAGCCGCTACCGGCAGGGCGCGGGAGTAGCGCTCTTCGAAGGAAGCCAGCAACTCCTCGGTGGCGGCGGAGACGCTCGGCCCGGGCCGGCGCACCAGGTCTTCGAGGGCGTCGTTGGTCTCACTGAGCAGAGCCGCCGCCTCGGGGTCGAGCTCCTGGCTGCCGTCGTAGAGGCGGTCGAGCAGGTCTTCCATGCGGTGGGCGAGCGAGGCCACGGTGGCAGCGCCCACCATCGCGGCGGCCCCTTTGACGGTGTGGATCGAGCGCCGAACCTGCTGCAGGGTCTCGCGGTCCGCCTTCTCTTCGCTGGCGAGCCGCCGCAGCAAAGCGGCGGCTCGCTCGAGGTGCTCCGTGCTCTCCTCCTTGAAAGTGTCCCAGAGATCGTCGCCCTCGAGCTCGGGGCCGCCGCCCCAGAGGGCCGGCTCGGCCGGCTGGCTGTGGGGCGGGTCCGTCTCGCTCTGCGCCATCGGAAAGGCAGCGTCCAGGGCGGCCAGGGTCTCACCCAGGCGCGCTTTTTCGGCCTCACCGAAGCTCGCCCTGCCGCTGAGCACTGCCTCGAGCACCGCCTCGCCCTCCCCGGCCTCGGCGGCGAGATGGGCCAGGCCGAGCATGGCTCCGGCCCCTTTGATGCTGTGCAGGGCGCGATGAGCCTCCTCCAGAGCCGGCACCAGGCCGGCCTCCTCGAGGTCGGGGGCGAGCAAGCGGCGGATCCGTGGCAGGTAGCCGCCCACTTCGGCGGCGAAGCCGGCCAAGATCTCCGGGCCAAACGGCAGCTCCATCGTGGGCTCCAGGCTTCGCTCGGCTTCAGGCGGCCTGCTCGGGCAGACGGAACCGCTGCATCGAGGAGGCCAGCTCGTCGGCCAGCTGGGCCAGGTAGCGCATCGAAGCCGCTGCCTTCTGGGCGCCGCCCGCCGCCTGGGTGGTGACCTGGGAGATCTGGTTCATCGCCGCCACGGCGCCTTCCGAGCCCCGGGCCTGCTCGCTCGAAGCCTGAGAGATCGAGTGGATCAGCTGCGCGAGCTGGTTGGAGACCGCCTCGATCTGCCCCAGGGCCTGGCCGGCTTCCTGGGCGACGTTCGAGCCCTGCACCACTTCCTGGGTGGTGCCCTCCATGGCGGCCACGGCCTCGGAGGTTTCAGTCTGAATCGTCTTCAGCAGCGAAGCGATGGTTTTCGAGGCTTCCGCCGAGCGTTCGGCCAGGCGTTCCACTTCTTCGGCCACCACCGCGAAGCCTCGGCCCGCTTCCCCGGCCGCGGCGGCCTGGATGGAAGCGTTCAAGGCCAGCATGCTGGTGCGGTCGGCGATGTCGGAAATCAGCTGCACGATCTCGCCGATCTCCTGCGAGCTCTCGCCCAGACGCTTGATCCGCCGCGAGGTCTCCTGCACCTGGTTGCGGATGTTGTTCATGCCGGTCATGGTGCGGCCCACGGCCGAGGCACCGCCACGGGCGCTCTTCAGGGCTTCTTGGGCCACCTGGGAGGCGGAGGCGGCGTTCTGCGACACCTGTTGGATGGAGCTGGCCATGGCTTCGATGACGGCGCTCGTCTGGGCGATCTTGAGCGCCTGCTGCTGGCTGCCGCGGGCGAGCAGTTCGGTGGTCTCCTGCACCCGACCGGCGGTCGAGTTCACCTCGCGGCTGGTGCTCTGCACCTGGCGGATGATGCCCTGCAGCTCGGTGATCATGTAGTTGAAGGCGTCGGCGATGGCTCCCGTCATGTCCGGCGTGACTTCGGCCTGAGCCGTCAGGTTGCCCTGGGCCACGTCGCTCACCTCGGAGAGCAGCTTCATGATCGCCGCCTGGATCGAGTCGCGTTCTTCCTGGCTCTGCATCAGGCTGCGGGTGTTGTCGAGCATGTTGTTGAGGTAGCCGGCCGCGTTGCCGAGCTCGTCGCCCGAGAAGGCGCGGGCGCGGGTGTCGAGGCGGCCGCCGCCCACCTGGCGGAACACGCGGGTGAGCTCGGCGATCTGGTAGACGATGCCGCGGGCGATGGCGAGGGAGCCGAAAAGGCCGGCGGCGGCGAGCAGGCTGGACAGCCAGAGCCGGCGGTTGCGGGCGGCCGACGTCTGGTTGACACGGGCGAGCAGCAGCTGGTCCGCCTGGTCGCGCAGAGTCTCCGAGAGCTCGAACAGCTTGCCCAAGGCATCGCCCCCCTGGCGCAGGTGGTCCTCGAGTCGCACGGAGGGCGTGGTGGCTTCGGCGATTCCGGCGCGGGTGGCCTCGGCGAAGCTCGCCGCTTCGCGCAGAGCACCCGAGGCAGCACCGGCCATCTGATCCTGCAGCCGGCCATTGGCCCTGAAGGCGGCGTTGAGGCCCTTCTGGAACTCCTCGACCGAGCGCTGGATATCGCTCACATCGAGCAGCAGGGCGGCGCGCTCGGCGCTCGTGGGAGCGTTCGGTGCCACCAGCAGGCGCGCGCCGTCGGCACGCAGGCGGGAGGCCGCCTGGGTGGCGCGGGGAATCTCCACCAGCAAGCTCGAGATCAAGTAGTAGGAGTCGAGGTCCGGGTCGAGAATCAGGTTGGAGCCGTCGCCTACGCGGCGGATCAGAGCCGTGGCCGCGCGCAAGGAGTTGTCGAGAGCGGCGAGTCGCCCGTCGGCGGAAGTCTCGGCGGGCAAGGCCGCGAACGCTTTCCAGGCGCGATCGAGGTCCGCCTGGGCTTCGCTGGTGCCGAGAGTCCGGCCGAGCCGCAGCTCGCGGTCGGCGACCTGCGCCAAGGCCTGGTCCACCCGCTTCTGCAGCTCGGCATCTTCCGGCGAGCTCCCGGCCGCGGCCTTCGAGCGCAGCTCCAGCAGGCCGTGAAAAGCCTCCAGGACGGGCTTCAGGTAGCTCAAGCCCTGCCGTTCCTTGGCGGCGAACTGGATGTTGGTGTTGCTGGCGGTGAGGAACTGGAAGGTCAGGAGGGCGATAGGGATCACGAGCAGGAACACCACCAGGGCGAGCTTGATGGGGATTCGGTTCACCAACTGCTTCAGCTGTTGCAGCATCCAGTCCTCTCCTCAAAAGCGCCAGGCCGCAGGGCTCGGCCGGGAAGCGCTAGCGAATGGCACTCCAATGAAGCTCCATGTCCTGGCTCATCCCGGCCAGGAGTCGATCCGCCGCCAGCACGGTGAGGTTTCCGTCCTCCGCCGTCTGGGTCGCCGCCGCGAAGGGGGTGTCGATCGCTCGGGTCGTCTCCGACCTCGCGGGCGTGGCCAGGCGCAGCCCGAGTACCCGCTCCACCAGGCAGCCGGCGGCCCAACTCCCAGACTCCACCACCAGCATGCGAGCCGTTCGCAGCTCGGAAAGCGGCTGGCCGGTGAGGAAATCCCCCAGGTCCACCACGGCCAGGATCTCGCCGCGCAGATTGCACAGGCCGTGGAGCCAGCGCGGGGCCCTCGGAATGGGGGCGAGGCCCGGCGCGTCAACGATCTCGGCCACCGCCTCGAGATTGCAGGCGAAGCGGCCTCCCGGGGTCTGGACGGCGATCAGGCGGAAGGCCTCGACGGGTTCCGCCTGGGTCGCTGGCTGCGTCGGCTCGGCTGCTGGAAGCGCCGCCGCGAACTCCTCGGGCGCGGCTCTCTCGCTCGCCACCCCTTGCGGGGCGGGCGAGGAAGCCTCCGGAGGCGCAACGGTGGGGCGCTCGCCCCAGGCCAGGCGAAGGGACTCGAGCAGCTCCTCGAGGGGATCGGATCCGCCTCCCCCTGAAAACGGTTGGGACATCGCTTTCGTGGCTTCTCGCCGGCTGGCCGGCTTCAGGCAGCCGCCAGCTGCCGGCGCAGGGTCGCCAGGAGCGAGTTAGCGTCGAACGGCTTGGTCACGTAGTCGTCGGCTCCCTGCTTGAGGCCCCAGAAGCGATCGCTGTCCTGGTTCTTGCTGGTCAGCATCACCACCTTGATCGCCTTGGTCTCGGCCGCGGTCTTGAGCTGCCGGCAGAGCTGGAAGCCGTTCTGGCCTGGCAGCACCACGTCCAACAGCACCAGGCTGGGGCGCTCGGTCTGGATTTTCGCCATGGCCTCGTCGCCATCGGCTGCGGTGAGCAGGCGGAAGCCCGAGCTTTGCAGGGCCGTCTGGATCAGCGCTCGCTCCGTGGGGCTGTCTTCCACGATCAGAATGGTTTCACCGGCCATGGGAATCCCTCTCCTAGATGACTTTTTCAGTGGCCCGCTCGGTCGCCAGGGCGTTCTCGAAGTCCTGCTCGATGGCGGCGAAGGCGGAGCGCCACTCGCTGCGCCGGAGCTCGGTCGAGAAGCTCTGGGCGAGCTCTTCGAACCAGGCGCGGGCGAGGGTCAACACGCCGCGCCCGACATGCAACAAATAGCGAGCTGCTCGGTCTGGTTCCCGAGCATACTCGCGAACCAGGTTGCGGGGAAGGTCGAGGGAGAGCCGCTGGTTGCGCAGCTCGAACAGCTCGAGCGCCGGATGGCTGCCCTTCAAGGCCGGCAGCAGGAAATCCGGCCGCCAGCTGTCGCGTCGCTCGGGCAGGTTCTTGGCGACGAAATCCAGGGTCTCGTTGGCGAGCTCCTCCAGCACCGCGAGCGCCTGAGCTCCCTGGCGCCGCTCGGCGAGCTCGGCGAGCCGGGCCACCTGGCGATCGAGCGTCGAGAGCAGGGCGATCAGGGCGTCCTCGGAAAGCTCGCGAGAAGCCGAGCTCGACGAGCGGCCGGTCATCGCGGTGGACCGGCTGCCTCGCCGGGCGACCGGGTCGTCGGGGTGGGAGGCCTTCCAGAGGAGGGAGGTCAGGGTGGACTGGACCGTCTGCGGAGACTCCGCCGGCGCCGCGTCGATGCGGAACACTCCCTCGGTCCAGGTCAACAGCTCGATCGCGGCGGGATCTCCAGCGAGATCTCCCATCGAGGCGTGGCGGATGCGGCCTCCTTCGAGAATTAGGGTGCCGCTGCCACTATCCCCCCAGACCATCAACCTCGCCTTGCGGCGCTCGCCGCAGAGCATTTGCAGAAGACCGGCCAGGCTGGCGTCGCTCAGATCCCCTTCGATGCTCATCCGAGGCTCAGCGTCCCTCGGCCAGGGCGACCCGCGCGAAGCGAGTCACGGCGTTGCGCAAGGTCAAGGCGTCGACCGGCTTGGTGAGATAGTCCACCGCTCCGGCCAGGCGTCCTCTCACCTTGTCGACGAAGCCGTCGCGGCCGGAGAGCATCACCACCGGCAATTGCTTGCCCTTGGCGTGGGTACGGATGATCTTGCACACCTGGTAGCCGTCGAGGTGGGGCAGGCCGATGTCGAGGAAGACCAGCTGGAAGTCCTCGTGGGCGATGCGCGACAAGGCCTCGATTCCGCTCTCGACCGCGATCACTTCGCAGCCGAGGCGCTCCAGAGCGATAGACACCAGCCGTCGCACCGTGGCGCTGTCGTCCACCACCAGGATCTTGGTGCGCGGCGGCTCGCCGGCCGGTGCCGGCGGCTCGATGGCGGGTTGCGCCGGCTCGGCCGGGGGCACGGAGCTCAGCGCGGCCCGCTCCGCGGGGCGAGCCGGCAAGGTCAGGAGTTGAGCTCCTCCCCGGCCTCCATGGGTCTCCACGGAGGGCTCCTCGGTCGCCTGGGTCGCCTCGAGGTCCGCCTCCTCCTCGGCGCTTTCCAGGCCGAGAGTCGGGGGCGGCGGAGCCGAAGCGGCGTCCTCCCAGGCCTCCACCCGGGAAATCCAGGTCCGGGCCAGAGAGTTGCCGGGGTCGAGGTAGAGCACCTGGTGCAGGCAGGTCTGAACGTCCTCGCGGCTCTCCACCACCGAAGCCAGGAGGAGCCAGCCGGAGGCACGCTTGGGCTCGAGCTTCAAGGCCTGCCAGAGCAGGCGGCGAGCCGTGCCCTTGTCTCCCTGCCGGGCGCTACGGAGAGCTTCACTCAGGAGGTGGTCCGCGTCTTCTCTCGAAATGGAGACTTGCATGTCCTGTCCTAGGCCCTCAGCAAAGGCCCCACGATACCCGCCCGCGACTGCGAGAACGCCGTCCGAGCACCTCGGGATCGGCCTCGCCTCTCGCCGGCACCGCGCCGAGAAGCTCGGCCCAGTCCTCCCGGGAGGTGTCCAGGTCCGGAATCATGGAGCTATCGTCACTTCCATGGTCGACGCCTTTCAGAAAACTGTAAGTGTAGAGCCACCACCCAACGTGGACAGGAAGTATGGCCGCGAGCCTAGGCTAAGAAGAATTACAATGTGCCTTAAGCCCTCCGAATCGAGTTGTTTCCCGTTCCAGCCTGCTCTTCGAGGTGAGCTAGAGGCTTTGGCGGGCCGTGGAGTTGTTGGGCGGCTAGGAGGCGTCGAAGGCGAACGAGGCGGCCTCGAGCATCAAGCCCGCGAGGCTCCTCGGCGGCGGAGCCAGGCGCCGCCAGCGCCCGACGGGTGTCAGCTCGGGGCTCGCCGTTTCGTCTTCGAGACCGCCCAGTACCAGCAATGCCGTGGCCGCGGGCGCTTCACGGCCCAGCCGCGCAAGCAGTGTGTCGGCAGCGCCGGCGAGAGGCTGGTCGCCCAACCAGACCACCAACGCGGCCAGACGCTCTGCAGCCGGCAGGGGCGGCGAGCCCTTGGCCATGGGCCAGGCCTGGATCAACAAGGTTCCGCCTTCCAGGTGGTGACGTAGCTCGAGCAGGCCCGGCGTCGTCCTCGCCCGCGCCCCGAGGCCGCTGCCGAGGTCGTCGAACCACCGTTCCAGGCGGTCCCACACGGACTCCGCCACCACCATCACTACCGCCAACGGGTCGAGGCGGAGCCCGCGGAACAGTGCTTCCTGGACCAGCTCGCGCAGAGCCAGGTCGAGCTCCTCGGGAGTTTCCTCCTCTTGCGGCGCTGCTTCCAGGGCTTCGGTCGCCCCTCCCACCAGCGGGCTCGCCGCTGCTGCGGCCGGCTGCACCGGCTGGCCCACCACCAACCCGCCGGTCTCGACCAGCCAGGCCACGGTGAGATCCAGGCGTGCACGGGCCGCCAGCTGACCCTTGCGAAGCGTCTCCAGCGTCGAGGTGGCGCGAGTCACCGCGTCGAGCACCGCGGTGATCGGCAGGGCGGTGAAGTCCTCCGGGATCGGGGCCAGGGTGCCCAGCCGGAGTTCCCGGTCCGGCTGGGGTAGGAAGGGCCGGCGCCGCTCAAGCTCGTCGTTCACCCAGGCGGCCTCGATCATCAGCGAATGGAGGGCCACCGGTGCGCCACCCGAAAGCGCGACCTCGTGCTCGCGGAAGCGGAACGTGCCGTCCGCGAGCTCCAGGAGCTCCGTGACCGCTTCGGACCCGCTCAATCCCCCGAGACGCGCCGAGACCACCTGGCCCTGCACCAGGGCGAGCAGGCCCATGGCCTCCGGAGCGAGAATCTCGAGCTCGCCCGTCTTCTGGGTCAGCTCGAGAGTCTGCAGCACCTCGGCCAGGGTGTTCTGGGCGATTCTCCCCTGCAGCTGGCCGTGGAACGCCGGCCGGCGGGAGATCAAGCCCTCCGCCCTCGCCAGCAGCTCGTCCGGGGAGAAAGGCTTGGCGAGGAAGTCGTCGGCCCCCATCCGGATGCCCCGCGTGCGATTCGACGAGTCGCCGATCGCCGACAGCATCAGGACCGGCAGGCTCTGCGTCGAGGCGGTATGCCGCAGCTGCTCGAGCACCTCCCAGCCCGACAGTCCGGGCATCATCACGTCGAGGATCATCAGGTCGGCAGGAAGCCGGGCCGCCAGAGCGATCGCTTCCTGAGGGTTCAGCGTGGTCGTCACGCTGTGGCCCGCGGTCTCGAAGATCACCCGCAAGAGGCCGAGAATGTCGGGGTCGTCATCGACAAGGAGTACCCTGGCCATTGTTTTAGATCTCAATACTCAATAAACGATGTCAATATTCATGAAGAGAAGCCAAAGGCACCAGACTCCAGGTCATGAGAGCATCCTGGGGCTCGAAGCTAACAGCCCAGATTACGGACCCCGGGGAAATTCTCCCATTCTCCGGGGGCCCTCCCGTTGGCGAAAATCTCGCGGTAGGATAGCTCCAGCGTAGCTCACTGCAGCATGAGAGGAATCACGGTCAGGGCGAAACGACGAGCCAGCTCTCACCGGCATGGGCATTCGTTCCCAGCCTCCCGCCCTGAGCCTCGGAGAGGTACCAGAACGAGTGAAGGTGTGGTGCGCTTGAAGTCCGTGTTCCGTCGCCGGGCACAGCGCTTGCTGTGTCGCTGGCATTCTGGAGACCCGTCGCTCCTACAACACTGCTGCCCAAGAAGGAGTTCGCTTTGTCATCCATTTTGGATTCACTGATGGATCAGCTCGGAGGAGACAATCTCGACCAGATCGGAGCCGCCCTGGGCACGGGTCGCTCGGAGACCCTGTCGGCAGTTCAAGCGGCTTTGCCCATGTTGATGGGAGCCATGGCCCGCAACGCTCAGACCGAGGGCGGGGCCGCCGCTCTTTCCCAGGCGCTGGGAGCCCACGACGGCAGCATCCTGGACGACCTGATGGGCTTCCTGGGCGGTGGCGGCGGTGCCGGCTCGGGGGCGGGCATCCTCGGTCACGTCTTCGGCAACAACCGCGACGCCGCGGCAGCCCACGTGGCGCAGAGCTCCGGCATCTCGCTCGCCGGAGCGGCGCAGCTTCTGGCGATGCTTGCGCCCCTGGTGATGGGCGTGCTCGGCCGTACACAGCGCGACCAGGGCCTGGACACCGGTGGTCTGGCCGACCTCCTCGGCAGGGAGCACGAAGTGCACAGCCAGAGGTCGCCGGGCCTGATGGACGTGCTCGGCCAGGTTCTGGGCGGCAACCAGGGCGGCGGCCTCCTGGGCGAAATGGGTGGCCTCCTCGGCGGTCTGCTCAAGGGCGGCTGAGGGTAGCGAGAGGAGCAACCTCACAACCACCTGGAGTCGGCGGAGCGAGCCCCCCGCGCAGCGAATCGGCTCTGCCCTCCATGACGAAGTTTTCGGGAGAATTGCCATGGGCTACGCCATCGAAGAAATCGAAGGAATCGGTCCTGCCTACGCCGCCAAGCTGGCAGCGGCCGGCATCACCAACACTGCGGGCCTGTTGAAGAACTGCGCGGACCGCGCCGGCCGCAAGAAGGTCGCGGACCAGACCGGCATCTCCGACAGCCTGGTGCTCAAGTGGACCAATCTCGCCGACCTGATGCGCATCAAGGGCGTTGGGCCGCAGTTCTCCGAGCTGCTCGAGGCCGCCGGCGTGGACACGGTCAAGGAGCTGCGCAACCGCAACGCCGGCAACCTCACCCCGAAGCTCGCCGAGGTGCAGAAAGCCAAGCGCATCACCCGGGCCACCCCGGCCGAATCCCAGGTGGAGCGCTGGATCGAAGAGGCCAAGAAGCTCCAGCCGATGATGACCTACTAGCCCACCGCTCGGCTTCCTTCCGCCAGCTCGGCGAGCGAGCGAGCCAGGGCCTGGCCGAGCGCGGCCATCGACGGCAAGCGCTCGGCCGGCTCCTTGGCCAGGCATCGCGCCACCAGCTCGCTCAGACTCGCCGGCACCGCCGGATCGAGCTCGGAGAGCCGCGGAGGGTCCTCCAGCAGTACCCGTCGAAGCACCTTGGCAGGCTCGCCCTGGCCGAACGGCGGGAACCCCGCGACCGTCTCGAACAGCAGCGCCCCCAGGCCGTAGACGTCCGTCCGTTCATCCGCCGGGCTGGCGCCGATCTGCTCTGGAGCGAGGTAGGCCGGCGTGCCGTAAACGATTCCGGGCTGCGTGCCCCCCGGCTCCCCGGCGGCGCGGGCGATGCCGAAATCGATCAAGAAGGGATGCAACCGCCCACCCTGCCGGCAGATCAGCACATTGGCCGGTTTCAGGTCGCGATGGAGCACGCCCAGCCCATGGCAGAGCTCGAGCGCACCGGCGAGCTCCAGGGCCACCCTCAGGCGCGATCGCAGGTCGAGCTTGGGCGCTGCCACCGAGAGAGTCTCCCCCTCGACCCACTCGAGCACCAGGAAAGGCCGGCCAGCGGCGACTCCGGCGTGGTCCACCGCCCGGATGTTCGGGTGCCGCACCCGCGCCAACAGCCGGGCCTCGGCGAACAGCCGCGAGGCCGCCTGGGAGTCCTGCTTTCGGGCCAGCTTGATCGCCACGAACCGCCGCCCCACCCGATCCCAGGCGCGGTACACCCGCCCCATCCCACCCACTCCCGCCCGCTCCAGCAGCAAATACCGTCGCCCCGCCCGACTCGAGCGCGGAAGCCCAGGAGCCGCCCCCGAACCCCCACCCGCCAAGCCGGAAGCGAGCCCCGGCAACGGCTCCGTAGCCGCGCCACCCCCCGGCCGCGAAACCGGCCGCGAGGGAACCGAGGGATCGAATGAGTTCGAGCGCATCCAGCTTGGCCCTTCCTTGGCCTAGTAAGAGGAAATCCGGAAGGGAAAGCTTTCGCGGGCGAGGAAAAATCTTGGGGAGGGCCTGGGCGGCGCGCCCCAGGCCAGGGAGAAGGCGTTGATCAGCTCTCCTCAGCCGCGGGGAGAAAGCCGATCCGCTTCGTCCGCCAGGGCTCCGCGAGTCTCGGTGTGCCGGTTTCCCGTCTTTTCGAAAGTCCAGGCCAGCGGCTCAGGCTAGGGGCGAGCGGCGGAGGCGACGAAATACTGGACCTCCTGGTAGGTGAAGGCTCGGTTGTTCGCCACCGAGAAACTGTCTGTGACGCTGAGCGGCTTGCCTACTTTGTCGGTGCCGTAAAGCCAATCGAGCCGAGTCGTGGCTCCGGCGGTGAGCTCTACTTCGGTCGGGCTGTAGCGACCGTCGAAGCTGCGCGTCTCGGTGGTGCCGTTGCCGAGCGGCAGGGTGGCCAGGGGGCCGGGGCCCTGCCTCAAGGGGTTTCTTCCAGAGCCTCCAGAACAGCCTCCAGCTCCCCTGGCATGAAGGCTTCGCTGCGGCGGGCCTTTAGAAAAGCCACGAAGTCCCGAACCACTGCTTTTTGCTTTGGAGTCAGGCTAGCAATTCGCTCGGCCCGGAAGCTCGCTTCCTCTTCAGAATCCCACGGCTCAGGTTCTTGAAAGGCTGAGGCTGGAATTCCGAGGCGCTTAAGAGTTGCCAAGTAATCCGGTAGCCGTCGCTGAAAGTAGTCTCGCTGGTCCGGACTCGCAAAACTACTCAGGATAGCATCCACAATGAGATCTGCTCGCACCGGATCGAGCAGGGTGAATCTGATGAATGCCGGCAAGTAGTAACGGAACGCCTCCGGGGTCAGGAAGCCAAAGCACCCAGCCTCTCCCTGGAGATCCTCGAAGCTCAGTGAGGTCCAGAGGCGGCCTCCGAACTTCCGCTTTAAGCCCATGCGCTCCAGATCAAGGTAGCCCGGATCTGTCGTCACAAGGTCGGCTGAAATGAGGGGGACGGCAGGGAAGGCCTCCTCGAGCTTCCTCAGCAGGCTCGCCAACTCAGTTGCTGTGCTCTCCATGAGTTAGATCTCGCGCGCGAAGCTATCTGGGCCTAGTCAGAAGTTCAGCGCATTTCCGCCCTGCCTTGAAGGCGTTGTCTTCAGCCTTTCGATGCCCTTCATCGCCACCTCTGAAGCAACGCTCATTGACCTCCTTCCGAGCCAAGCGGCACTGAATGTTCTGAAAGAGCTTGAGCTCGAGCTCTTCGGTACTCATTCCCGGCTCACATTTGGTCGAGAGGAGTTTGCAAGCCTGGTTTACAGCAGACTGGAGAATGAAGTGCTCGGTCGGATCGCAATCACCGCAACGAGGCTTGCAATTTGGATCAGTGAAGTCGTCGACACCTGGTTCGCCGAGTGGCGGTGGATCGAAAATTGCGTCGAAGAGGACTGTGAGCGCTCCGCCGAGGCGCCCAAGGAGGCCGAACCAAGGGGAAGGGGCTGTGGGGGGAGCACAAGACGGAGGCGGAACGAGCCGCAGAGTCGGGCCCATTGGTGAGGTCGGCGGCGGCAAGGGCGCTGGTGCGGGAAGTGCCTGCAGGCCAGAAGCGTCCCGAAAACGGACGGGGTTCGTGAGAGCGTAGCGAAAAGGCGCCGAGAACCCGAAGGTGTAGACCGGATCCACCTCCCCATACCGCCCCGCTCCACTCTCATACCACCGATGAACGTTATAGAAAGCCCCCACCCCCAGCCCCGTCTCACTCCAGGTCTCTTCCTCCCACTGCCCCGGCAGTCTCAGGAACAGGTTCTGCACCTCCGCGCCCGAGTAATCCTTGCCATAGGGCTCGAAGCCACCCTGCCAGAGCACAGCTCCGGTGTTGTTGGTCAAGGCGATGGGCGTTCCCAGGTGATCGGTGGTGATCCATTGGTAAGTTTCGTTGTCGCCGTCGATGGTGAGCTGAGCCACGGGCCGGCCGGCGAAGGGGAAGTAGAGGATTTCGCTGGGAGCGGTGTCTCTCGTGAGCGAATAAAGCAGCCCGGCGGAGCTGTAGGTGGGGTTGACGAAGGGCGCCGGGGTGGCGGGTGGGCAGTTGGGGG
>CALMKX010000207.1 GCA_937867335.1 uncultured Acidobacteriota bacterium
CTGCGTCACCAGCTCTTCATCGCCGCCGCGGTCCGTACGGTTGTAGAACAGGTAGTCGACGGGGTTGGCAATGTTGTACTGAACCGAGAACCGCACGTCGACGATGTTCTCGTCTTGCGTGAGCATCGACGAGTCTTTCAGGTTTGTATCTTTGATCTGGGTAGTCCGACCGATTTCCAGCGTGCGTACACCCGACAGGTTCACGATCTCGTGTGGCCGAAGTGCCGCTTCACCCTGTCTCGCCAACATCAACAGGTCCTGCACGATGCGCTCCACGCGGGAGTGATCGACGAGGAGATCCTTCGACGTCGCCTCCCAGTCGGCCCGCTCGGGATGGGCGAGCAGGCCGGCGGTGGCCTCGGCCAGGCCTTCGGCATCGCCGTAGGGCACCAGGAGGCCGTTGATGCCCGGCACCAGGGCCTCCCGCACACCCCGGATATCGCTCGCCACCACCGGCACGCCCAGAGCGGAGGCCTCCATCACCACCCGTGGGAAGCCCTCGCGCACCGAAGGCAAGAGCAACACATCGAGCGCCGAGAGCAGGCGGGGGATCTCCTCGCCGGACCTCCAGCCGAGGAAGCGGCAGCGCTCGGCGACACCCAGGCGCTCGGCAAGGCTGGGGCCGAGTGGGTCCGAAGCGCCGGTATCCGGCTCGCCGACGATCAGCGCGTGGAGGGCCGGGCGCCGGCGCAGAGCCCGGGAAAAGGCGGCCATGAAGTGATCGAAGCCTTTGGCCACCGAGAGGCGGCCGACGAAGCCCACCACTTCCGCCCCGGCCGGGAAACCGAGCTCCAGATGGAGCGCGGCGCGCTCCGCAGGGTCGAGCTGAGGCCGACTGAAGGCTTCGAGGTCGATGCCGTTGCCCAACACCTCGATCTTCTCGGCGGGGCAAACGCCCTCCGCGAGGAGAATCTCCACGTCCGCTCGGCTCTGGGAGAGGATGTGATGCGAGCAGCGCGCTGCCAGCTTGAGGGCCGCGAGGATCGCCTGCCGAGCCAGGAGCCCGCGGCGCTCGTCGAGCAGGATGCCGTGGAGGGTGTCCACCACCACGGGAACCCCTGCCATACGGGCGGCGAGCTGGCCGAGCAGGCTCGCTTTCGGGGTGTGCGTGTGCACCAGGGTGAAGCTCTCCCGGCGGTAGAGGTGCTCGAGGGCGAAGAGAGCCCGGAGGTCGGCGAGCGGCGTCAGGCGGCGCGTGAGCGGCACGGCGAGGTGGGGAATGCCGGCCGCTTCGAGCGCCGCCACGTGCCTGCCGGGTGCCGAGACCGCCACCACTTCGTAGCCCGCCGCTTTCTGGCTGAGCATCTGGTCGAGCAGCAAATGGTGGAGCGAGAGGTCCACCGTGGCCACATGGGCGACTTTGATGCGTGACGGCGCAGCTGGCAACGTGGCTCGCCTAATGGGCGGGGGCGAGCAGCTTGGCATCTGCGAGCAGCGCTGGGTCGGCTTCTTCGGAGCTTCCTGGCGGCGGCGGTTCCGGCATGCTGCGGTAGGTGGGGAGCAGGCGCCGGAGCTCCGCCAGGGTCGCCGCCACATCCTCGGCGCGGGCGGAGGCGATCAGCCGGTCGAGGCCGGCGCCGAGGCCCGAGGGCGGCAGCGGGCTCTCGGCTACGCAGATCTTCTCGGCGATGCGGTAGGTGCGCTCCTCTTCCTCGGTGAGCAGCTCCTCGGAGAGCTTCTCGCCTGGGCGCAGGCCGGTGAAGACCACCGGGATGTCCACCTCCGGTACCAGGCCCACCATGGTGATCATGTGGCGGGCGAGGTCGAGGATCTTGATCTGCTCGCCCATCTCCAGCACGCAGAGCTCGCCGTAGCCGCCGTAAGCGGCGCGCAGCACCAGCCCCACGGCCTCGGTGACGGTCATGAAGTAGCGGCGCACTTCCGGGTGGGTGACAGTCACCGGCCCGCCGCTCGCGATCTGCTCGCGGAACAGCGGCACCACCGAGCCCGCCGAGTCCAGCACGTTGCCAAAGCGCACGGCCGAGAAGCGAGTCTGCGAGCGCTGGGCGAGGTCTCGCACCAGCATCTCGCCCAGGCGCTTGGTGGCACCCATCACGCTCGAGGGGCGTACCGCCTTGTCCGTGGAGATGAACACGAAGCGCTCGGCACCGTGCTCGGCCGCCGCCATGGCCACGATGCGGGTGCCCGCGACGTTGTTCTTCACCGCCTCGCAGGGGGCTTCTTCCATCAGCGGCACGTGCTTGTGGGCGGCAGCGTGGAAGACATCCTGGGGCCGGAAGCGGCGGAAGAGAGCGGCGATGCGCACCGGATCCCGGATGTCGGCCACCTGGGCGCTCACCTCGGCGTCCGGGAACTCGCGGCCGAGTCTCCGGGCCAGCAGATAGAGGCCGTTCTCGTTGAGGTCGGCCAGAACCACTCGGCTGGCACCTGCTGCGAGCAGCTGGCGGGCGATCTCCGAGCCGATCGAGCCGGCGCCGCCGGTGACCAGGGCGGAGCGACCGGCGACCTGCTCGGCGCGGTCCGCGGTGGCGAGCTCGACGGGCTCCCGGGGCAGCAGATCCTCGGGTGAGAGGTCCTGCAGCATCGAGGAGGTGACCGTCTCGCCCATGTCCAGGTAGGAGACCGGCAGGATCTTGATCGCCAGGCGCTGGTCCGCGCACAGCGAGAGGATCTCGCGGATCCTCGCCGCGGGCAGGCGGGGAATGGCGATCAGCACCTGGGTCACCCGGAAGTCCCGCGCCAGGCGGGGCAGGTCGTCCACGCCGCCGAGGATCGGCTTGCCGCCCACGATGGTGCCCCATTTGCCCGGGTCGTCGTCGATCAGACCCAGCACCCGGTAGACGTGATCACGGGAGCGGGCCAGGTCGCGCAGCAGCATCTCGCCGGCAGCCCCGGCGCCCAGGATCAGCGTGCGGTGAGCGTCGCTCCTGCGGGCCCGCTCGCGGTCGGCGTGGAACATCCAGGCGAGGCGAGGAAAGAAGCGCAAGAGCGACATCAGAGCCAGGGTGATCAGCAGCTCGAGCACCACCACCGAGCGGGGCGGCCCTTTGAGCCTCAGCAGGTAGAGCCCGGAGGTGAAAAAGCCCGTGCCCAGAAGGCCGGCGAGGCCGATGCGCACGCCGTCGGTCAAGCCGGAGAAGCGGAAGGACCAGCGATGGATGCGGAAGGTGTAGCTCGCCACCATCCGGCACACCACCAGGGCCACCATCAGGCTCGGCAGCCGCGACAGGAAGGGCTCCTGGATCTCCCCCTCGAAGCGCAGCAGCATCGACAGCCACAGCGAGAGGGCGGAAATGGCGCCGTCGAGCGTGAGCACCACCAGCCTGCGCAGGCCGGAGGAGCGGTAGAGGCTGGTCGGGAAACGAGGTTCGCGTGTCATCGGAAAGCGCTGAACCGGTTCATCTTACCCTGTTTCATCGCGATTGCCGGCCGCGGCTCTCCCTGCCGGAGCCGGGAGGGCCGGCGGCGTCGGTGGCTACCTCGAGCGGGGCTGTGAGCGAGGCCGGCTCAGTCCTTGGGGAAGAGGCTGGCGTCGATTCCCGGAATCACCCGCAAAGCGTTCTTGTAGTAGAGCTTGCGCAGCACATCGTCGGGCAGGTCGAGGCCGTAGATCTTCCAGAAAGCGTGGCGGCGGCGGTAGTAGTCGAAGTACTCGTCGTCCGTCTCGAGCACCCGGAAGTAGGTGTAGTACTCGCTCGGCTCCCAGATGTCTTTGCCGAACATCACGCGGTCCTGGTAGCGGATGAAGAAGGCGCGGGCGTTTCTCGGCTGGCGGCCGATCTCGGCGAGCACCGCGCCGATCTCGGTCATCACGTTGGGCAGCTCGTCGAAGAGCTTACCCAGGGCGCCGAGGTCGTTGCCCAGCCAGCCGAGGTGGGCATCGATGAAGGTGGTGCGCGGGTGCTTGCGGAACAGCCGGTGCTGGGCGGCCATGGTCTCTTCCCAGGTGCCGAATTCGCTGGGAGGGCGGCGGCGGTTGGGGAACTCCTTGAGCTCCAGCCAGCGTTCGTTGAAGCGGTCCCAGGGCTGGTAGAAGGAGCTCGGTTCGCCGGTGTGGATCAGGACTGGAATGCCCAGCTCGGCGCATTTCTCCCACACCGGATCGATGCGCGCGTCGTCGGCCGGCACCAGTTTGCCGGAGGCGTCGCGCACGAACATGCCCAGGTTCTTGAAGATCTTGAGACCTTGGGCTCCCCCCACCTTGACATCGTGCTCGAGCTGGGCGGCAGTGCGCTTGCCCCAGTCGGGGTCGTCGATGCCCTTGAAGTCGATGTTGGCGAAGACCACGAACCGGCTCGGGTAGCGGCCTTTCATGTTGGCCACGGTGGCTGCGAGGTCCGGCCCCACGCCGCCGCTCAAGTTCACCATCACCGCCAGGTTGAGCTTGTCCATCTCGGCCACCAGCTTGGCGGCCTGCTCGGCGGTCAGGGTGGTGCCCGGTTGGTGGTTGTGCACGTCGATGAAGGGGTAGCGGGCCCGCTGGACCGGATGCTCGGGCACCACCAGGGTCGAGCGCGGCTGGTACTCCTCGAAACTGAGGCCGGCCTCCGGCGCGCTCGCCGCGGGAGGGGGTGGCGCCGCAGGGGCCGCCGGCGGCGCGGGAGCCGCCGGAGCTGCAGGGGGCGGGGGTGGTGCCGGGCTCTCCTGGGCCCAGGCCACCAGCACCGCCAAGAGGGAGAGCACCAGCACGAGGGAGCGCTTCATGGTTGCAGCCCTTTCCGGGAGAGGCCGGCGCGGCAGCCTATTTGCCGGCGCGGATGCGAACAGATCGAGTGTAGACACCCTGCGACAGCCGCCGGGTCCGCAGCCTCGAGCCGTCGATCTGGAGGTCGAGAGTGTAGACGCCGGCCTTCTTGGGCTGCCAGTCGTGGTGCCAGAGCTGCCAGGTGGCGGCGCTCTGGGCCGGAGCGAAGTGCGAGACGGGGCGGAAATCTTCTCCCGGGGAGAAGCGAATCTGCAGCGATCTGGCCGGCTTGGCGCCTCCCCACTGGAGGCCGCTCACCCGGAACAGCACCTTGCCGCCCACTTTCCAGCGCTCCACCCGCACGGGCACGGCCGCCGGCTCCACCAGGGCCGGGTAGTAGCCCTGGGCCCGCTTGGGCACGCCGCTCTGGAAGGTCCGCTCGGCGTACTCTTTCATCTGCGAGGTGGCTTCCTCGGTTTCGGGCACGACGAGGAGGGACTGCAACCACTTGATCCAGGTGCAGCCGTACCAGCCGGGCACCACTAGGCGCAAGGGGTAGCCGTGGTCGTCGGCGAGCGGCTGGCCGTTCATCTCGGTCGCCAGGAAGGCTCCCGCGGCCAGCAGGTCGTCGACCTTGAAGATCCAGCTGGCACCGCCGGTGGGGTCCGCGTGGGGGGTGATGTGGCTGTCGTTGCCGGTGGCCAGGAGGTAGGCGGAGCCTTCCGGTCGCCCGACCTGGGTGAACAGGTCCGTGAAGGAGATGCCGCCCCAGTCGGCCGTGCTGATCAGCCCCCAGCGTGAATCCTTGCCGTTTTCCACCGATTCGAGCAGATGCACTCCCTGCGGCTTGACGAGCGGCAGCAGCTCCTTCAGGGGCAGGTCCCTCGGCGGATGGCCGGCGGTGCCCCAACTGAGCGTCCAGTAGCGGCGGGTGTCGAGCCGGGCCGGCGTGGTGGTGCGGATGAAGAAGCGCTCGGCCGGAGTGACGGTGTCGCCGTCCTTCAGGGTGGCGAGGTCGAGGTAGCGCCGCCCGGAGAGGCCGGCCCCCAGGACTTGATCGAAGACAAGATCCGGCTCGTCCAGGAACGGCACTCCGTTGAGCAGCTCGCCGCCGGCGGGAGGCGGGGCCGCTCCTCGTTCCTTGCCGACCTTGGCGGCCAGCGCTTCGCGCCAGGCAGGGCCGGCGAGCGCTGCGGCCAGGGTGCCGGTCAGGAACGAGCGCCTCGAGATCGGTGTCATGGGAACCCCTCTCCGCCGGGCATTCTAGCCCGGAAGGAATGCTGACTCGGAGAGAGGCGCGGGGCTGGAGAGAGGCGGCAAGCTCAGGCCGAGGCGGGGACTTCTTCCTCGTACATGAACTTGAGGTCCTCCGGGATCGCGAAGCCGAGCGTGCCTTCGCAGAACTGCTTCCACTCGGGAGTCACCGAGTTGAAGATGAAATCCTCTTCCTCGAAGGGCTCGCGCACCACCGTGAAGTTGTCCTGCAGGTAGACGATGCTCTCATCGTTGAGCTCGGCCGAGTCGTTGCGCGGGATCTCCTGCCAGCCGGAGAACTGGCGCAGCTGCTTCAGGTAGTACGCCTTGGTGTAAGGCCTCATGGTTGCCTCCTGGTTCGCTCTCGGCTCAGTTGGCGGTGCCCGCCGCCCGCTCGCGCTCCATCTCTTCCATCTTCTTGCGCAGGGAGAGGGGGCGCATATCGGTCCAGACTTCTTCGATGTAGGCCAGGCAGTCCTGCTTGGGGCCGCTCTTGCCGACGTCGTTCCAGCCGAGAGGCAGGTCGCGGTCGGCCGGCCAGATGGAGTATTGCTCTTCGTGGTTCACCACCACACGGTAGGTCGTTGTATCTTCCTCTTCATCCCAGGCCATATCGCTGTCCTTTCCGTGGAGAAGATCCGCTCTCGGGCCCGAGCCGCAGGGGCTGGGCCTTGCAACCCAATTACATGCCAGCCGAGGAGCCGAGCGGGACAGGATCCTGGATCGAGGGGATTTCGCTCTGGCCGGAATCGGGCTCGACGAGTTATTCTAGCTCGACTCTGAAGCCGGCTTTGATCCAGTAGAATCAGCTGAACCTACCCGGCCTTGAAAACCCCGAAGCCGGCTCGACCGAGCGCCGACGTCTGATCCCGGAGCCCAAGGATGACCTCCATGACCGCCGCCACCCTCGCCCGCGAGCCGGAGACGCTCTCCACCACCGCCTGGGATCTCTCCGAGCTCATCCCCGGGGGAAGCGCCGAGGGTCTCGCCGGTCGACTGGCGGAGCTGGAGAGCGCGGTGGCCCGCTTCGAGCGACACCGGCAGGAGCTCGGGCCCACCATGGGCAAGGCGGCTCTGCTGGCGGTGGTCCGGGAGTACGAGGCGGTGCTCGAGCTGCTCTCGGTGGTGGAGTCCTACGCCTCGCTGCGCTTCTCGGCCGACACCCAGACTCCTTCAGTGCTCTCCGACCAGGCCCGAGTGCAGCAGGCCTCGATGAAGGCCAGGAACAGCATCCTGTTCTTCGAGATCTGGTGGAAGAGCCTCTCCGACGCCGAGGCCGAAGCGCTCGCCCCGAGCTCGCCGGAGTCCGCCGACCAGGCCTTCTTCCTGGCCGAGGTGCGCCGCCGCCGAGCCCACAGCCTCGAAGAGAAGAGCGAGCAGATCATCATCCTCAAGGACACCGACGGCATCGAGGCCTTGGTGACCCTCTACTCGATGCTGACCAACCGCATGGAGTTCGAGCTCACCACGCCCAAGGGGGTGGAGCGGCTCAACCGCGACGAGCTGATCAGCTTCGTCTACAGCGAGGAGCCGGAGCTGCGCGAGGCCGCCTACCGGGAGCTGCTCCGGGTGTACGGCAACGAGGTGGCGGTGCTCTCGCAGATCTACGGCCACCGGGTGAGGGATTGGTACAACGAGCAGGTGAGCCTCCGGGGCTTCACGTCGCCGATCGGCGCCCGCAATTTCGCGAACGACATCCCGGACGCCGCCGTGGAGGCCCTGCTGGCGGTCTGCCGCCAGCACATTCCGCTGTTCCATCGCTTCTTCCGGCTGAAGGCCCGGCTGCTCGGCATGGACAAGCTCCGGCGCTTCGACATCTACGCGCCGATCGCCGGCCAGGAACGCACCGTGGGTTACGAGGAGGCCATCCGCACGGTACTCGGGGTGTTCCAGGATTTCCATCCGACGGTGGCGAATCTGGCGAGCCGGGTCTTCGACCAGCGCCACATCGACAGCGAGCTGCGTCGCGGCAAGCGCACGGGAGCGTTCTGCGCCACCGTCTCGCCGCGCTTGACGCCCTGGGTGCTGGTGAATTTCACCGAGCGGCTGCGCGACGTCGCCACCCTCGCCCATGAGCTGGGGCACGCCGTGCACAGCATGCTCGCCGGCCACCACTCGCTCTTGACCCAGCGGGCCACCCTGCCGCTCGCCGAGACGGCCTCGGTGTTCGCCGAGATGCTGGTGACCGACCATCTGCTCGCCCAGGAGAAGGACCCCGCCACCCGCCGCTACCTGCTGGCTTCGACCATCGACAACATCTACGCCGCGGTGATCCGTCAGGCCTATTTCGTGCTCTTCGAAGTGACGGCCCACCAGGCGATTCTCGACGGCGGCTCCTACGAGGACTTGAACGCCCTCTACCTGGAGAACCTGCGGGATCAGTTCGGCGACGCCGTGCTGCTGCACATGGTGGCCTCGTTCAAGGTCGAGGAAGACGGCAAAACGGTTGAAGTCACGAAGCTTCCCTATGAGGAGTTTTTCTCAAAGGGCTTGATGCACGGTCACGAGAACCGCGAAAGCTACCTCTTCATGAAGCTTAACGACCCCCGTGCTTACGACTATGAGCGCGTCCGGGCGTGGGACCGCCTCAGGTGCCGGCGGCAGGTGTTAGCGTTCCGCGTTGCAGTGAGGCGATGTCCCCGTCCATCGAGCCCGGCGCTGCGCGCGGCGGCGGACCGCTACGTCAAGCGCTACACCGGCTTCTTGGGCAAGTTCGCGGTCAATATCCAGGCGCTGCAGCAGGACCAGGCTTGGATGCAAGGCCAGGGTGTCGTTGGGACGGCAGAAGACCCCGCGCGTCAGGCGCGTGAGCCAGCCCGCGTGGCGCGTCGCCACCATTGGCCAAAGCTGTCCACGCCAGCTTCGTGCAGCGCCTGATAAACGCCAATTTGATACGCACCCAGCGCCCCGCCACCCTGAAACACGAGCACGGTCTGCCCGAGGGCGGCGATTT
>CALMKX010000208.1 GCA_937867335.1 uncultured Acidobacteriota bacterium
AATCGTCCCCACGTTCACATGGGGCTTCACCCGCTCAAACTTCTGCTTTGCCATGGTGGCTCCTCCAATTCCCTTTCACGCCGCGCCTAACCAGCAGCCTTCGCCACGACTTCTTCACTGACGTTCTTCGGCGCCTGCTCGTAGGATGCGAATTGCATCGTGTAGTTCGCCCGACCCTGGCTCAGCGAGCGCAGATCGGTGGCATAACCGAACATCTCCGACAGCGGCACCCGGCAGCTGATCACATGCGCCGAGCCGCGAGTTTCCATCTGCTGCACGCGGCCGCGCCGCGAGTTGATATCGCCGATCACATCGCCCATGTAGTCCTCGGGCGTGACCACTTCCACCGCCATGATCGGCTCCATGAGCACGGGCTTGGCGCGCTTGCTGGCATCCTGGAAGGCCATCGACCCGGCGATCTTGAAGGCGATTTCGGAGGAGTCCACGTCGTGGTAACTGCCGTCGTAGAGCTCGATTTCCACGCCGGTGATGGGATAGCCCGCGAGCGGCCCGGTCTCCATGGCTTCCTTGATGCCCATTTCGATCGGCCGGATGAACTCGCGCGGAATCACACCGCCAACGATCTGATTCTTGAAGATGAAGTCGCCCTCGGTGGTCGGGCGGACGCGCACTTTCGCGTGGCCGTACTGGCCGCGGCCACCGGTCTGACGCACGAAGCGGCCCTCGCCCTCGGCCTCCATGGTGATCGCTTCCTTGTAGGCGACCTGGGGCCTTCCGACATTGGCTCCCACCTTGAATTCGCGCACCAGGCGATCGGTGATGATCTCCAGGTGTAGCTCGCCCATACCCGAGATCAGGGTCTGGCCGGTGTCCGGGTCGGTATGGACGCGGAAGGTGGGATCCTCCTGCATCAACTTGCCCAGGGCGAGCGAGAGCTTCTCCTGGTCGGCTTTGGTCTTGGGCTCGATCGAAACAGCGATCACCGGCTCGGGGAAGCTCATCGCCTCGAGCACGATCGGCGACTTCGGCTCGCAGATGGTGCAGCCGGTGGTGACGTCGCGCAGGCCCACGGCCGCCGCGATGTCGCCCGCCCACACTTCCTTGATCTCTTCGCGCTTGTTGGCGTGCATCTTGAGCAGGCGGCCAATACGCTCGGTGCGCCCGGTGGCGCTGTTGAGCACGCTGGTGCCGGACTCGACGCGACCCGAGTAGACCCGGAAGTAGACCAGCTGACCCACGAAGGGGTCGGTCATGATCTTGAACACCAGGGCCGAGAAAGGCTGGTCGTCGGCCGCGTGGCGGATCAGCTTGTTCTCGGAGTCGGGCTCGTGCCCTTCGACGGGCGGAATGTCGAGCGGCGAGGGGAGGTAGGCCACGACGGCATCGAGCAGCGGCTGGACGCCCTTGTTCTTGAAGGCCGAGCCGCAGATCACCGGCTGGAGTTGGTTCGAGACGGTGGCCCGGCGAAGCGCCTGCTTGAGTTCGTCGTTGGTGACTTCTTCGCCGGAGAGATACTTCTCGAGGAGCACTTCGTCCGTCTCGGCGATCGCCTCGACCATCCTCTCGCGCTCGGCGAGGGCTCGCTCCCGGTGCTCGGCAGGAATCTCTTCGACCAAGTACTCGGCGCCGAGGGCCTCGTCTTTGTAGACGATCGCGCGCATCTCGAGCAGGTCGATCACGCCGCGGAAGGTGTCTTCGACGCCGAGCGGCAGCTGGATCACGGCCGGCGAAGCGGCAAGGCGGCTCTTCATCATCGAGACGGTGCGCTCGAAGTCGGCGCCGATCCGGTCCATCTTGTTGACGAAAGCGATCCGCGGCACCCGGTAGCGGTCGGCCTGACGCCACACCGTCTCGGACTGCGGCTCCACTCCGGCCACGGCGTCGAAAACCGCCACGGCGCCGTCGAGGACGCGCAGCGAGCGCTCCACTTCGGCGGTGAAGTCGACGTGCCCGGGAGTGTCGATGATGTTGATGCGGTGGTCCTTCCAGAAGCAGGTAGTAGCGGCGGCGGTGATCGTGATGCCGCGCTCTTGCTCCTGGACCATCCAGTCCATCACGGCGGTGCCCTCGTGGACCTCGCCGATCTTGTAGCTCACACCGGTGTAGTAAAGGATGCGCTCGGTCGTGGTCGTCTTACCGGCATCGATGTGAGCCATGATGCCGATGTTGCGCGTATCCTTGAGAGAAACCGTACGTGCCATAAACTTTCGAAACTCGCTCTCGATTTCCGCGACGGAAAATGCCTACCAGCGGTAGTGCGAGAAGGCCTTGTTGGCCTCCGCCATGCGGTGGGTGTCGTCCTTCTTCTTGATCGCCCCGCCACGGTGCTCGGCGGCGTCCATCAGCTCGTTGGCCAGGCGGGCTCGCATGGTCTTCTCGCCGCGGCCCTGAGCCGTGGAGATCAGCCAGCGCAGCGAAAGAGCCAGACGGCGACTGGGGCGAACTTCGACCGGAACCTGATAGGTGGAACCGCCCACGCGGCGAGACTTCACCTCAACAGCCGGCTTGACGTTCTCGATGGCCCGTTTGAAAACCTTCATCGGATCATCGCTGGTGCGCTCTCGGATGGTATCGAGGGCAGAGTAGAGGATGCGCTGGGCCACGGCCTTCTTGCCGTCGTCCATCATCACGTTGACGAACTTGGTGACCAGCTGGGAGCTGTAGATCGGGTCCGGCAGGACCTCGCGCTTGGGAACTTCACGGCGCCTGGGCATCGACTCTCCCCCCTCCTACGACTTGGGCCGCTTGGTCCCGTACTTGGACCGGCCCTGCTTGCGACCGTTGACGCCCACAGCGTCGAGAGTGCCGCGGATCACGTGGTAGCGCACGCCCGGGAGGTCCTTCACACGACCTCCGCGAATCAGCACGATGGAGTGTTCCTGCAGGTTGTGGCCCACGCCGGGGATGTAGGTGGTCACCTCGATCCCGTTGGTCAACCGGACACGGGCCACCTTGCGCAGAGCCGAGTTCGGCTTCTTGGGCGTCTGGGTGTAGACGCGGACGCAGACGCCACGCCGCTGCGGTGAGGACTGCAGGGCCGGGCTCTTGGTCTTGTCTACGACTCGCTCCCGGCCCTTCCGCACGAGCTGATGAATCGTCGGCATAGGTTCGAGAATCTCCTCTCCGTTCTCCGGACGCGACGGTGGCCACGGGCCTCCACCGCGGAAACTTCCCCCGGGGTCGAGACGACCCCGAGACGAGGGCCGGTTTCGACCCTCAACTAACGGCACAGCCCCGAAGGCTGACGCGCTGCTGCCGCTCTGCTTTCCGTTTGGGCTTCTGCTGAAGCCTGATCGCCACGGTCTCCGGGAGAGACCCTCGGCGCGAAAGCGCACATTGTACCCGGGGCGCCCATGACCGTCAACCACAGAGGCGTACCGAGCCTCCACTCCGCAAAAGCGGGGGGAAGGGAGCGGAGTATAGCAGACGAGCCTCGAGCGCAATACCCCCCAAAGCCCACTTCTACCGCTAGGGTTGCGGCCTCGTTCGCCTGCCTGAAGCCACACGGCCCCACTCCGCACAATCGGCGGAGTGGGGGCTTCGGAGCGGCTCGTGGCAGCGGCTCAGGGACCGGTGGTGAAGAGAGAATCGAAGAAGTTGAGCTGCTGGCCGGCGAGGTCGAGCACCTCGCTGGTGGCCCGGGCGCGATAGAGCGTGGAAGCGGCGAGCGGAGTCGAGGGCGTGAAGGTCGCCGAGAGGCCATCTGCCGAGAAGGTGATCGTGCCGGCTGCCGCGACGCCGGTGTTGTTGACGAAGACCAGGAAGCTCGCCGAGGTCAGCGTGGCCGTGGCGATCCGCTCGTTGAAGGTGAAGACCACCGGGACCGTGCGCGAGACGCCGGTCGAGTTGCTCGGCGGCACCACGCTCGCGACCGACGGCCGCACCAGGTCGGCGCCGAGCTCCGTGGTGAAGCTCGCCGACACCGAAACCGCGAAGGCGTTGCCGGCGAGGTCCTCTACTGCCCCGACGGACAGGGTGTAGGTGGCGTTCGGGGCGAGTGGTCGCAGCGGTACTAGCACCAGGAAGCGGTTGGCGTCCGAGAGCAGGCGCTTCACCGCCACATTGCCCGAGGGCCCGGAAAGCGTCACAGCGTCGATCGACAGCGAGGCGAGTGGCTCGTCGAAGCGCAGGTAGATGCGCGCGTTGGTGGCCACCGTGCTCCAGCCATCGCGCGGCGTGAAATCGAGCAGCACGGGCGGTGTGGCGTCCGCCGTCGCGGAGGTGGTGAAGCTGAAGTTCGACCCGGTCAGGCGGTTGCCGGCGAGGTCCTCGATGCCCTGGCTGGAGAAGAACACCGAATGGCTCCGGCTGACCGGCAGGGGCACACTGGGCACGAACTCCAGGCGCCGGCCACTGCCCACCACCGAATAGGTACCCGTTAGATTGGTGAAGCCGGTGTTCTCGCGCACCTGGAAGCTCGAAGAGCTCACGGTGATGGGGTCGATCGGCTCGTTGGACTCCAGTCGGATGATCGAGTTGACCGGTACGTTGGTGGCGCTCGAGAACGGGTTGGTGCGCGTCACCTGCGGCGCCACGGTGTCCGGCTCGGTCCCCGTGGTGAAGCTCGCGCTGGCCACGCCGACCGGGTTGCCGGCGCGGTCTTCCACGCCTTCGACGCGGATCGTGTAGAGAGTGGACTCCGCAAGCGGCGCATGGGGCACGATCAGCACGTCGCGATCGCCGTTGCTGAAAGAGATGGTGCACGGCAGCGCTGGGTTGCCGCCGGTCGACAGCAGCACACTCTGGCCGGTGACCGTCAGCGGGTTGACCGCTTCGTCGAAGCGTACCCGCACCCGGGCGTTGATGCCCACCCCCGCCTCGCCTTCCGGCGGACTGATCGCGAGCACGGTCGGGGCCACGGTGTCGGCGGTGGCCACCGGCCGGAAGAAGATGAAGTTCTGGGTCGAGGCCAGGCCTTGACCGTCGAGATCTTTGAGGCCCGTCGTCACCTGCACGAAGTACTGCTGACCGGCGGTCAGAGCAGCGGTGGGGACGATGCGCACCACCTTGCCGCCGCGCACCAGCGAGATCGTGGAAGCCACCACCGGGCCGGAGCCGGAGTTCAGGCGCAGCGTCACCGTAGTGCCGTTCACCGTCGCCGGGTCGAGGGGCTCGCTCCACTCGAGCTCCACCACCGGCAAGGCCGGAGCGTCGGCCGCGCTGTTGGTGGGGTGGGTGCGCACCACCGACGGCGCGGTGGCCGCCGGATTGGCCTCGATGCGCATCGAGGCCTGGTAGCTGTTGACAGCGTTGCCGGCGATGTCGCGCGCCGACGGGCTGAGGAAGATCTCCACGAGGGAGCTGTAAGCGAGCGGCGCCGCCGGGGTGAACTCGATCGCCCGCCCATTGCCGGTTAGCGCAACCGAACCGGCCACCGGCACGCCGTTGACTGAAATCACCAGGGCCGGGGCGATCGAGGCCGCGTCCATGGCTTCGCTGGTGTAGAGCACCACGCTGGTCGAGCGCGGCACTCCGGTGGCGCCGTTGCCCGGCCGCTGGGAGACCACCGACGGCCGGCCGGAATCGAAGCTCGGAGCGGTCTGGAACTGGCTCTGGAAGTCGGCCAGACGGTTGCCGGAGAGGTCCTTGACATCGTTGGTGGCGACCACCGTCACCGTCGCCGCCGGCGGCAGTGCGGCGGTCAGAGTGACTGTCTGGTTGTCGGCCGAGCGGGAGACCGAGGTGCTGAGCGGATCCCCGTCTACCAGCAACGCGAAGGTGCTGCCCGAAACTGTCGACGCGTCGAGCGGCTCGGAGAAGGTGAGCACCACCACGGTATTCGGCCCGGCATCCGTGCCGCCGTTGGCCGGAGTGACCAGCAGCACCGTCGGTGGCGTGGTGTCCGCAACCGCCTGGGTCACGAACGAGCTCGAGAAGCTGTTGGTGCCGTTGCCGGCGAGGTCCTTCACCTGGTCGAAGTTGGCGTTGGGGCGCACCCGCACGTTGCCCGGCAAGGGCGCGTTGGGCGTGAACGTGACAACCGCCCCGGCCACCGAGAAGCTGCCGGCCACCTGGCCGGAGAAGCCATCCACGGTCACCGGCAGGGTGGAAACATCCACCGAAGTCGGGTCGATCGGCTCGTTGAAGGTCCAGACGATCGTCGTGCCCACGGCCACGCCCGTCGCGTTGTTGGCCGGCACGATGCTGGCCACGCTCGGCCGGGTGGTGTCCGGAGTCGCGGCAGCGCCGGTGGTGAAGCTCGAGCTCGCGCCGGTAACCGGGTTGCCGGCACGGTCGGTGAAGCCGCCGATGTCGACGTTGAGGAGGGTCGAGGTCGGCAGCGAGCCGGCCGGTGTCCAGAAGAGAGTCTGGCGATCGCTCGAGAGCGTCACCGTCCCGGCCACAGGCGAGGCACCGTTCCTGACCTGGATCGAGCTCGGCCCCACGCTCGAGAGCCCTGCCGGCTCGGACAGCCGGACCACCACGCGGGTGTTCACCGGCGTATTGCTGGCACCATCCGGCGGGCTTACCGAGAGGATCAGGGGCACCGAGTTGTCCACCCCGACCCCGGTGGTGAAGGTCGATGCGAAGAAGTTGAGCTGCTGGCCGGCGAGGTCGAGAACCTCGCTCGAGACCTGCACGCGCAGCAGCGTCGAAGCCGGCAACGGCACCACCGGCGTCCAGCGCACGCTGCGGCCATCCCCCGGCACCGTGAGGGTGCCCGAGAGCAGAGCGCCGGTGGCGTTGAGGGTCACCTGGAAGCTCGACGAGGTCACCGAGTTGGCGTGGATCCGCTCGGAGAACTGAACGAAGATCGAATTGGCCGTCCCCACGCCGGTCGCCCCGTTGACCGGGTCGACCGACACCACCGAGGGACGGACCAGATCGGCTCCGGTCTCGGTGTTGAAAGTGGTGGACACGGGCGCCGGCAGGCTGTTGCCGGCGAGATCCCGCACCGCTCCCACCAGCACTTCGTAGGCCGTGTTGGCCGCCAGCAGCGAAGTGGGAACCAGGGTGAGCAGCCGGTTGCCGTCCGAGAGCAGACGGCGAACCGCGACCGGCGTCGCACCGCGGCGCAGCTGAACCGCATCGAAGCTGGTGGCGGCGATCGGCTCGTTGAAGCGCACCAGGACCCGGCCGTTGGTGGGTACCACCGTCGAGCCGTCGCGCGGGCCGATCTCCACCACCGAAGGCGGCGTGGTGTCCGGCGTGAAGGAAGCCGTGAAGGAGAAGTTCGAGCCGGTCAAGCGGTTGCCGGCGTAATCCTCGATGCCCTGGCTGGAGAAGAACACCGAGTGGCTGCGCCCGGCCGGCAGCGGAGCCGCGGGCACGAAGTCCAGCCGGCGGCCATCGGTGGACACCGTGTAGCTGCCGGTGAGGTTGGTGAAGTTGGTGTTCTCACGCACCTGGAAGGTGCTCGCGGTCACCGAGATGGCGTCGATCGGCTCGCTCAGGTCCAGCGTGACCGTGCTGTTGACCGGCACGTCCACCTGGCTCGAGACCGGGTTGTTGCGCACCACTTGCGGCGCCACGGTATCCGGGCCGCTGCCGGTCGTGAAGCTCACTTCACGCACGGCGACCGGGTTGCCGGCGAGATCCTCCACGCCCTCGACATGGACACGGTAGAGCGTGGAGGCGGCGAGCGGCGCGTGGGGAACGATCAGCACTTCCCGGTCGCCGTTGGCGAAGGTGATGGTGGAGGGCACCACGGCCGGGCCGCCGCTCGAGATGGCGATGCTGTTGCCCGAGATGGTCAGCGGGTTCACCGCTTCCGAGAAGCGCACCCGCACTCGCCCGTTCAGACCGACGTTAATCTCGCCGTCCGGCGGGCTCAGGGTGTCCGCCGCCGGCGCCGTCGCGTCCGGCGCCGGGCCGGAGCGGAAGAAGATGAAGTTCTGGGTAGAGGAGAGGCCCTGGCCATCGAGGTCGAGCAGGCCCGTCGTCACCTGCACGAAGTACTGCTGGCCATCGAGCAAGGCCGCCTGGGGCACGATCCGCACCACTCGGCCGCCGCGCACCAGGCTCACCGTGGAGGGCACCACCGGCCCGGCGCCGGCGTTCTGGCGCAGGGTCACCGTGGTGCCGTTGACGGTCGCCGCGTTGAGTGGCTCGCTCCATTCGAGCTCCACCACTGCGTTGTTGGGCACGCCGGTCACGCTGTTCGCCGGGCTGGTCCGCACCACCGAGGGCCGCACCCCGGTGGTGGTGCCGGCCACCCGGAAGGAAGCCTCGTAGTTGTTCACCGAGTTGCCCGCGAGGTCGCGGGCGTCGGGAGTGAGGAAGATCTGCACCAGGGCCGAGGCCGGGAACGGAGCGTCGGGCACGAATTCGATCGCCCGGCCGCTGCCGGTCACTGCCACCGTGCCGGAAACCAGCACGCCGTCCCGGGCCACGAACAAGGCTCCCGGCAAGGTCGCCTCGTCGAGGGCTTCGTTCACATAGAGCACCAGGCTGGTGTTCGCCGGTACGCCCGAGGCGCCGTTGGCCGGGCGCTGGGAGACCACCGACGGCCGCCCGTTGTCGAAGCTCGAGGCGGTGGTGAAGGTGCTCGAGAAATCCGCCAGGGTGTTGCCGGAGAGGTCCTTGACGTCGTTGGTGGCGACTACCGTGACGGTGCTCGCCGCCGGCAAGGTGGTGGTGAGAATCACCGTGCGGTTGTCGGCCGAGCGCGAAACGCTGGTGTTCAGCCGGTCGCCGTTGACGAAGAGATCGAACGAGCCACCGCCCACGGTGTTGGGGTCGAGAGGCTCGGAGAAGGTAAGCACCACCTGCGCGTTCGGCCCGACGTCCGTGGCACCGTCCGAGGGCGTCACGAGCTGGATCTGGGGTGCCGTGGTGTCCGCCCCGGCACCGGTGACGAAGCTGCTCGAGAAGCTGTTGCTACCGTTGCCGGCGAGGTCCCGCACCTGGTCGAAGTTGACGTTCGGCCGCACGCGCACGTTGGCGGGCAAGGCCGAAAGCGGCGTGAAGCTGACCTGGTTGCCCAGGACGGCGTAGCTTCCCGGTACCTGGCCGGAGAAGTTGTCGATGGTCACCGGCATGCTCGCAAGGCCCACCGTGCCGGGGTCGATCGGCTCGTTGAAGGTCCAGACGATGGTCGAGCTGGTGTCGACGTTGGTGGCGTTGTTGGCCGGCGAGATCGCCGACACCGCAGGTCGGGTGGTATCCGCCCCCGCCGAGGCGGAGGTGGTGAACGAGCTGAAGGCCGGTACCACCAGATTGCCCGAGCGATCCGTGAAGTTGCCCACCGTCACCTGATAGACGGTGGCGGTGGCCAGAGCCGCGGTGGGCGTGAAGGTCAGGCCCATGCGGTCGCTGGAAAGCGCTACCGCACCGGCGACGGCGTTGCCACCCTGAGTGAGCACGATCGCCCCGGAACCCACCGACAGTGGATCGATCGGCTCGGAGACCCGCACCGCCACGCGGGCATTTACCGGCACGTTCAGGGCGCCGTTGCCGGGCGCGAGGGTCTCGACCGTGGGCGCCACGGTATCGGTGCCGGCGGCCGTGGTGAAGGTGGAAGCGAAGAAGTTCAGCTGCTGGCCTGCCACGTCGGTGATCTCGCTCGAGGCCTGCAGGCGGTACACCGTCGAGGCTTCGAGCTCGCCGGCCGGAACGAAGCGGGCGCTTCTCGCGTCCGGAGCCACGGTCACCGAGCCCGGAATCAGGGCTCCGGTGGCGTTGTGCGAAAGCTGGAAGGACGAAAGGCTCACGGTGAGCGCTGCGACCGGCTCGCTGAAGGAGATCTGGATCACCGCATCGGTGGCCACGCCGGTCGCCCCGTTGGCCGGCTGCACCACGGAAACGCTCGGGCGAGTGAGATCGCCCACGTTGGTGGTGGTGAAGTTCACCGTCCTGGGGTTGTCCACCGGGTTGCCGGCGAGGTCGGTGAGCTCGGTCGAGATCACCAGGCTGAGCGCAGACGAAGACGGCAGGGCCGCGGCCGAAGTGAAGGTCACCCGCCGGTTGCCGTCCGATAAGGCGTAGGAGCCCACCACCAGGTTGCCACCGGCGAAGAGACGGATGCCTCGGGCCACCGAGATCGGCTCCACCGGCTCGGAGAGCTGCACGTAAACCAGGGCGTTCACCGCCACGTTGCTCGCGCCCTCGGTGGGGCTGGTCGCCACCACCAGGGGCCGGGCGTTGTCCGGGAAGAAGGCCGTGGTGAAGGAGAAGCCGCTGGTGCCCGTCAAGGGGTTGCCGGCCAGGTCCTTGATGCCGGTGGTGGAGAGGAACACCGAATGCGAGCGCCCCACCGGCAGGGGCTGGTTGGGCACGAACGAGGCCCGGCGGCCGTCCGGATCCACCTGGATCATGCCGGCGAGGTTGGTGAAGTTGACGTTCTCGCGCACCGTCCAGTTGGCCGGAATCAGCGTGGCCGGGTCCATGCGCTCCGAGAACTGCACCGTGAACGGCGAGTTGACCGGCACTCCGGTCTGGCCGGAGACCGGGCTGGTGGTGACCACCGTGGGCCGCACGGTGTCCACCAGCACGCCGGTGGTGAAGCTCGACAGGAACGGCGCCGGCAGCAGGTTGCCGGCGGCGTCGCGCACGTTGGCCACCTGTACGTTGTGCAGGCTGGTGCCCTCGAAGTTGCCACCGGTGGGCGTGAAGGTGATCGACAGGCGATCTCCCGAGAGGGCCACCGAGCCCGGCACGTTGGCGCCGGCGCGAGTCACGGCGACGACACCGGCGACCACCGAACTCGCCTGCAGCGGCTCGGTGAAGCGCACCACGATGACGCTGTTGGTGGCCACGTTGGTGGCGCCGTCGGCCGGGGTGATCTGCGCCACCGCCGGCGGGGCGATGTCGGCGTTGTGGGGGTCGGTGCCCAGCTGGGATTCCTGCAGGTTGGTGAGGCCGTCGCCGTCCGGGTCGAGCCCGGCATCCGTCGGGTCGGTGGGGTTCAGGCCGAAACGGCTCTCGTAGCCGTCCGGCATGCCGTCGCGGTCGGTATCGGCGCGCAGGGGGTCGGTGATGAAGCCGTCGGTGCCGGCGATCACCTCTTCGCCGTCGCGCAGGCCGTCGCCGTCGGTGTCGGGGTTGGTGGCGTCGGTGTTCTCGAGCACCTCTTCGCCGTTGGGCAGACCGTCGGCGTCGCTGTCCTCGCTACCGTCGGCGATGCCGTTGCGGTTGGTGTCGGTAGCCAGCGGCGAGAGGCCGAGGCGCACTTCGAGGCCGTCCGGCAGGCCGTCGTTGTCGCTGTCCGGATCGAGCAGGTTGATCAGCCCGTCGCCGTCGAAGTCGCTGGTGGGCGAGGGCTCGCTGCCATCGAGCAGGCCGTCGTTGTCGGTGTCGGCCAAGAGCGGGTTCGAGCCCAGAGCGAGCTCCTGGGGATCGAGTAGGCCGTCCGAGTCGGTGTCGTTCGAGAAGATCGAGGTGCCGAGCTGGAACTCGCGCAGGTTGGTGAGGCCGTCGAAATCGAAGTCCGCCGCGCCGTCGGCGCCGTTGGCCGGGTCGAGCGCGGCGCCGCCGGGCCGCGAGATCACCTGGATCTCGGAAAGGCCCGGGGTGTTGCTCTCATCGGCCGTGGCGGTGAAGCGCACCCGGCGGACGTTGTCGAGGTCCACGGGCACGGCGATGTCGCGCGAGGGCGCCGGCAGCAGCAGCTCCCCGGAGTTGAAGATCTCCGCTCCGCTGTCGTCGAAAGCCTGGAAGATGCCGGCGAAGAAGTCGAAGCCATCGGCGTTCTGGCGGTTGCCGAGCAGTCGGATCTGCGCCACGCTCTGGGCCGAGGGCAGCACCACTTCGATAAAGGGCGAAGTACGGCGGTTGGCGGCGTCGCCCACGGCCGTGAACCACGAGGTCTGCGGGTCGCCGTCCACGGCGCGGGAAGCCGGGAAGCTGGGCGAGGAACTCGAGACGTTCACCACCACTCCCGGAATGCGGGCGAAGTTCGAGCCGCCGGGGTTCACCCGGTTGGCGTTCTCGAAGTCGTCCGGCAGGCCATCGCCGTCGGAATCCGTAGTCAGGGAAACCGCCAGCTGGAGGCTCGCCACCACGCCTTCGTGGTTGGCGGTCACCAGGAACGTGCCGCTGGAGCGCGCGGAAACCAGGCCATCCGAGTCGACCGAGGCGATCGCCGGGTTCGAGGTGGTGTAGAAGGTGCCGCTCGCGCTCGGCGTGACGTCGGTCTGCGTGCTGTCCACCAGGATGCCGGTGGTCGTCAGCTGCGCCGTGGGCGTCGCCGGGTTGAGCACGGCGGTGGGCGAGCTGAGGCGCAGGGTCACCGGCAGCTGGTCGTCCTCGCCGAAGATGATCGGGCCGATGTCCGTGGTGCTGTTGACCTGGCCGAGCACGAAGCCGGACCGGGCCTGTTCCACCCGGCCGTCGCGGTTGCAGACGATGCGAACCCGGAAGGCTCCCATGGGCACCGGCACGTTGCCCAGGGTGAAAGTACCGTTCGCGGCCACCTGCACGCGCCGGTTGAGGATGGTGGCGATGCAGTTCTCGTCCAGACGCGGGCCGGGGTCGAAATCCGGCACCAAGGGGTTGAGGCCGCGGGCGATCTCCTGGCCGTCGGCCAGGGTGTCGCCGTCGGTGTCCGCCTTGAGCGGGTTGGTGCCCAGCGCGAACTCCTGGGCGTTGGTCAAGGCGTCGCCGTCGGTGTCCACGAACTGGTCGCCCGGGGTGTTCGGGTCGAAGCCGTAGGTGGTCTCGTAGCTGTCCGGCAGGCCGTCGCCGTCGCGGTCGGCGGGCGTGCCCACCACCAGGTCGAGCCGGCCGAGGTGGTAGTCGGTCGAGGTGGTGCTCTGTGCGGGATCGCCGTAGAAGACCACGACGGTCACGTGTCCCGGCCCCGTACCGGTGACCAGGCCTGTGGGCGAAACGGTCAGGATCGTCGAGTTAGAGCTCTCGTAGACCGTGAACGGATCCGCCGTGACGTTGCGCGGCCCGGATCCCACGTCGGGCGCGATCACCGTGAGCTGCAGGCTCTGCCCCACCTGCAGCCGCGGCTGGGGTGAAGTCACCACCAGATCCTCGGCTGCCGGAGTGGGGTCCGGCGGTGGCTCCGGCTCCTGGGCCGCAGCAGCAAGACCGCCCAGCATCCACAGTCCGAGCAACCACAAACCTCGCCGCTTTCCGCTCATAGTCATCCCGCCTTCGAGCCTGCAATCTCGACTCACCCGCTGTTTACCCGTCGCTTGCGCTGCCCGCGCGGAGCCGCTCTTCATGGCGTCCCCTTGGCTGCAGCCGGCTTAGCCTCGACACAGAGGAATTTGCTTACTCGGATCTTCTGCAGAAAGCCACCCGGGCCGTTTTCGACGAAGTGCGCGCCCGCCACGTAGACGCTGCGGTCACGGACCGCCACCACGTATTCCTGGCCGAGATTGGGGTCGTCCTCCTGCCACTTCTCCCACACCTTCTCGCCCGTGGGCTCGAAGGCCGCCA
This sequence comes from uncultured Acidobacteriota bacterium, assembly GCA_937867335.1. Lineage (GTDB taxonomy): Bacteria > Acidobacteriota > Thermoanaerobaculia > Multivoradales > SZUA-115 > JAXLQX01. The sequence goes on from CALMKX010000208.1 coordinate 13,294, forward strand.
GGTAGCGGCGGCTTTCCTTGGCACCCGCCACCAGCAGCCGGCCATCCGGCAGAGCGGCCACCCGGTAGCGCGAGAAGCCTCGACCGGAAGTGGTGACCGGCTTCTCCCACAGCAGGTGGAGGTCCGCATCGAAGAGCTCGAGGTGGATGTCCTGCGCCTCGGTCCCCGACTGGTCGAAGACCATTGCGATGCGGCCGTCCTTGAGCTCGGCGAGGGCGCCGAATCGCCCCGGCAGGGCCACTTGGCGAAGCTGGGCGCCGTCCGGCCCGAGGCGCCGCAGCAACACCTGGGACGGGCCGCGCAGCAGCAGATCGTAGCTGCCGGCGTTGGCCAGCAGCACCAACCGCCCCTCCGGCTGCTCGAGGGCGTCGAAGTAGCGCGCGGTGGGCCCCAGGTTGTCGACGAATCGGCGCTGGATCTCGCCATCCGGCGAGAGGATCAAGGCCATCGCGGCTTCGCCCCTCTGGCCCAAGCCCAGCAGGCGGTTGCCGGAGAGGGGCAGCAGCCGCAGGAACAGGCTCGGCGAATCCACCGCCAGCTGGCGGGCCAGTCGGCGCTCGCCGGCGGGCCCCACTTCGACCAGCGCGGCTGCTCCGGCGTTCGCTTCGGCGGCGCCGAAGAGCCGCTCGCCACCGAGCACCGCGACATCGTCGAGCGCCGAGAGCATGCCTTGCTCGAGCACCGTCGCCTTGGAGGAATCCAGGCGGTTGAGTGTCGCCACGGTGTCCGCCTCGCCCGCCTCGCTGAGCCGGAAGAAGCCGATGCTGAAGTCCTCCGGAGAAGCCGCTTCCGGAGGGCGCAGCCAACCGCCGAGAACGAGGCCGCGGCTCCCCCAGAGCGCCATCCCGGCCAGGCGAACGTCCACTCCCGGAACGCCCACGATGCGCTCCCACTCGGGGGTCAGCTCGCAGGCCTGCGAGGCTCCAGCGGCGAGCAGCCAGGCGCTGCCGACCAGCACGGCCAGTCGGCGGCTCCTGGCGGAGAGAAGGGCGGCCAGGCTCATGGGCAGCACTGGCAGACGTCGTTGTACTGGCGGCTCAGGAAGGCGTAGTCGCCGCCCAGCCGCAAGCCGATGTAATAGATGTCCGCGAAGTCGAAGCAGACCTTGCGGACCAAGAAGTTCTCCTGCGAGGCCGCACAAGTGGCGCGCATGTCTCGCCACATGCCCACGTCGCAACGGGCCTTGGCCACGATCAAGTCGAGCGGGCCGCCGCCGTAGCAGGTCTGGTAGCACGTGTCGTGAGTGTCGCAGGCGTGCGAGTTCGGGCAGGAGCCCGAGAAGCCGTTGCACACCGCGAACTGGGTGTCTCGACCGCCGGCCGGGTTGTCCTTGTCGAATCCCGGGGAGATCGGCAACGAGCAGCCGTCGTACTGCCGCACCCAGGTGGGGCACATGATGCGGTCGGTGCAGTCCAGGAGGTCACCGAAGGCGATCGGCTTCTTCACTACTACCTCGCCGTCGGCACAGCACTGGGTGCGCTTCATGTAGATCTTGTCGCCGTCGCAGCAACCCTGGGTGGCCGGGTCGATCGGCACGCCGTTGCAGCAGCTACCGTTGGTGAGCGGCCGGTAGAAGCAAGTGCAGTTCGGTTGGCCGGAGCAGCGATCCTCGGTGCACTCGTTGCCGTCGTCGCACTGGCAGGTGCAGGTCGGCGGCGGGGGTGGCGGGCCGCCACCGCCCCAGCCGGCGCGGGTGATGCCGAAGCCGGGGTCGGAGGTGATGCGCGAGCCATCCTCGGCCACCGTGCCCTTGCCGATGTTGACGAACATGTTCAGCTCGTGGTCGAACTGGAAGATGTCGATCATCCGTCCCGGCGGCAGGCCATTGTTGGGCAGGCTGATCCGCGCCGGCGGGTTGAACACCACCCCATGCGGCTGCACCGTCCAGGCCGGCGGCATGAACACGGCACCGAAGGGCGGCGGCATGGGCACCTTGTCGAGATGCACCTGGCTGATGGTCACCCGGCAACTGTGACTGCCATCCGGGCAGGTCACCGAGTTGGCGAACACCGTCAGCGCCAGGCCTTCGACGCCATTCATGGTCAGGGTGACGTCCTGCGCTCCGCCCACCAATTGCGAGTTCGAGGTGTCGAGGGCCGGGATCAGGATCGGCTGGCCGAGCTGGTTGAGCTGGCCGGCGATGGTCACGGTCTCGAAGGCGAGCGGCGGAAAGGTCTCCGGCCGCGGCGAGGCGCTGGGATCGATGTGCAGGTGGATGGCTCCCACCGGCACGCCGGTCAGGAGGAACTGGCCCGCGGTGTCGGTGGTGGCCGAGGTGGTCACCCCGCCGGCGCTCGCTTCCACCGTGGCGCCGGGAATCGGCGTCAAGCTGTTGTCGAGCACCACGCCGGCGAAGCGGGTGTCGGCCGGGTTGCCGGCGGTCAGGCCCGAGGCCGTGTAGGTGGCCAGCAGGCCGGTGTTGCCGGCGAAGTTCGCCGAGACCACGTTGTTGGCCACTCCGGGCTCGCGGCCCAGGGTGAGCACCGCGCGCGCCAGGCCGTCCGGGCCGGTGGTACGAGCCACCGACGGGCCGCCCTCGAGTGTGCCTCCGCCCTTCTCCACCGTGAAGGTCACCGTCACGCCCTCGATCGGGTTGCCGCCGTGATCGATCACCAGAGCCTCGAGCGGAGTGGTGAGCGGAGCCCCTACCACGCCGCGCTGGTTGTCGCCCATGGTCATCAGGATCCGCTCGGCCGGCCGCGGCAGGCCGGTAGCACAGAACTCCACCTCACCGGCGGCTCCCACCACCGACGCGATCACCCGGTTGGTGCCCACGCCGGCGGTATCGCCCAGGGTCCAGATCACCGAAGCCTGGCCGGCACCGTTGGTGGGCGCTTGCAGCTCCCGCACCGGAGAGTCCCCGGCGCCGTGGCGCAGGAGGCCGTTGTTGCGCGTCACCTCGAAGCGCACCAACCGGCCGGCCACCGGGTTGCCGAGATCGTCCACCACGGTCGCCACCAACGGCTGGGGCACGTCGTTGTCCACCACGCCGAATTGCCCGTTGCCCGAGCCGAGGGTGATCCTCGCGCCCACCGGCGGCTGGTAGAACACCTGGATCGAATGCCGCCCGACGTTGCCCGCCCGGTCCGTGGCCACCGCCTCGAGGGTGTTCGGGCCGCGCACCAGGGGCAGGCTTTCGAGCAGGAAGGCTCCCCCACCCACACCTGCCGCCACGCCGTTGACGGTCACCGTGGCTTCCGCGCCGCCCGGCACGATGTCGTTGACCAGGCCGGTCACCGCCACCGTGTTGTTCACCGAGACGAAGCCTTGGCGCGGGGAATCGATGCGCACGATGGGCGCGAAGATGTCCCGCGTGACCTGGATGGAGGCGGTGCCGGTCCGGCCGCTCGCCTTGGTGGCCAGGGCCACCACCATGTTGATGCCCTCGCGCAGAGGCACGGTGGCGGTGAAGCTGCCGGCGGCGATCGGTGCCGGCACGCCGTTGATCACCACGCTCGCCACTCCTGCGCTGGCAGTACCGGAAACCGCCACCGAATCACCTGTGGTCACCGAGCCGTCCGTCGGGCTGGTGATGGCAACGCCCAGCCCAGCGGTGTCCACTACGAAGCTCGCGGCGGCCGAAGCCGGGTTACCGGCGAGGTCGGCCACGGTGGCTCCGAGCGCCACGGTGCCGTCGGCCAGATCCTGCCCGAGAGTGCAACGGGCGGCGTCCGGGCCATCGGTCTGGCAGCTGGCGGCAAGCGGATTGCCGTTGGCAGTGAGCGCCAGCGAAGCGAAATCGATGGCGGTGTCGTCCGAGAGAGTCACCCGCACCTCGGGCCGGGCCTCGAGCACGAAGCTGCCGGAAGCGGGGGCGGTGATGCTGATCCGGGGCGGCGTGGTGTCTCCGCCGGTCGCCTGGTTGACGGTGATCGAAGCCGAGCTCACGTTGCCGGCCACGTCCGTGGCCACCACCTGGAGGCCGTTCGGGCCCGGGCCGAGGCTCACGGTGCAGCTGAAGCCACCACCGGCGAGGCTCGCCGCGCCGCCGTTGCAGGTGACCGAGGCAAGGCCCGAGAGGCCGTCCGAAACCGTGCCGGTGAGGGTCACCTGCGGGTCCGAGACCGTGGTGCCGTCGGCCGGCGAGGTGATCGCAAGAGCCGGCGGAGTCGAGTCCAGGCTCACCGTCACCGAAGCCGAGGCCGAGTTGTCGGCCACGTCCGTGGCGGTGCCGGAAACCACCTGGCCAGCCCCTTCGTTCGCCACCGTCTGCGCCTGCGGGCAACTCGCCACGCCGGAGAGCGCGTCGGTGCACTGGAAAGAAATCGTGACCGCGGTGCGGTTCCAGCCAGCCCCGTTCGGCGCCGGATCGGCGCTCGCCAGGACCGCGGGCGCCGTGGCGTCGAGATTCACGGTCACCGAGGTCGAGGCCGAGTTGCCGGCCACGTCAGTGGCGGTACCGGAAACCACCTGCGCCGCGCCATCGGTCGTCAGGGTGACCGGATCCGGGCAGAGGGCCACGCCGCTGCCGCTGTCCGTGCAGGTGAAGGAAACCGTCACCGCCGAGCGGTTCCAGCCGGCTCCGTTCGGCGCCGGAGCCACACTGGCCACGATCGTCGGCGGTGTCGTGTCCAGGGCCGGCACGTTGATCACCACCACCAGGGTGGGCGGGTGCTGGCGGCTCCTCTCGCGGGAGAAGAACTCCATCTCGCCGCTCGAGCCTTCGTCTTCTTTCTTGATCAGCCAGCCGCGGTGAGGCCCACCGGCCAGCACGGCGGCCACGTCGGCCGTGACATCCAGCTCGAGGGTGCCGCGGGTTCGCCCGGTCACCGTCACCGTGCTGCTTGCAGCGGCCTCGAAATCACCGCCGTTCCAGCCGGGGTTGCAGTCCGTGCGGTCGTTGCCGGGGTTGCTGTCCACCGCGCAGTTCCAGGTCGCCCCGCGCTCGGTCCAGGCCGTGTTCAGGCGATGGGCGCCCACTTCTCGCCCGGAGCGACCCCAGTTGCCGTGGTTCTCCTTGACGGTCACCAAGAGCTTGGCCGAAACCAGGGTGCCGCCTGCGGCGAGCGAGCCGAGCGTGGCGCCGTCGAACTGCGCCAGGCTGCGACGCCGCGGGCTCTTGCCCAGCTTGAGCTCGTTCTCGCCGCCGAAATTACGGTCCGCTTTGCCCTGATCGATGTAGGTATCGCCCAGGGCCGGGAACGTCAGGGTGTGCAGCGCCGGGCCGATCACCAGCTGGAAACGAGCCGTGGCCGTGGCGCGGTTGCCGGCGACGTCGGCCAGCGATACCGAGATCGTGTGCTGGCCCGAGCCGAGCGGGGCCGGCTCGCAGAGAGCCGAACTCGGACCCGCCTGGCAGGAGGCCGCCCTGCCGTCCACGGTGACATTGAGGCTCGCGAGGTTCACGCCGCTGCCGCCGTCCGAGTAACTGAGCTCGATGGCCGGCGTCGGGTCGTTGACCACGAACGAACGCTCCGGCTGGGTGATGGCGAGCCGGGGCGGCACCGCATCCGAAGTGGCGCTTTCCACCACCAGCACCAGGCGCGGGGCAGAGTTCGGGCTCCGCTCGCGGGACTTGAAATCGATCTGCGAGCTGCCGCTCTCGTCGGTCTTCTTGAGCAGCCAGCCGAAGTTCGGCGTGCCAGAGAGAAAGGAAGCCACGTCGGCGGTGACGTCCAGGCTTACCCGGCCGTTCAAGTCCCGGGTCACGAAAAGGGTATCCGTGGCTGCGGGCTCGAAGGCCCCTCCGGCCCAGTTCGAGCTGCAATCGGTGCGGTTGTTCCCCGGGGAGGAGTCGACGGCGCAGTTCCAGGTCACGCCGCCCTCGGTCCAGGCGGCGGTCAGCCGATGGAGATCCACGGTCTGGCCGCTACCTCCCCAGTTGCCGGAAACGTCGTCCACCGACAGCTCGAGAGTGGCCGACACCAGCGAGCCCTGCCCCACCGCCGCGGCGAGGGCCGCCGGGTCAAAGCGCACCAGGCTGCGGTAGCGCTCGCTGCCACGCACCCGCAGGTGGTCCTCCTGCCCCCAGTTGTGGTCGGCGTTGCCGGAGCGGATGTAGCTATCGGCTCCGGCGGGGAGATTGACGGTCTGGGCCGAAAGTGTGGCAGCCAGGCAAAGGCCCATGCCGGTGCCGAGGAGTACCGCGAGCTTCTTCCGCATTCCGGACCATCCTCCCGTCCTGAGGAAACCAGCTTCCAGAACGGCAAGGCCCGATCAGCCGGGTCGGCCGTCCCCGAAGGCTCAAGTTCTTGCAACTCTCATGGACACGTGCAAATCAAGGGACGGGAGTGTATCGGACTCCGACCGGTCCATCAAGAGGGTTTTCCAGACAGCTCGATAGAACATTGATCCATCGATCAAAGGAGGAAGACCAAGATGGAGTCCGCAAGAAGGGCCGGCGGCGGTTCCGGCCCCCTTTCAAGGCAGGGCGGAGTCCCGCTACACCCGCAGGTAATCGCCTCGCCAGTTGCGGATGGCCTTCTTGATGTCGCCGGGGGTGGCGAATTCGCCGCCGAGGGCGCGGCGCGCCAGCTCCGGTAGCTCCTCGTCGCTGGCGAAGCGCAGGGCTACCAACTGGCCCGGGCGGAGCTCCTCGATGCGGCCCTTGAGGTCCTCGGGCAGCAACCGAGCGAGGCGCAGGCGCTCCTCGAGGCGAATCACCCGATCCTGAGCCTTCAAGGGGAAGATGCGCAGGTAGAGCAGCATGATGAGAAAGGTCACGGCCAGGGCGAGGTCGAAGCCGGCGCCCACGCTCGGGGCCCGGAACAGGTGGTAGGCCCGATAGAGCAGGTTGAGCGTCAAGAGAGTGGCGGCCACGAAGTGGTAAGCGGGGACGAATCGAGCATGGTTCGCGAGGGACTGGGTGGGGCGTTCGGACATGGAGTCTCCTTCGAGGCTCAAGAGAGATGAGGTCAGATCGGGTTCGCGGGGTCGATCTCCGGCGGCGCCGGCTTGGTTCTCGCGAGCTCGGCCAGACGGGCCACGGCTGCGAAGGCCCGCTCGCGGCGCCGGGCGAGCTCGAGGGCTACGCCGGTGCGGGTGGAAAGCAGCCAGTAGGCACGCACCTCGGCCCAGAAGCTCTCCCGGCGGTCGTTGAGCCGCATGGCGCCGTAGCCGAGAAGGGGCGCGGCCACGAGCGTTGCGAGAGCCGCCCAGCGGCCGAAGTAGTGGCCCGCCAGCCAGGCCTCGCCGGCCCAGAAGAGCGGGAACAGCAGCAGCGAGGGGAAGAGCTTGTAGGTGGCCTTCAAGTCCGGCAGGGTGCCGAGCCGCCGAGACACCGTGCCGGCCAGGCGGTACGGCAGCCAGTTGAGCAGGGCTCCGGCCAGGCCCAGGGGCAGCCCCGCCACGAACAGGGCCAGGCGGCGCAACAGGTAGCGAGCGACCCCGGGCACCGGATAGCGGGCGGCCACCTGGTCGTCCCGGAGCCGAGCGGCCCGCAGCAGGCGGTCGTAGCTCTCCACCGCCTCGGCGGTGGCCCGGGTCTCGGCCGGGTAGCGGCCGGCAAGCTCGGCGAAGCCGTCGATCAGGGTGCGCTGCAGCTCGAGATCCTCCCGGAACATGCGCTCGCCGGGCATCGCCAGGGTGCGGCGGCCGAAGAGGTCGGCAGCGCGGCCGATCAGCGCGGCCTCGCCCCAGGAGCGGTAATTGAGAGTCACCCGGTGCAAAGCCTGGTCGATCCGCCCGGTGAGCGCCCGAGAGGCCTCCTGGGGCGCCGACTTCGCCTGCTCGAGCTCGGCTTCCACTCCGAATGGCTGGCCGATCTCCACCAGCGCCCGGGAGCGGAACTCCTCTTTGGCGTCGAACACCAGCCCCACCGGTACGATCTTCACTCCGAGCGGCCCGAAGCGCTCTTCGGCCTCGAGAGCGATCCTCGCGGCACCGGTCTTGAGCGGCGCCAGAGCCGGCTCGTTGTGGCTGATTCCTTCCGGGAAGAGGGCGATCGCGCCGCCCTTGGCCAGCAGCTCGTGGCAGCGCGCGAAGGTCTCGCGGTTCTGGGCGGGGTCTACTCCTTCGTCCTGCCGGCGGTAGACCGGAATCACCGCCGCCAGCGACAGCACCGGCACCAGGAAGGGGTTCTGCCAGAGCGTGCTCTTGCCCAGGAAGCGCAGCGGCCGACCGGCCGCGGCGAGCAAGAGCAGCGGGTCCACCAGGGAGTTCACGTGGTTCGCCACCACGATCAGGGGGCCGCTCGCCGGGAGGCGGTCCCTGCCCACCACCTCGAGCTCGCGGAAAAAGATCCGTGCAAGCCAGCGGCTGGCGAACCCGACGAAGCTGTCCAGTAGCTTGCGCACGCTCTCGAGCCCCCCTCGGCGTGGCGTCCGGTCGAAAACTGGCGCCGATGCTACAGTGAGCTTGGGCTCGCCCCCAAAGGCACCCGTGTCATGCCACCGGCCCCGCCCCCCCAGCCCCGGCACTTGCTGCTCTTCGATGGCGTCTGCGGGCTCTGTCATCGCGTGGTGCTGTTCACGCTCGACCGCGACCCGTCTGGCCTCTTCGCCTTCGCACCCCTTGCGGGCCCCACCGCCCGCGAGGCTCTCGCCGGCGTCTCGCTGCCGGCCGGCCTGGACTCGGTGATCCTGGTGAAGGACTGGCAGACTCCCGCGAAGCAGGTGCTGGTGGAAAGCGACGCCGCCCTAGCGATCGCCGCCGGGCTCCCCGGCGCCTGGCGCTGGCTTGCCGTGCTCCGCTTCGTGCCGCGGGCGATCCGGGACCGCCTCTACCGCCTGGTGGCTCGCCACCGCTACCGCCTCTTCGGCCGCTTCGAAACTTGCCGCCTGCCGGGAGCGGTCCACGCCGAGCGCTTCCTACCCTGAGGAAGCGCTCTCCGGCTCCTGCCAGGCGGCGGCGGCCGCCTGGCCCCGGGCCTCGTCGACGAAGGCGAGCAGAATCAAGCCGGAGAGGAAGAACAAGACCGTCGAGGCGATCGCCACCCGCTGGGAGCCCGAGGCCGCCGAGACCGCACCGAATACCAGCGGCCCCACGCCGTAGCTGCTCTTGCCGGCGAGGCCCCAGAAGCCGAAGAACTCGCCGCTCTTCGACACCGGCGCAAACAGGCCCACCATGCCGCGCGCGGCCGACTGCACCGAACCGATCGCCAGGCCCGCGCCCACCGCCACCACCCAGAACGCGCCGCGAGTCTGCACCGTGGCAGCCGCCACCGTCACCACCAGCCAGAGCACCAGGCCCACCTGGATGGTGCGCCGGGCGCCGATCTTGTCCTGGATGAAGCCGAAGGCGAACGCCCCCGCCGCCGAGCAGAGCTGCAACATCACGAACAACGTGAGCAGATCCGCGAACTGGAAACCGAAGGTCTTTTCGGCGTAGATCGAGGCGAAAGAAATCACCGTCGAAAGGCCGGCATAGAACAGGAAAAACGAACCGAGAAACACCGCCAGATCCCGGAACTGGCGCACTTCGCGGAAAGTGCTGCGAATGCGCTCGAAGCTCACCTGGACATAGCTGCCGAGAGAGCGGGCCGGGCCGCGGGGAGCTCGCTCGCGGAGAAACAGAAAGGTGGGCAGGGCGGCGATCAGGAAGAAGGCGGCGGTCATCACCCAGGTCAGGCGGATGTTGGGCAGGTTCTCGAGCGAGAAGCCGGCCTTGAGCAGGGGCCTGGCGAGCATCAGGCAGGCGAGCCCGCCGAAGTAGCCCAGGCCCCAGCCGAAGCCCGAGATGCGCCCCACATTGGCCGGCGTGGAGATCTCCGGCAGGAACGACGCCACCAGGTTCTCCCCGAACGAGAAGCCGAGGTTCGACAGCACGAAAAGCGCGAGCCCCATCGCCACATGCCCCGGAAGCACGAAGTACAAGCCGAAGGTGCCGAGGACGCAGAGCAGGTAGGTGCCGAGCAGGAACTCCTTCTTGCGCCCCATGCCGTCCGCCATGGCCCCGAGGATCGGCCCCAGGAGCACCACCAGCCAGTTGCTCGCCGCAATGCCGGTGCTCCACAGCAGGTCCGCCTGGCCCTGGTTGGCGGGCACCACCAGCTTGGTGAAGTAGACGCTGAAGGCAACGGTGACGATCAGCGTGGTGTAGCTCGAGTTGGCGAAATCGAACATCGCCCAGCCGAAGATCTCCCGGGGGCGAACAGGCGGAAAGCTCGCGGAGCTGGACAAGACCCTCTCCTTCCTCGACCCCACGGCGGCCAGCGGCCGCCTATCGCAGTGGCGAAGAAACCGCGCAGAGGATATCGAAGTCCAAGAGGGTCTGCTGAAGTCGAGAGGAAGCCCGGCCCCGGGGGGCGAGGCGGCGACCGCAGGGGCCCGACCTCGCTACTGGAGGCCGCCGCGGTCGGGCCACGAGGAGCGGAGCCACCCCGACCCGGGGACGAGGGCGGCGACCGCAGGGGCCCGACCGTGGCGGCCGGGAGCGACTCCCTAGAACACCGTCAAAGCGCCCAGCTCGGTGGAGCGGGTGATGCCCGACCAGGGCGAGAAGACGAACTGAGTTCCCGCGCTGTTGCCGCCCCAGAGGATGCCGTAGAGCGTGGCACTGGTGGTGGTGGTACCGGCCGAGAACACCGGCGAGCCGCTATCCCCGCCGCCCACCGCGGCGTTCACGCCGGACTGACACAGCTGCGTGATCGTGCTCCCGGACACATTCACGTTGGCGCAGGTGAACGCCACCGTGCCCCGGCTCCAGCCCGTCGTCCGCCCCACCTTGTTGAGCGTGATTCCCGTCGTCGGGTTGGCTACCGTGCCCGTGATCACGAAGCGCGGCCCCGTGGTGCTGATGGTCAGCGAGCCCGGCGCCGTCGGCCGCGCGATCCGCGCGAACTCCCGCGTCGCCGTCGAATCGTAGCGACCGAACGAAGTGTCGCTGTAACGGCAGCGACGCCCCGCCGGGCAGGCGCCGCCGGTGAAATACGTCGGATCCGCGATCTCCACGCCGATGCGGTTCGGCGACAAGTTCTGGTAGTGCACCGTGCTCTCTACCCCACCCTGAACGTTGGTGCAATGTGAGTTCGTCACGTAACCCACCACCCCCGCCCGCGTAGCGCCGAAGCCGAGCGTGCAGAGGAAATTGCCGAAGTTGATCTGCACCCCGCCCGGCACCGGCCGAACCAGGTCCCGCACCGTCGCCAGGTTGTGGATCGGCGCCATCGGCTCCAGGTGGATCGCCTCCTTCGGCACCGGCAGGCTCGCCAGAGCCGCCGAGAGATCTGCCGCGGCGGCGAGCCCCTGCTCCTTGTCCACTCCGATCGTCACCCGGTTGCGCGCCTCGTCCACATCGAGCAACACCACCTCGGGGCGGGCCAGGAGCGGCAGCAGAGCGTCCCGGTAGCCGGCCAGCTGGCGGAAGTCGTACTGCGCGGGCAGAACCCGCACCTCGCTGCCCAGGTTCTGGAAGTAAGCGGCCTGGCCGGCATCCTTCAGATAGACGTTGGGGATGCCCTCCTTGTCGTAGAACAGGCCGCCGAACCCCGGCACCTGCTCGTTGATGGCGGCCATCTCGGCGTCCGAGCCTGCCAGGCCCGCCGTCTGAGCCAGAAGGGCGGGCGCTGTTGCGGCGACCATCAAGCCGGCGATCACGAACGAAAAGATGTGTCGTCTCATAGCAGCTCCTTTTTCCTTTCCGAAGTTTGCCCGATCGATCCGGGCGTGGGTTCGATCACTGCCACCTGTCGCAGCCCCTGTACAGGGCTAGCTCATTCGCTTTGGCTGGAGATCGAAAAAGAAAGGATTGAACGAGGAATTGCCGACGAAGCTCCCTCCCGGAACTCGACCCTACACCGATAGAGTGCAACAATTACCCGGAGCGGGGCATCGGCCCGCCGCAAAGAGCGATCGATGCAGCACTGAGCCAGTGCGGCTCAATACCTACGTGTACCTTGGAAAGCCTTTGGAACGGTCAGGGCTCGACGTCGCGCGCGCCCCAGCTGCCGCTCGCGAGATCCTCCAGCAGCACCAATAACCATTCGGTTCCAGCCGGCAGGCGGATCGCCTCCTCATGGCTCCAGCTCGTCCCCAAGAGGTCCTGGTCCGCTAGCAGCCGATGCTCGAAGCTGGGGGGCCCGTCTTCCTTGCCGTAGGCGAGCGTGAGCCGCAGCAGCGACTTGCCTGCCGAGGCCGGCCGCGAGCCCCGCCGAGCCAAGTCGAGCAACAACGAGAGGTTGCCCTCGATCGCGCCGGCCGCCGCATTCTCGGCCCGGGTGAGCCGGGCGGCGAGGGCGAGGTCTCCCACTTCCATTTCGCCGGCGCGGATCCTTCGTACCCGAGCCTCGGAGAGCGCTTCCGGTGCGCCCGAGCGCACCCAGCTCCGGCCCGTCGCAGTCAGCCCGGCTCGCTCCGAGCGGACCGCCACCTTGCGCAACCGGCCGTCCAGGCGGCGAGCCACCTGCACCGTCACCCGGAAGCTCCGCTCGAGGGAGTCGAGCAGCCCGTCGAGCTCCTGAGCCCGAGCCACCACCCGGCCCCCGCTCTCCTCGGCCAGAGAGGCCAGCGGCCGCGTGGGCTCCGTGAAGAGGGGGACCTCCACCGGCTTGGCCTTGGTTCGCACCGGCACCTGGATCAACGGTGTCGCCGCGCCGAACGAGCTGGGGCCGAAGAGGGCGCGCTGCCGGAACTCCTCGAACTGAGCGCTGGGCTTCTCCTTGGCCGGGGCAAGGTCCGCGAAGGCCAGGGGGAAGACCGTCCAGCCATAGCCGGCCAGAGCCTGGGCGGTCGCCCCGACCATCGCAGGCAGAGGTCGCTCCGTGCGCAGAGCCCCCTGATTGGCCTCCAGATACTTCTGGTGGAAGCTCGCGGGGTCGAGGTCGAAGCCGCTGCCCACCCAGAGCAGCGCTCGAGGCCCGCCCTGGCTGTTGTCCGCCGCCCACGACAGGAGGCCCGCGAGGCTTCGTTCGATGATTTCGCTCTCCTCCTCCACCGCCGCCTGCCCCACCTCGAGAGGGCCGATGCCGGCCGGCAGCTGCCCGTGGCCGCCCGCGCCTTCGAGAGGCTTGCCAGCGACTGCGGCTACCGCCGTCCGCCGCACCTCGCCCAGGGCATCGCTCGACACCGGCTGCAGCACCAGGCCGCCGAGGGCCGCCTCGAGCTCCCCCCGGTCGCGGGTGGCAGGCAGAAGCAGTTGCGGCAGGGGATCCGCCACGATCACCTCGACACTGCCCAGGCGGGTGAGCCGGTCCGCATGCTCGCCGAGCTGGAGGGCCACGGCTTGCACCGTGCCCTTGCTCGCCAGGGCCAGGTCGAAGTAGAGCACCACGCGCCAAGGCTCCGCGCCCTGGCTCGCCCCCAGCCGCCCCACGCTCACGACCGGCACGCCCTTGCCCTCTTCCTCCACCCGGAACGCCGAGCTCTCGAGCTTCGACGGCACCGCTCCCGTGACGTTCTGGGCCGTCGCCACCAGGTCGATCGCGGTCACTTGCTCCTCTTCCGTATAGCGCTGAGTAGGCTCCTGGGCGGTGAGCGGGCCCACCAGGGCCGCCATCATGAGCAAGCTGGAAAAGGCGGAAAAGACAGGCCGAGGCAGAGCGGGGCAGCCGAGCATCTGAGCCTCCCGAGGAAGTGAGAAGCGCCGGAGGGAGCGGGTCATCTTGGTCATCTTGGCCATCTTAGCCAACGCCTTGCACACCCAGGGCCACCCTCCGGGAGGGCAAGCCCCTTTTCCGAGACGGGGCCAGCGCTGGGCTCAGCCCTGGAGCTCCGCGGCGCCGAGGCGCTCGAGCATCGCCTCCTCCGAGGGTGGCTCGAGGATGTTCGTGGCTGCGAATTCCGCCGCCTGCGGGTAGCTCGTCGCGCGCACTCGCTCGGCCGCGAGCTCGCCGTCGTAGGCCGTGCGGCGAGGCTCCACCTCGGGCCCCAGCAGCAGCCAGGAGGCGCCGCGATGCCCGAACGGCATGCCCACGCTGCCGGCGTTCACCACTCGGGTCACGCCCACCTGGCGGTCGAACGGCATGTGCGTGTGGCCGCAGATCACCAGCGGCGCCGCCACCCCGGCGAAGATCGGCCGGAGCCGTTCTTCCGGAGTGAGGCGAGTGAAGATCTCGGTATCGCTGCGCGGCGTGGCGTGGCAGAAGAGCACCGTCCCGAGCCCTGTTACTTCGAGCTCGAGCCTCGGCGGCCAGCTCGCGAGGAGCTGCTCGTGCTCGGCCCCGAGCTCTCCGACGGTCCACCGGACCAGGCCCTGCACGGCCTCGGGCAACGCCGTCGAGGCGACGCCCCGCAGCGTTTCGAGCACTGCCCGGTCGCCGTTGCCGCGGAGGAACGACACCGGCAGCTCGAGGTCCTGCAGGTAGGCGAGAGTCTCTCGGGGCATCGGCCCCGGCAGCACATCCCCGCCCACCACTACGCGATCGACCCCGGCCTCGCGCACCTCGGCCATCACGGCTTCCAGAGCCGGCAGATTGCCGTGGATGTCGTAGAGGGCCGCGATGCGCATCGGGGCGTTTGCTTCCGGCGCCACGGCCGCTTACAGCTTGGCCGTCGGCCTCTTGTGGTATCCGCGCTCGTCGTAGGGAGCGAGCCGGTCGAGCCAGAGGGCCTCGAGCACGGAGAGGTCGGCCGCGGGGTTGTAGTCCGGCTCCTCGGGTGGAGCGAGCGTATCCAGCACCTCGAACTCGAAGGCCTCCGGCCCCAGCTGGTTCCAGTCCTGCTGCAGCTCCCGGTTGGCATGCGCCCCCATCTTCAGCTGCGCGAGCTGGCGGTTCAGCATGGCCGGCAGGTTGTTGCTGGTGCCGAGAAGGGTGCGGTCTCCTACCTTGTTGTGCACCCGGTAGACCCCCATCGGCGGGCGACTCTCTTTGTACTGCTGCTTCAGCTCTTTGCGGTTCATCTTCCGTCTCCTTCGACGGGAACTCGGTGGCCTCGTCAAGCCCTGGCAGCGGCTGTCCGCTGAGCTCGGAAGCGGCGCTCGGCCTGCCGCCGTATCGCCGGCATCAGGAGCAAGCGGATGCCGATGATGCCGAATCGAGCCCAGCGCCAGTAGCGCCGGAATTTCCTGCGGGCGCCCTCATCCGTGGCGACCACCCGGGTTTCGTGAGCGAAAAGGGTGCGCTCCGGGCCCAGAGGTTCGGTCTCCAGGCTCCAGGCGATCTTCACCTGATCCGGCTCGTTCCACCCGGCGAACTGGTCGGGCGCAATCGCCGAGAACACCACGTCGGCCTGCCAGGGCCGGCAGTGGGCCCCGCAGAGGATCCGCTCCGGTGGCCGATTCACCAGCATCCCCCAGCCGAGGCCGAGGGTTTCGGCCAGCAGACCTTTCGGCTTCCGCCGGGAAGTGGCCTTCGCTCCCATCAGCTTGCCGCGCAGCCAGAACAGCGCCCGCGCCACCCGGAGCGACTGCAGGTCGAACTCGCTCGCCACTGCCATCACCAAATCGGCCGGAGCTCGCACCTCGGTGGTGAAGCGCTCGCGGACGTCGGGCTCGGAAATGAAGGGATCAAGAGGCAGAGTCTCGGGCATCGGCTCCCTCGCAGGCATCGAGGAGTGTACCCTTTCGGCCCGCTGGGAGCTTCCCGGCTAGTCTTCGCGCAGCACTTGCTCCACTCGCTCGACCGCCCAGTCGATCTCCGCTCGGGTGATCGTCAGGGGCGGCGCCATGCGGATCACGTGGCCGTGGGTGTCCTTGCAGAGCAGGCCGAGCTGGGCCAGGGCCTCGCAGAAGCGACGCGCGCCACCGGCTTGGCGATGGAGCTCGATGGCCACCCACAGGCCGCGGCCGCGCACTTGCTTCACATGCTTCGAGCGGATCGCCCGCACCCGCTCGAGCAGATAGGCGCCCTGGCGAGCCGAGGCTTCGATCATCCCCTCCTCCACCAGCACCGCGAGGGCCTTGCGCGCCACCGCGCAGCCGAGGGGATTGCCGCCATACGTCGAGCCGTGGTCCCCCGGGCTGAAGACGGACATCAGCTCGTCGTCGGCGAGGAAGGCCGAGACCGGGTAGAGGCCGCCCGAGAGGGCCTTGCCCAGCACCACACCGTCCGGCCGGATACCCTCGTGCTCGAAGGCGAAGAGCCGGCCCGTGCGGCCCAGGCCGGACTGGATCTCGTCGCAGAGCAAGAGCACCCGGTGGCGGTCGCAGATCCCTCGCAGCTCGCGCAGGAAGCCCTCGGGAGGCAGGATGATGCCGGCCTCGCCCTGGATCGGCTCCAGGAGCACCGCTGCCGTCTGCGGGCCGATCGCCGCTTCGACTGCCCGGGCGTCGCCGTAGGGCAGCACGCGGAAGCCCGGAGTGAAGGGGCCGAAGCCCTGCCGGTATTGAGGGTCGTCCGAGAAGCTGACGAGGGTGGTGGTGCGGCCGTGGAAATTGCCTTCGAAGGTGAGGATCTCGGCCTCGCCCTCCGCCACACCCTTGTCCCGGTAAGCCCATTTGCGGGCCGCCTTGATCGCCGTCTCCACCGCCTCGGCTCCGGTATTCATCGGCAGCACCCGGGCGAAGCCGGTCAAGGCGGCAAGCTCCTGGCAGAAGGGGCCCAACTGATCGTTGCGGAAGGCTCGGGAGGTGAGAGTGAGCCTCGCGGCCTGCTCAGTCAAGGCGGCCACGATCTTGGGATGGCAATGGCCCTGGTTCACCGCCGAGTAGGCGGCCAGGAAGTCGAGGTAGCGGCGGCCTTCGACGTCGAAGAGCCAAACCCCTTCCCCGCGCTCGATCACCACGTCGAGGGGGCGGTAGTTGTGGGCGCCGTAGCGCTCCTCGAGCTCGATCGAACGCTCCGAAGTGGGCTGGGTCGTGGGCTCACAAGCATCGAGGAGGGCGGTGGCGGTCATGGTTGGGGGCTCCAGGCGGCTCCAACCTTGGCAGCCACCAAGCAAGGGCCAGGCCTGCTCCGGAGGCCCGGCCACTTGATTTGAAGCCCCGATCTTAGCGCGGATGCTCCGAGGTCGGTCCGTCGATCATTTCACCCGTGCCAGGTAGTAGGTGGTGTTGCTGCCGGCGGTGAGGAACTCGTAGGTGTAGCCCGGGGGATTGGCCGGCTGGTTGCGGTTCCGGCGGTCTTCGTCGTCCATGAAGATGAAGCCGCGGTCGAGCGCCCAGCTCGAGATCTTCGGGGAGCGGCCCCCGAACACCCCGTAGGAGACGCCGAGCGTGGGGAAGGTCGAATTCGACACACCCGAGGTGACACCGGTGGCCACGCAGAAGGCCATGTTGGTGTTCTTCTCCGGCTGCACCGTGTAGGTGGGGCTGCCGCTCGGGGCGTTGTCCCAGGAGGCAGGGCGGTTGTCTTCGTTGTCGTGGAAGCGGTCGAAGCGAGTGAAGCCCTCCGGGCAGTTGGGCGCGAGCGAGACCACGGCGAAGCCGGCCCCTTCGAGCTGCGCCGGGATGAACAGCCGGCCATCGACTCCGCACAGCCGCAGCAGGGTGTTCTTGTTCGATTCGATCGCGCCGATCCAGCCGCCGCGGTTGTTGGCGTTGCGGTTGTCCTCGTTGTCGAAGAAAACGTCGTAGGCCGGCAGGGTGCCGCAGCCCTGAGGCCCTCGCACTACGCCCACCCAGGGCGTGGGGATCGCCGAGTTGCTGCAGGAGAGGGTGAGGGTCATGTCGTCGATCGCCGTATCGTCCTGCATGTAGACGTTAAGGTCGCCGAACTGGTTGATGTCGGCGAGCACGTTCGAGTTGCCGCTGCGCAGCTTTCGCAGGTCGAGCTCGATTACGGCGTCCTGGCCGGCGGCGAGCCGATAGCCCAGGCTCGACAAGGGGGCTCCCCAGCCGGCGGCGGCGTTGGTCGCCCAGAGGGAAAGGGTGTCGTTGGTGAAGATGTCGCCCAGCGGGCGGATGTGAAGGGTGAGCTTGCCGCTCTGGTAGCCGAACAGACTCTGGAACACCGGCTGGAACTGGTGGCCGAAATGGGCGTTGACCCGGTTGGCGTCGAAAGCCACCCATCGAGCGGGATTGGGCACGCCGGCCGCAGCCATGATCGCCGGGGTGAGGTTGGCCGGATCGAACGGCAGCGCGAAGTTGTCGTGCACTCCCGCCTGCAGGGTCAGCGAGGAGGGGAAGGCGCAGGGCGCAAGCAGCCGCGAAGCGTCGTCGGTTTTCTCGTAGGGTTCCTCGGCGGTTCGCGCACTGCCGTCGTTGCAAGTCTCGGAGCCGCTTTTGCGCACGTCGACCGTGCCCGGAGCCGAGGGATAGAAACCGAGGCTGGGGTTGGCGAGATCGATCGGCTCGTCGAGCTCAATCGACAGGCGCGCCTCGGGCACTCCCTCCGCCGCTTGAGGATCGCAGCTGGTGGCAATCGGCTTGTCGAGGTCGTCCACCTCCTGGGCCAGGGCCGAACCGGGAACGGCCAAGAACAGAAATGCGAGCAGAGTTCTCCGCATGGTGCCTCCGTCTGGGGCGAGGCGCCGCTCCGGCCCCATGCCGGAACGCTCGCGTCGCCGCCCCAGACGCGCAAAACGCCCGGAAATCGGCTCAGAGATTGTGGCGGAGACTGGGGGGAGGCGGGCGGCTCGGGGGCCGGTGCGATCTGGCTCTCCACTCGCAGAAGCAGCCTCCTCCGAGCCTCCTGCTACCATGCGCTTCGAGGTGTTGCGATGAAGCTCCGAATCCTCTGCGCTCTCTTGTTGGCGCTCCTCGGCGCTGCTGGCCTGCGAGCTACCGTCTACGAGGTGGGCCCCGGCCAGCCCCTGGCGACGATCGGCGCGGTGCCCTGGGCCACCCTGGGACCGGGAGACCGCGTGCTGATCCACTGGCAGAACACGCCCTACCGCGAGAAGTGGGTGCTCAATCGCCGGGGAACGGCGCAGGCGCCGATCGTCATCGCCGGCGTGCCCGGGCCCGGGGGCGAGCTGCCGGTGATCTCGGGCGAGAACGCCACCACCGCCCCGGGCCTCAACTTCTGGAACGACGAGCGCGGGCTGATCAAGATCGGTGGCTCGAACGTGCCGGCCGACGGCCTGCCCGGCTACCTGGTGATCTCCGGCCTCGACCTGCGCTCGGCCCGCCCCCCTTTCACCTTCACCGACGACGGCGCTCAGAGCCGCACCTATGCCGCCAATGCCGCGGCGATCTACGTCGAGAAGGCGGAGCATCTGACGGTGCGCGGCTGCATCCTCTCGGACTCCGGCAACGGCCTCTTCGTGGGCGCCTTCGACGGCGCCACGCAGGACATCCGCATCGAGGGCAACTGGATCTACGGCAACGGCAACGTGGGCAGCGCCTTCGAGCACAACACCTACACCGCGGCGATCGGCATCCTCTACCGCGGCAACCGCTTCGGCCCGCTGCGCGCCGGGGCCAACGGCAACAACCTCAAGGACCGCTCGGCCGGGCTGGTCGTGGAGAGCAACTGGATCGAAGGCGGCAACCGCCAGCTCGATCTGGTCGACGCCGAGGACAGCATGGTGCTGGTCAACCATCCGAGCTACCACACCACCTTCGTCTACGGCAACGTGCTGATCGAAAACGATGCCGACGGCAACAGCCAGATCGTCCACTACGGCGGCGACAGCGGCGACACCACGATCTACCGCAAGGGCACGCTCTACTTCTACAACAACACCCTGATCTCGAAACGCAGCGGCAACACCACGCTCTTGCGCCTCTCCACCAACGACGAGCACGCCGACGTACGCAACAACTTGCTCTACGTCACCGCCGCCGGCAACCGCCTGGCGATGCTCGACGCCGACGGCGTGCTCGACCTCACGCACAACTGGCTCAAGCCCGGCTGGGTGGCGAGCCACAGCGGCCTTTCCGGGGTGATCCACGACGACGGCAGCTCCGTGCTAGCCGCCTCACCCGGCTTCCTGGACGAAGCCGCTGCCAACTACCGGCCCGCCGCTTCTTCCACCGCCCGCAATGCCGCCGGAGCGCTCGCTTCAGCGGTGCTGCCGGCCCACGATCTGCTGACCCAATACTTCGAACACCAGCGCTACCACCACCGGCCGGGCGAAGGCGCGCTCGACATCGGCGCCTTCGAGCATTGCCCGGCCGCGGGCCTGTGCGAGCCGATCGCCCTCCAGAACTTCGAGAACGGCGACACCGGCAGCTGGCTCCTGGGGCCGTAGTCGATCCCATGCCCCGGCTGCGGCCGCTTCTTCCGGCGTTGTGGCTGGCGGTGGCGTCGCTGTGGGCGGGCACGCTGGCCGGGAGCGTGAGCTGGGCGGGTGCTGCGGCCATCGCCGCCCTCGTCCTGGCTGGAGCCTGGCTGGGCCGAAGTGAGCTCCCGGACCCCCTGCGCCTGGGCCCGGCCGGGCGGTGGCTGCCGGTCGCTCTCCTCTTGCAGTGCGGGCTCTCCCTCGCGCTCTCGCCCGTGCCGCGGGCCGGCCGAGTGGGGCTGGTGCTGCTGCCTGCCTTTCTGCTGCTGCCCGCGGCGGTCGCCTCCTGCCTGCCGGACCGCGCCGCCTGGGAACGCGGCCGAAGGGCCCTACTCGTTCTGCTGGCCCTGGTCTCAGCCGGAGCGATCGCCGAATGTCTCCTCGGGCTCACTGAACGTGCCTCCTGGCCCCTCGGCCACCACGCACTGCTCGCAGCCTGGCTGGTGGTGCTGTTGCCCTTCGGCTGGCCGGACCGGCGGCAGTCCTGGAGTTGGCCGAGTCTCGGCACGGGGGCGCTGGCGGGCCTCGCCGTGCTCCTCAGCCGCTCTCTCGCCGGCCTCGCGGCACTCGCAGCGGAGCTCGCCTTCCTGGCCGCTGTGCGCGGCCGGCGCCGCCTG
>CALMKX010000209.1 GCA_937867335.1 uncultured Acidobacteriota bacterium
GCCCCGAGCCCCAGCTCCGCCGCCATCGAGCGCCGGGCTTCCTCCCCCACCCGCCGGGCGAGCTCGCGGTCGTCGAAAACCCGCCGCATCTGTAGGGCGGCGTGGTCCACATCGGCGTCCGCCCACTGCATGCCGCGGGCGTAGGGGCCGGCATCCTCGGCGATCTCCACCAGCCGGTAGCCCACGGGGAAGCTGTTGGTGGGGGTCATGAAGTCGGTGTTGCCGGAGTAGCCCGTGGCGACGACCGGCTTGCCCAGGGCCATGGCCTCGGCCAGGGTGAGGCCGAAGCCTTCGCCCCGGTGGAGCGAGACGTAGCAGTCCACCGAGGCCATCAGCTGCGACACCTCGGCCTTGCTCAGGTAGTCCTCGTAGAAGCGCACCGGCCAACCTTCGGCCGCACTGCGCAGCCGCGCCGCTCCCTCGGCGTTCCAGTTCGAGTTGACCGTCTTGAACAGCAACAAAACCTTTTCTTCCGGGCGGAAAGCGCGTTTGAAGGCCTCGAGGGTGGCGAAGGGGTTCTTGCGCTCCAGGAAGGAGAGGAAGTCGAACACGAAGAGGAAGACGAAAGTGCCCTCGGCGAGGCCGAAGCGCGGGCGGTCCGGCGCGGGGGACTGCCCCACTTCGACCGGATAGGGCATGCGGATCACCGGGATGGGCGAGGCCGAAGCGATCGCTCCCTGGCTGAAATGGGTGGCGGTCCAGATCTCGTGGAAGTAATCGAACGAGGGGTACCACTGGGCTGGAAACTCGGCGAGTTCCCAGGACCAGAAACCGATGTTGTACTTGCCGCGGAAGCGCTCGCGCCCGAGGTGTTGATAGATCACCGGGGATTGATCGGCGTTGACGAAGAAGACGTTGATGTCGTAGTCCGCCGCAGCCGTGAAGCCGCTGAAGGAGCGGTCCTCCCGCCGCGAGACCACGCCCAGCTCCACATTCTGGAGCGAGATCGGCACGTCGGCCGCCTGGAGAATGCGCACCAGGGCGCGGGTGCCCTCGCCCATGCCGCTCTCGGTGGTGAGGTAGCCGGCGACGTTGACGCCGAAACGGCTGATGGCGAGCCGCGCCACCGGGTCGATCACCACCGGACCGCCCTCCACCTCGCGAGTGCCGAAGAGCCGCTTCTTCCAGGCCTTCGCCCGCTCCTCACCCAAAAACTGCTTGGCCCGCTCCTTGGTCTTGCGAGCCAGCTCCGAGGTCCACACGCTCCTGGCCGCCCGGCGTACCTCAGAGACCGCCGCGGCCGGCAGCGAAACCGGGCGGGCGGCCAGCGGTGCCAGCCCCTCGAGGTACGCCCCCGACAGGCCGTATTCGCGGGCGCCGCCTTCCATCAGCCAGTCGTAGAAGCGGCGCAGATCCTGGCCGAAGAGGTCCGGAAAGGCCTGCAGCAGGTCGTCGCGCTCGCGGTAGAGATGCTCGAGCAAGCGCGAAACGTAGGGCGCTCCCGCAGCGCCCTCCTTGGCCGGGGCCTGCAGCCAGGCGAAGAACGAGCGTTCCGCGGCGGTGGCGAAGGGGTTGCCGAAGCGCTTCCGGCCTTCGGCGAGCCGGTAGTAGAGATCCCGCGCCACATCGGGAATCCGCTCGCCGTTGTCGAAGCGGGCGAAGGTGTAGGGCCAGCTGCGGGCCTGCTCGAAGCCTTCGGCGAGCAGGGCATCGCGGTAGCGCATCAAGAGGGGTTTGAGGTCCGGCCTGGAGGCCAGGGTGAAACGGTTCTGGTGCTTGGAGATGCGCGCTGGATCCCGCGGGTCGAAGCCGCTGGCGTGGAAGAACACCAGGGGCTCGCCGTTCACCCGCGGCTCGGGGCTCAGGGCGAGCTCGCGCTCGTGGAAGTTCCAGTAGGCGAAGTTGTAGCCCGGGTGGCGCAGCACATGGGCGCCGGGGAAGAGACCCGGGGCGAGATCCATCCACTTCTGGTCCACGAACAGGCCGCGCTCGAGGTCCACCACGCAATGCTCGAGCATCCGCTCCTGCCACCAACGGAGCAGCGCGAGCGTCGCCTCGCCGGGCCGGAAGGCGAAGAAGCCCAGGTTGTACGAGCCGGATTGCAGGATGGCGAGTTCGCTCGGGTGGCGATCGTCCTCGATCGGCGCGGTCAGGTGCGGCGTCAGCACGTAGGCGTGCTCATCGAGCAGGCCAAGCAGCACGTCGAGGGGCGAAACGATCAGGATATCCGGGTCGAAATAGATCAACTTCTCCGCCCCGGTGCGCTCGAGCAGCCATTCGAGAAAGAACGGCTTTGCCGCGGTGTTGATCTCGAGCAGCGTGTACTTGAAGAGAAAGGGCTGGAGGTCCGGGATGTTGCCCAGCGCCTCGATCTCCACCAGCTCGAAGGGCTCGGCGGCCGGATTGAAGGCGCCGTCCACGCGATCCACCAGGAGCACCCAGAGCCGGGCCCCGGGGTGCTCGGCCGCGAGCGATCGCGCCAGGGTGCGGGCGAAGGGCAGGTAGTTCTTCGAGACGATGGTGCAGGCGACGAAGCTCAATCAGACCTCACGCAAGGGAGCGCCGCCGCGATAGACCTCGATCAGGGCGAACGCGGTTTTCTGCCAGGAGAAGAGCCGGGCACGCTCGAGCCCGGCCTCGCGCAAACGCTGCTGCAGCTCGGCGCTGCCCAGAAGCCGGGCCAGGCCGTCGCGAATCGATTCGATCCGCTGGGGATCCACCAGAACCGCGGCCTCCCCCACCACCTCCGGCAGCGAGGAGACCTCGGAAGTGAGCACCGGCGTGCCGCAGGCCATGGCTTCGAGCGGCGGCAGGCCGAAGCCCTCGTAGAGCGACGGGTAGGCCAGAGCGGTGGCTCCGGAGTAGAGAGCCGGGAGATCGCCCTCGACTACCTCGCCCAGCCAGCGGAGCTCCTCACCCAGCGCCCGGGCCTCCGGCCAGCTCTCCGGGCCCTCGTCGAGCCAGCCTCGCCGGCCCGCCACCACCAGCTGCTGCTCTCGGCGAAGGGGCTCCGGCAGCTCGGCGAACGCCCGCAGCAGCCGGCGCAGGTTCTTGCGCGGCTCGAGCACACCCAGGGCCAGCAGATAGGGCTTGCCCAGGCCCAGCCGGGCCCGCAGAGCTGTCACTTCCGAGCCGTCGCGGGGGCGGAATTCCGTCCTGGCCGCTCCCGGGATCACCCGCACCTGCTCCGGGGGCAGGGCCAGCCGCGCGAGGGCGTCGCGCCGGGTGCTCTCGGAGACCGCCACCAACCGGGCCCCCTGGGCGAGGGCCCGGCTGAGCCCTTCGAGGCAGAGCAGGCGGTTGCCCAGGGTGTGGAGCTCGGGGTGGGAGAGGAAGGTGAGGTCGTGGAGGGTGAAGACCATCCGGGTGCCCGGAAGGCGGGGCAGCTGGTGGGCCGGGGCGTGGAACACGTCCACTTCGCCGGCCCGCGGCGGCCCCGGGGGCATCAACTCGAAGCTCGCCGGCAGGGGGCCCACCCTCGCCTCGAGGGCGGCCCGTTCCACCGTCGCCGAAAGGCCGTAGAGCCGGAAGCTCTCCGGGGAATCGGCCTGCGCCAGACCGGCGAGCAGGCCCGCGGTGTAGGTGGCGATGCCGTCTGGCGGGCCCACCGCCTTGGCGACGTCGATGCCGATCCTCATGCCCTTGGCGCCGAGTCAGTCGCGCTCGGCGAGCTCCGCGCCCAGCCGTGCCAGCTCGGCCTCCAGGCGGGCGGCGGTCTCGGCGCTCACTTTGCCGGTGGCGAGGGCCTGCACCAGCTCGGCGCGGCTCTCCACCAGATCCGCCCGCCGGGCGAGCCCCGCGAGCAGGGGCTCGAGCCTCGAGTCCAGCCGCTCTTCGAGGCGGGCGGCGCGCAGGGCGATCTGGTCCTGCTGGCTGCGCAGCTCGGTGAGCTGCCGCTGGGTGAGCTCGACAGCTGCGAGCAGCGTCTGGTAGCGAGCCTGGAGCGCTTTCCGGGCGCGGTTCATTCCCCAGGCTCCTGCGAGGGCGAGAAGAACGAGGGCGACGACAGCCAGTAGAAGGGGGAGTGCCATGGCAACCGCCGGAGGCGCTGCAGCTCGAGGTGGCCGGGGCTCACAACCCCGTCGCTCCAAGCCCTCTCCGGGTGGCAAGGAACCTACCACAGCTCGCCGAGAGCTCGAGGCGAGGGCGAAGGAGAGGAGACGCCTTGGCCTCCCCAAGCCTGGTCCCGATTGTATTCCATACGATACAATCGGGCGGTGGTCGAGATTCGCCAGACGGAAGCGTACGCTCGCTGGTTCAGCTCCCTCCGAGACAGGTTGGCCCGCGCTCGGATCGACGTGCAGCTCCGCCGGGCGTCGCTGGGCAACCCTGGAGACGCCAAGCCGGCCGGAGAGGGTGTATCTGAGCTACGAATCGACCATGGCCCGGTTATCGAGTCTATTTCGTCCAGAGAGGCTCCAAGCTGATCGTTCTGCTCGGGGGCGGCGACAAGGCTTCACAGAAAGCAGATATCCGCAAGGCGAAAGCTCTGGCGCGTGAGCTCTAGGAGGTTCGCACGGCCAAGACGATGACACTACCCTGGGATCCGGCCGAGCACTTGAAGTCCGAGGAGGACGTCGCGGCCTACCTCGAAGCGGCTCTTGCAGTGGGCGATTCCGCCCTGGTGGCCGCGGCCCTAGGAGACATCGCGCGAGCGCGAGGGATGACCCAGCTCGCCCGCGACGCGGGGCTTGGGCGAGAGAGCCTCTACAAAGCTCTCTCACCCGCCGGCAATCCTGAATTCGCCACCATCCTGAAGGTTATCGAGGCCCTCGGCCTTCGCCTGGTGGCCGTCCCGGCGGGCGCCAAGGGCAACACCTGAGTCACTCTCGGGAGCCAGGGGCGAGAGCACGGCCTCGAGCAGGGGTCTCATCTGGGCGAGCTGGCGCAGGCGGATCACCAGGTCCCAGGCGGGCTCGAATTTCTTCCAGCCGGCGCTGTAGAAGAAGTGCTTGAGCCGGTGCCGGAGCTGGGCGTGGGCGCTCGCCGCGCGGGCGATCGAGCTCCAGCGGTAGAAATCCTCGTAGGCCCGGTGGTAGCCGCGCTCGAGCTCCTCCGGGGAAAGCAGCGCCGGGCGGTAGACCACGTGGCGGGTGTCGTAAAGGTCCCAGTCCCGGCTCGTGATGCGGCCTTGGGCTTCCATCTGGGCGTGGAGGGCCGTGCCCGGGTAGGGCGTGAGGATGTGGAACGTGGCCGTGGTGATGCCGCTCGCAACCGCCCAATCCACCGTGCGGGCGAACACGTCGCTCTCGTCGCCATCGAGGCCGAAGACGAAGCTGCCGTTGATCATCACTCCCAGAGCGTCGAGCTTCGCCACCACTTCGCGGTAGCTGCGGCCCAGGTTCTGGCGCTTGCCCGCGCTCTCGAGGCTGCTCTCGGAAAAGGTTTCGAAGCCGACGAAGAGGCTGCGCAGCCCGGCTGCGGCGGCTTCTTCGATCAAGTCGTCGCGGAGGATCGAATCCACCGTGGCCGCGGCCTGGAAGATCCGCCCCATTCCCCTCATGCCGCGGAATAGCGCGCGAGCGAAGCGGCGATCGCCCAGCAGGTGATCGTCCAGGAAGTAGAGGTGCCGGCCCGGTAGGCGGGAGATCTCGGCGAGCGCGGCGTCTACCCGCTGGGTGTAGAAGGAGCGGCCGCCCGTGAAGAAGGCGTCCTTGTAGCAGAAGGTGCAGTGGTGCGGGCAGCCCCGGGAAACCACGATCGAGTTCGGCACCAGGTAGCGGTGGCGCTGGATCAGATCTCGCCGTATCGGTGGCAGATCCACCAGAGTGCGCACGGGCGAGGCGTAACGGGGCTTGGGCGAGCCGGCGACGAGGTCCGCCAGGAACTGCGGGAAGGTGTGCTCGCCGGGCCCCAGGAAGAGGCTGTCGGCGTGCGGCGCGGCCTCCTCCGGCAGCGAGGTCACGTGCAGGCCGCCCAGGGCCACGTAGGCGCCGCGGGCCCGGTAGTGGTCCGCGAGCCGGTAGGCCCGATAGGCGTTGGTGATGTAGACCTGGATCACTACCAGATCCGGCTCGTCGTCGAGGCGAAGCGGCTGCACGTGCTCGTCCTCGAGGCTCACCTCGAGCTCCGGGTCGAGGTAAGCGGCCAGGGTGGCCAGGCCCAGGGGCGGGAAGAGCGAGTACTTGATCGGCCGCCAGAACGGGCTGGTGGCTTCCGTCAACGCCGGCAGCACGAACTTCGCCCGGCGAAGGGGCCGGCGAAGAGAGCGACTCCGCTCCACTTCGCGGCTTAGAAACGGAAACGAGAGCTTGGGCGGGATGCCATGAGGGAATGGTATCGCACGCCCGGTGCCGAGCCCACAGGCCCGGCACCGGTGAGCTTCAGGGGTGGCTCACGTCCCCTTACGACCGCAGACCGGGTTCACGCAGTGCGGGTGCTGGTCCGGGTTGGTGAAGTTCTTGTGGCAGTGAGTGAGGGAGGCGAACTGGGTCCAGCAGTCCAGTCCGTCGGTGGCGCAGCCACGGCCGGGGAAGAAGTTCGAGTTCGGGCCCAGGCACAGCGTGGCGTCGTTCTCGCAGTCGCAGTTGTCGTCCACGCCGTAGGCCATGCGCACCACGTTGTCCCCCGGACCGGGGCGATAGCACCAAGGGGTCTTCTCGACATCGAACGCGATGTGCTGGGGCAGCGGGCCGGCCTTGGCGCCAGTATCGGCGCGGGTGAAGTTCAGGCAGATGTTGAGCGCCAGCTGGCCGCTGAAGGAGCCGCACTGATCGCATTCCAACCGGGCCTGGATGGTGGTCTTGGGCTGCTTGCCGCACAGGCAGGCCTCCACGAACCAGCGCGTGGGGCCTTCGCCGGGGCATTCCACCGTAATGGCATCGACTCCACGCAGGCCGATCGCTCGCACCACCAGGTCGATCGTGGCCACACCACCGGAGAACACGCCATCGGTCAGGCGCTCCACCACGGTGTCGGCATCTCCCAACACGCCCGGAGGGCTGGTGGTCAGGGGGCGGCCGGCGAGGTCCACATCGCCGGTGAACGGCGGCGAGTTGGCGCAGAAGAAGCCGGCAGGGATGGGGTTGGCCGCAAAGCTGATGCGGGTGCCGTTGCCGGCCAGGGTGCGGAACTGGTCAGTTCCGCGGTAAATGGTGGGCTGCGCGACGGCAGCGCCTGCCAGGACCAGAGCCAGCAGGCAGACCAAGGGAACGAGCAGAGCTGTGCGGAATCGCATGGAGGCCTCCAGTTCAGAACGTGGACCCCGAGTTGGGCCCAATCAGGGACGATGGCAACCACTGCCGGATCAGCGGTTGGGCGGGAAAGATCACAGGAACCGTACGCTATTGCACCTGAGTTGTCAAGTGCATATCGGCACTTTAGATTTATATTTTTAATACGCCAGAACTGGATCGGGATTCGCCGTTTTCCTTGCCTTGAGCAAGCATTTCGATCGGCCTCCTACACGGTTTCGAACCCCTGTCCGCTGGCCGCAGCGACTTGAAAATTTTTCATGGCTATTGCTAAATGTAATCAGTGGGCCAGCTGTCCTGCTGGCTTCCTTCCATGGAGGTCCAAGCCATGAAATCTCGCCTCCTGCCGTTCGCCCGGCTGGGCCCCGGGCTGCTCTTCGCCCTCGTCGCCTCGAGCCCCGCTCTCGCCGCCGTACCCCATCAATTCATCGCCAAGATGTACACCGAAGTCCTGGGGCGGATTCCGGACCAGGGGGGTTGGCAAGGCGGGGTGAACTTCTTCACCGGCAATGCCTGCAACCAGGCCAACTTGAGGAACTGGGGCCGCGGGGTGTACCTCTCCGCGGAGTACGACGGCCTGGGCTACGACAACGCCGCCAAGGTGCTCACCGCCTACCGCGGCATCCTCAACCGCGAGCCCGACTCCGGCGGCTTCAGCAGCTGGAAAAGCCAGCTCGACAGCGGCACTTCGTTCGCCACCGTGGTGGACGCCTTCTTCAACTCCACGGAATTCGCCGGGCTGGTCACCGCCATCTGCAGCAAGGACAGCTACAGCTTCGGCGGTGCCGCGGTGATCGCTCTACCGGTGACCACCGGCGGCTTCCAGGGCACCCAGGCCCAGCTCCAGACCACCTTGAACGGCACTCCCTCGGGCGGGGTGGTGGAACTCGCCCAGAAGGCGGTGGTGAAGCTCACTTCCACGCTGACCATTCCCGCCGGCGTCACTCTGCGCACCATCGGTACCCCCAACCACCAGCACTACGCCTTGATGGGCCGGCTGGTGCGGGACAGTCTCTTCAACGGCACGGCGGTGCGCTTGAACGCCGGCGCCAAGTTGATCTCGGTGTGGGTGGACGGCTCGGGCGGACGCCTGGGGCACAACCACAACAGCCAGTCCGTGCAGCTCTTCGGTGGCAACGCCACCACCGTCTCGCAATGCCTGATCAACAACCCCTCGGGCTGGTCCAACCTGCAGACGTTGGGCACCGCCGAGGGCTGGCCCTGCGCCGGCAACCAGATCGACCACAACCTGGTGACCGCCTACTCGAGCTGCCATTTCCGCCGGCCCTCGTGCACGGACCCCGGCTGCGAGCTGTGGGCGGACGGGCTGTCGCTCGCCTGCGAGAACACCACCGCCGAGTTCAACGAGACGGTGGACGCCACCGACGTGCACATCGTGGTGTTCCGCGCGGGCGGCGCGACCCAGCGCTCGCAGGTGCGTTTCAACACGGCGCTGGCGGCCGGCAACGCCTGCTACGGCGGCATCGTGGCGGATGGGCTCTCCCCGGCCGGCACCACCTACGACTTCACCGGCACCTCGGTGCACGACAACACGCTGTGGTCCGGCCGCGGGCACTACGACATCGTGCTCTCGGTGGGCACCCGAGCCTGGTTCGACGGCAGCTCGGCCAACGGCACGGGCGCTTCCTTCACCGCCAACACCACCGGTAGCCAGGCGGCGGTCGCGGATGTGGGCATCGGCGTCTCCGGCATGCTGAACGCCGCCGTGCAGAGCAACTCGCTCTCGCTTGTCGCCAACAACTCCGGAGGCTGCCCCAACGGCGGCACCACGGCGGCCATCGATGTCTCCCCGGGCTACAACTCCGGCAACATCCAGGGCCCCTTCTCCACCCTGCCGCTCGACGGCTGCATCGGCCACTCGGCCAGCTGCCCCCCGTAGAGCGATCGAGCCACTCCTTGCCGGGCCGGTGGTAGGCTCACCGGCCCGGACCCGAGGACCCCTCGGCTTGCCATGGAGAGAGCCCGATGCTCAAGAAGATCGCCCTCGCCCTCGTGGTGGTGATCGCCGCCATCCTCGCCTACGCTGCCACCCGGCCAGACACCTTCCGCGTGGAACGCTCGACCACCATCCCCGCTACGCCGGAACGGGTCTTCGGCCTGGTGAGCGACTTCCACAACTGGCCCTCGTGGTCGCCCTGGGAGAAGCTCGATCCGGCGATGAAGAGGAGCTTGAGCGGAGCCGAGTCCGGCCAGGGCGCGGTCTACGCCTGGGAAGGCAATGACAAAGTGGGCCAGGGTCGAATGGAGATCCTGGAAGCCACCTCGCCTTCGAAGCTGCGGATCCAGCTCGACTTCCTGAAGCCCTTCGAGTCCCACAACTCCACGGAGTTCACCTTCGCCCCGGACGGAGAAGGCACCCGCGTCACCTGGGCCATGACCGGCAACAACAACTACATCGGCAAGGTGATGACGCTCTTCTTCGACATGGACAAGATGGTGGGCAAGGACTTCGAGACCGGCCTCCAGAACCTCGGCGCCGAAGCCCAGAAGCCGGCAGCCTAGCCCGAGCGGCTCAGCCCTCCCGCGATGCCCGCCAGGCGGCCACCCTCCCCTCCCAGGGCGGGCGGTGGCGGGCGTAGTACACCGCCTGGCTGGCGCGGTAGGCGGCTCTCAAGGCGGGAGCCCCCGTGCCACCCCGGGCATGGAAGGCGAGCGCCCGGGGCTCCTCACCGAGCCTCCAGCCGGCCCGGCGGAGGCGCTGGCAGAAGTCGGCGTCCTCGAAGTAGAGGAAGTAGCCCTCGTCGAAGCCTCTTACCGCCTCGAAGGCCTCTCGACGCACCAGCAGGCAGGCCCCCGTAAACCACACCGGGCCGAGCAAGAAACGCAGCAGCCGGCCGTGGCTCCAGGCCCGGCCCTCCAGCCGGTTGCGCAGCTTCTGCACGGCCTCGCCGGCCACGCTCACCTCGGGGGCCCAGCTGGTCTGCGGCTGGCCATCCGGGTAGGCCAGCCGGGGCGCCGCGAGGCCCCACCGCGGCTCGCTGCGCAACCGCGCCGCGAGGCTCGCGAGCGAGCCCTCGGCCAGCCAGGCGTCCGGGTTGAGGAAGAGCAGGAGCTCCCCCTTGGCCAGCGCGGCCCCGCGGTTCGAAGCCGCGGCGAAACCGAGGTTCTCGCCCAGGGCCTCGAACCGGGCGCGCGGAAAGAGGCGCGGCAGCTCTCGGGCCGTGGCGTCGGTGGAGGCGTTGTCCACCACCACCACTTCCACCTCTTCTCCCGCCGGCAGAGCCAGGCTCGAGAGGCAGCGAGGCAGATGCTCCAGGGCGTTGTAGGAAACCACCACCGCCGAAATCACGGGGCCACCGCCCGTTCGAGCTCGGCCTGCCAGAGCGTCGCCGCGTGGGCCCAGGTGAGAGCGGCCACCCGCCGCCGCCCTTCTTCGGCAACGCCACCGAGCCAGGCGGAGTCCGCGGCCTGAGTGACCACCTTCTGGACGGCACCGACCGAGAGTTCGGCCGCCCGCAGGGGGTATCCCGGCCAGAGGTCGTCGAGAGCCAGGCCGGGGCCCACCACCACGGCAGTGCCCGAGGCCAGCGCTTCGAGCGGCGGCAGGCCGTAGCCCTCGTACTCGGAGAGGTAGAAGGCGAGCTCGGCACCGCGATAGAGGGGCAGCAGGCTCCCTTCCGGCACGTAGCCGAGGGCCTGCACCCGACCGCCGAGGCCGAGTGCTTGGACCTGCTCGCCCAGGCTCTCCGGCCGGCGCAGTCGGTTGGCGCCGGCCAGCACCAGCCGGAGCTCGGGGCGCTGGGCGGCCACCGGCGCCAGAGCGGCCAGCACCAGGTCCAGCCGCCGGCGCTCGAGGAGCGAGCCGAGAAACAGCCAATAGGGCGGCTCCACACCGAGGGCGAGCAGCTCCCGGCGATCGGCTGCCGGGTCGTGCGAGGGCTGGAAGCGAGCGTCGACGGCGAGCGGCACCACGCCGATGCGCAATCGGGGCAGGCCGTAGAGAGCGGCGACCTCCCGGGCGATCGCCGCCTGATCCACCAGCACCCGGGCGGCCCGGCGCGCGGCGCTCCGGGCCAGGAGACGCCGCCGCCAGCGCTCCCGCGGCCCGAACTCCCCGGGCAGACGCTCGAAGGAGAGGTCGTGCAGGGTGACCACCCCGGGCTCCCGCAGCCGCCCCGGCAAGCTGTAGGCCGGAGAGAACACCAGGTCCAGGGAGTGCTGGGCGAGAAGCTCCGGCAGCTCAATCTGCTCCCAGAGCCAGGGGCGGCCCTCCCGGCCGGCGAACTGAGGCTCGACGTCCGGCCGGTCGAAGAGCGGATGCTCGAAAGGGCGGCCGTGGCAGAACAGCCGGAACATCCAGTCGGCCGAGGGGCTCACCCCGGAGAGCAGCCCCTCGAGGTAGCGGCCGACACCCGTCGCCTCCCCCTCGAGCTCATAGGCCACGACTCCCACTCGCATCGCGCCCGATGCTAGCAGCCCCTCAGCCTGGATCCTCGAGATCGCCGGCCGCCCCGGCGCTGTACTCGGCCAGCAGCTCCTCCACCAGCGAAGAAGTGCCACCGCCGCGCAGGGACTCGATCAGTTGCCGGCTGCCCTCGTCCACTTCGGGCACCAAGGCGAGGTTGCCTTCGCGGGCAAGAGCGGCGACGTCGTGCCTCGACTCATCGATCCACCGGGCCGCCCGGGCGAGGGCCAGCCCCCGCCCCACGGGCCGCCCGAGGGAGAGCCAGAGCTCCGAGGCCAGCAGCAGCGCTCCCGCCAGGCGGCGGTTGGAGGCGCCGCTCCAAGGCGGCCGAGGGAGAGGCCGCGGGAAGAACGGAGCGAGGCCATAGCCTGCGGCCACGCGGGCGAAGCTGCGCTCCGGCGGTGCCGGGCGGTGGAAGAGGGCGAAGAAGGCGCTCTCCGGAGCGAGCTCGGCGAGCCGCCGCCGCTCCGCGGGTGAGGGCGCGAGGGCGAAGGACTGCACCACCTCGATTCCAGCTCTGGCGAGGCGCGCGCAGCCCTCGTGCCAGAGCTCGGGATCGTCCGAAATGCCGGGCACCAGCGGCCAGGCGGCGATGGCTCCCGCCGGAGCCGAATCGAAGGCCTCGTGGTCGCCACGCACCAGGGCACCCAGGAGGTCGAAGACGACGGTCGCCTCGAGAGCCGGCAGCGGCTCCCCGGGCAGCAGCTGGAGCAGCAGGGGAGTGCCCCGTTCGAGGTGGCGCCCGGCCACTTCTTCCCGCCAGGTGGAGAGCTCGGCAGGCACCGGCGGCAGCACCAGCAGATCCTCGAGCACGCCGGAGGGCTCGACCGGCGTCGAGCCATCGCCGAAGACCGGCTGGGCTCGAGCCAGGTCGCTCCAGAGCTGCCCGGCCGGGCCGCCCCACTCGCGGGGGGCGAAACGGATCCAGAAGCGCGCCGGATCGGGCTGGAAGCTCGCCGGGCGGCCCATCTCAGGGCGCACCGGCCGGCCGGCCGTAGACCTCGAGGGCGGCCAGCACGTACTTGGCGAGCACGTCCGCCTCGAAATTCACCCGTCCTCCCGGCTCGAGATCCCGCAGGGTGGTGACTTCCAGGGTGTGGGGGATCAAGGCCACCTCGAAGCTCTCGGCCAGGCGGCGGGATACCGTGAGGCTCACGCCGTCAATCGTCACCGAGCCCTTCTCCACCACCCAGGCGCCGAAGCTCGCCGGCAGGCGGAAGCCCAGCTCGAGATGGGCACCGAGGTCCCGCCGCTCGACCACCTCGAGCACGCCGTCCACGTGACCCTGCACCCAATGGCCGCCGAGCGCTTCGGAGGCGAGCAGCGCCGGCTCGAGGTTCACTTCCGCTCCGTCTCGAAGCTCCCCGAGCGTGGTGCGGGCGAGCGTCTCGGGGGAAAGCTCCACCTCCGAAAGCTCCGGATCGTTGCCCAGAACCGTGAGGCAGACACCGGCGACGGCCAGGCTCGCGCCCGGCCCGAGGCGCGCGCCCAGGGCCCGGCTGTGGGCGATCGCCAACCGCTTCCCGCCCTGGCCGGAGGGCTTCGGCGCCCCTACCAGCCGGCCACGCTCTCGGACAAGCCCGCTAAACATCCTGGTCGATACCCCCAGAGCAGTCGATCCGGCCCCATGCGCCGGCTACCCGTCCGTTCCAGGCGCGGCGCGGCGGCGAGGGATCTCTCGCCGGCGCCCCCGACCGGCCCGGGAGCCCCCAGGCCGCCGATCAGCAGGGGAGCGGCGACCACCAGCACACGATCGTAGCAGCCGCTCTCGAGGAAGGCGGCATGAACGCCGCCCCCGCCTTCCACCAGAACGCTCCGCACCTGCTGTCGCTGCAACTCGGCGAGCACGGCCTCCGGGGTGACCCGCTCGAGCACCACCACCTCCGCCCCGGCCCGCTCCAGGGCCCGGCGCGGCGCAGAGTCCGTGGACTCGGTGTAGATCACCACCGCGCCCGGCTCGGTGAACAGGCGGGCCGTGGCAGGAGTGCGCAGGCGACGGTCCAGCACCAGGCGGCGGAAGGGCCCGCTCGCCCAGCCCAGGCGGCGAGTGAGCTGGGGATCGTCCGCCAGAACGGTGCCGCTACCCACCAGGATGGCATCGTGCTCCTCCCGGAGCGACAGCGCCCAGCGGCGGGCCGCAGGAGAGCTGATCCACCGGCTCTCGCCGCCCACGGTGGCGATCTTGCCGTCCCAGCTCATCGCCCATTTGAGCGTCACCGCCGGCCGCCCGAGAAGCTGGGGCGCGAGATAGGCGAGGTTCAAGGCGAGAGCCTCCTCGGCCAGCAGCCCCACCTCCACGGCCACTCCCGCCGCGCGCAGGCGGCTGAAACCCGCGCCTCGCACCCGCAGATCAGGATCCCCATGGCAGGCCACCACCCGGGCCACACCCGCGGCCAGGATGGCCTCGGTGCAGGGCGGGGTCCGGCCATGGTGATCGCAGGGCTCGAGAGTGACATAGAGGGTGGCCCCTCGAGCCCGCTCGCCGGCGGCCTCGAGGGCCAGAGGCTCGGCATGGGGCTCGCCGGCCCGGCGATGGTAGCCCTCCCCCACCACCTCGCCGCCTCGGGCCACGAGGGCCCCCACCTTCGGATTGGGAGCAGCGCTGTACCGCCCGCGGGCGGCCAGGGCCAGAGCCCGCCGCAGCAGGCGCCGGTCGAGGGCCCGCCCCTCAGCCGAGGAGGGCAGCCGCGAACTCCTGGGGGCGGAAGTCCACCAGATCCTCGGCGGTCTCGCCCACACCGAGATAGAGCACCGGCAGCTTCAGCTCGCGGGCGATCGCCACCACGATGCCGCCCTTGGCGGTGCCATCGACTTTGGCGAGCAGCACGCCGTCCACCTTGGCCACCTCCAGGAAGCGCCGTGCCTGGGCGAGGGCGTTCTGGCCGGTGGTGGCGTCGAGCACCAGCAGGGTGCGCTGGCGGTAGCCGGCGCCCTCGCGGTCCACCACCCGGCGCACCTTGGCGAGCTCGGCCATCAGGTTTTCCTTGGTGTGGAGCCGGCCGGCGGTGTCGATCAGCACTTCGGTCGCTCCCCGGGCACGGGCCGCCTGCAGGGCGTCGAAGACCACCGCCGCCGGATCCGCGCCGGGGCCCTGGCGGATCACTTCGACGCCCAGCCGCTTGCCCCACAGCTCGAGCTGATCGATCGCCGCAGCGCGGAAGGTGTCCGCCGCGGCCATCAGCACCTGCTCACCGGCCAGCTGCGAGCGGCGCGCGAGCTTGGCGATCGAGGTGGTCTTGCCGACACCGTTGACCCCCACCACCAGGGTGATGCGCGGCCCCGCGCCCTCGGCGGGCTGGGGCACGGCGGAGAGCAGACCGGCGATGTCGGCCGCCAGCTGCTGGCGAAGGGCGGCGCCGCTGGCCTCGCCCTTGCGGGTGCCCTTGCGCAGCTTCTCGACCAGCTCGGTCGAGGCCACCACACCGAGATCCGCCTGGATCAGCACTTCCTCGAGGTGCTCGGCAGTGGTGGCGTCGAGCACTTCGCGGCCGCTCATCGCCGCCCCGAGGCGGTCGATGATCTCGGTGTGGGTCATCAGCAGGCCGCGGCGGAGCGTCTTCCAGAAACCCTTTTCCGCTTCGTCGGCCCCGGGAGCCGTCTCGGGCGCCAGCTCGAGCCCTTTGCTGCGTTCCATGCCAGGTCCTAGGTGGGTTCGGTGGAGGGTGGCTCAGCGACGCGGCTGGGGAAGTACCTCGGCGGCCATCTCCTCGGCGGCTCTCAGGAGCTGCTTGCGAGCCACGGCGAGGGCCCCGCTCGAGCGCTGAAGAAGCGCCATGGCATAGCCGTCGGGCAGCGGCACCGCGAGGATGTTGAGGCCCTCCTGCTCGATCTCCAGGAGCTGTGCCTCGCCCAGGCGGTTCGCGACCAGCATGCGATCGAGCTGACGAAGGTGGATGCCGAGGTAAGCGCCCAGGATGCGGACCTGATAGGGCGAGAAGTCGGTGATGGCGAAGTCGATCATCTCGCCGGTAGGGTCGAGGAAGAGCGCTCCGACCGCGCTGTCCGTACGCGCCAATAAATTGGCGAGAATGTACTGAAAGGCCATTTCTTAGCTCCCCCGGGCCAGCCGCCCGGGCTGCCAGATCTTACAGCCCGGGCGCGAGAAAGGGGAAGGAGTCCGAAGGGGCGAACCGAACGCTTGGGCTCACCCTCAGTGCGCCATGCCCGGGCCGCTGGCGAGATGGGTCAGCTCGATGAACTCTGGATCCTGGTGCAGGCTGGCGAACATGTAGTCGTCCCGCGCTTCCTGCATCTCCTGCCGGCGCACCGCGTCGAAGCGCTCGTACTCGTAGAAGTGCCGGCGCAGCAGCTCCATCGCCTTCTTGCGGTCGCCCACCTGGGCCCACAGCGCCGCCAGGTTGTAGCTCGCCGCCAGCACCTTCTCGTTCTCGCGGGCGATCCGGATCGCTTCTTCCTTCTTGCCCGCCGCCGCCAGGTAGACCGCCCCGAAGATCTGATTGTAGCCGTCGTTCGGGTCCAGGGCCAGCGCCTGGCGCATGTAGCCCGCCGCCTTCTCCGCCTGCTTCTCGGAGAACCAGTAGACCGCCAGGTTGCGGTAGGTGATCGCCAGCGGGAACGTCTCGATCGAGCGCTGGAACATCGCGAGGCCGTCGGCGAACCGGCCGGCGTGGATCGTCATCTTGCCCATGCCGTGGAGCGCCACGGCGCGGGCGATCGGGTCCGCCGGCTGGGCCAGCAGCTGCCCGAAGACCTCGCGGGCCTTGTCCCACTCGCCGACGTGGTGCCGGTAGAGCTCGCCCAGGAAGCGCAGCGGCGTCGCATCCGCGGGGTCGAGAGCCGCAGCCTGGCGGTAGAACTCGCCGGCATCCAGATAACGCGCCGCGAGCTCCGCTTGGAGTCCCTTGCGCAGCGTCGGCTCCACCTGCGAGTGGGCGTTCTTCACGTCCGGATCCGCCAGCCCCTCCGGCCCGAGGCCCAGAAGCGCCGCCTCCTCCACCGCCACCCCCAGCTTCTTCAGGGCCTTCGCCGCCTTCTTGCCGTAGCTCGGGAACAGACACCGCTCGGCCCACACCTTCTGGTAATCCGCCACGGCGCCGTCACGATCCGTGCTCGCCTTCTTCTCGGCGCCCTTGAAGAGCTCCTTCAGCGCATCCTCCCGGCGATCGAGCTCGCCGATCAGGAGCCTCTCCACCTCGTGGGTGTCGAGCCGGCCATTCTGCGCCTTCACCCGCCCGAGTTCCCCGCCGGCGCCGTCCACCAAAACCGCCAGAGGCTCATTTGCCGGCGCCTGATAAGCGTTGTGCACGGCGGCATGATTCGGCGGCACGATCACCGTCGCCACGCAACGCGCGCCGGCCAGCGCCAGAGCCCGAGAAGTCTGGAGCGACGAGCCTCGTGCCTCCTCCGGCGAGGTCGGGAACCAGAGCACCGCGAGCGACGCCTCCGGAGCCTTCGGCACTTCGGCGCCCGGCGCCAGCACCTTCCAGGACACCCGGTAGACCTCCGGCTGGCCGGCATCCGGGGCCACACCTCCCACGCCACCCCCGCCACCGCCGCCGCAGGTGGCCAGCGCCGGCCGGGCGGCCAGCAGCACGAACGCGAACGAGACGAATCCCTTGATCGACTTTCTCATCGGAAAGCTCCGTAGCCTGGTTGAGGGGTGGCGAGCCAAACCGTTGCTGGTTCCCGGCCGCTAGCATGCCACAAGCCGGCCCCGCCCCGTTGGGTAGTTCCTCTCCCACCCCGAGACGTTCAACCGCCCCCGCCCTGGGTTGGCGGCTGAGTCTCCCGGCCGGGCGGAAACTAGCCATTGTTCCGGCTTGACAGCTTCTGAGGATTGGCAAAGAAGATTGGCCATGAACAGTACTCGCGAAGTTCCTGACCCACCCGTCGACCCAGCCCCGTACGCCTCCGAATGCGGCGCCGTACACACCGATTGCACCAGTACCTGGCAGGGTACCTGCGATCGGCCGGCGGGGCACGACGGCTCGCACAGCTGCAACCGCTGCCGAGCCCTTTTCTAGAGCTCCGACAGCTAGCAGGATCCATCGTTCCTAGTTCCCCGACCACGCCCGGCCCCACCCCCTCGGCGGCCGGGCCTTTTTTTCTCCCTCCTCCCCAGCGGATCCTCCGTCGGCAAATTTCCACGGCCGAATAAGACTTCGGGCCAGTTCCGGCGTCTAGCTCACTGAACCGGGCATCACGTCGGCCGACCGGTTCGCAGCCAGCCTTCGCTGGCGCGGACAGCCCAGAAGCGGAAGCCACCGAGCTTCAAAAAGGAAATCACCATGAATCGCCTTCGTTTTCGGATGGGCCTCGCCTGGGGTGCGCTCGCGCTTGCCGCAGCCAGCTTCGGGCCCAGGGCCCTCTACGCCCAACCCGACCCGATTCCCTGGCTCTATGCCGTTGGAGACGACGACAGCAGCACTACCCAGCTCGAAATCGGCGACTCGCTGCGCGTTGCTGCGCGCAGCCTCGCTCCCAACACCCTCTACGAGCTGCGTATGACCGTGGGCCGTGAGCCGGCGGACTCCCTCAAGCAGGCCACCAGCTTCGCCCGCACCACCAGCAACGCCGCCGGCGACCTCTCTCCGGTGTTCCTGTGGTACCAGTCCGGTGTGGTGGGCTGCTCTGAACGCGCCTACGAACGCCTGCGCCTGCCCTGGACCTTCCGCACCTTCGAGGAAGCCGACCGGGCTCTCGAAGGCCAGACCCTCACCGTCACCATCCACCCCGTGGCCCGAGACACTTCCGGTCGCACTCCTCCGATGAGTCTCGAAGTGGGCAAGGCCGTCGCCCAGCTGCAACTGCCTGCGAACCGCCGCATCCGGCCCCTGCTCTACCCGGCCGATCGCAACGGCTGCCTGGCCAACAGCTTCGAAGTCGGGCGGGACAGCCTGTACATCCGCGGCACCGGCTTCCGCTCCGGCTCGCTGCTCAACCTGGCGGTGGTGCCCAACCAGCGCCGCTGGCGGGTAGGCGACACCATCACCGACATCTCCGGCTCCAACTTCGGCCCCAGCGGCAGGCGCGTCGAAGTGAACAGCCGAGGCGAATTCCTGGCCGAGGCATGGCTGCCGTCCGACCAGCGCTACGGCGCCTACGACGTGATCGCCTACCAGAACTCCACCACCTCGCCGCCCAGGCTGGGTTCCGCCGACGTCTTCTCCTACGGCTCCGACACCGCCGCGGTGTTCTACCTCTACTACCCGATCGGCGGTCCCCTGATGGACATCGCCGGCCGGCCGATCAACAGCGGCTACCCGTACTACGAGTTCGCCGACTCCTTCGCCAAGACCAACGACCCGGTCTGGGGCGCCGTCGACCCCACCTACGTGCCGGTGGGCCATCCCGGCGGCACCTACGCCGCCTACTACGTGGTGAACCACAAGAGCGTGGCCGGCTGGAATCCGATGATGGGCGGCAATACCAGCTTGAACGACGTCTCCGGCAACATCGAGATCCACCCGGTCAAGGCCGGCTGCGTCAACGGCACCGACGTGATCATCTGGGACTCGCCGCTCTCGGTGGGCAAATACGACGTGGTGGTGGACTTCGGGCCCAACGCCGCGGCCACTCCCGGCGACTACGTCACCGACCAGAACTACGACGAGAGCGTGGACTTCCTCGACGGCGCCTCCCAGATCGGCTTCCAGGTGGCCGCGGACCCCTACGACCTCGGCACCTTCGCGATCGGCCAGGGCAGCTACAGCCAGGACGACTACTTCGCCACCCTGGGCAGCCGGCAGAACGTCGACCTCCGGGCCGTGGTGCGCTACCCGGCCACCGCTCCCGGCCTCAACCAGCCGGTGGCCGCCGGTACCCACCCGATCTTCATCATCGAACACGGCAACCACAGATCCTGCAACGTCGCCGGCTTCGACTTCGACCCTGCCTACGACGCGATCCACACCGGCTGCCCCCAGCGCACGCTGAATCACATGGGCTACATGGGCCTGCTCGATCGCCTGGCGAGCCAAGGCATCATCGCCGTCTCGATCGACGCCTACGATCTGACCGGCCATGTTCCCCAGCTGATCCCCGAACGCTCCCAGCTGATCCTCAAGCACCTCGAGCTGTGGTCGCACATGAACGATCACGCGACCTTCAACACCTACCCGGACTTCTTCGGTGGCGCCTTCGTGGGCCACGTCAACATGAACAAGATCTCGGTGTCCGGCCACTCGCGCGGCGGTGAAGCCTCCGTGGGGGCCTACATGTTGAACGGCGGAGTGTTCAACATCGGCTCGGTCTCCTCGATCGCGCCGGTCGACGGCCAGAGCTACGTGCTGCCCGACGTGCCCTACTTCGTCATCCTGCCGGCCGGTGACGGCGATGTCTCGACGCTCTCCGGCCAGCGCATCTACGACCGCGCCGGCAGCGGCATCGGCGACGCCACCACCAAGAGCGGCATCGACGTCTACGGCGCCAACCACAACTTCTTCAACACCGTCTGGGCGGTCGACGGCGACGACAGCGTGGGCAACCGGCCCGACTACATCGCCGCCGCCGAGCAGCAGAAGCTGGGTGAGGCCTACCTCGCCGCTTTCGCGCGCGCCAACCTGAACGGCGAGACGGTGTACGACGACATGCTGCGCGGACGGCTCACCTTCCCGTCCTTCGCCGGCAAGAAGATCTACAACTTCCGGCACGAGAAGGATCACTCGAAGCTCGAAGACGGCCTAGGGACCCTGGCGGTGGCCAGCAACGGCGCCAACGCGGTCTCCGTGAGCAACCCAGCCCCCCACTCCACCAAGGCGCTCAAGGTGAGCTGGCTGGGCGCCACCAGCCGGGTGGTCTACTCCGTGCCGCTCGCCCAGCAGGACACCACCGGCTTCGAGGTGCTCTCGTTCCGCGTGGCCCAGACCACCTCGGCTTCGAACCCGGTCTCCGGCAGTCAGGATTTCGAGGTGGAACTCTCCGGCGGCGGCCAGACCAAGGCCACCCACGCCGGCCGCTTCTTCCCGATCCCCAAGCCCTACGACCGCGCCTCCGTGGGCCTCGGCGCCAACCAGACCGTGATGACCACCGTGCGGATCCCGCTGCACTCCTTCATCATGAACAACTCCGGCGTGGACCTCTCGGCCATCGACACCCTCACTTTCCGCTTCACCAACCCCACGCAAGGAGAGATTTATGTCGACGACGTCGAATTCTCCCGTTAGGCCGGCGGTCCGCTGGCTGCTCGCCCTGGCCCTCGGGGCCGCGGCGATCGGCCAGGCTCCGTCCGCCCTCGCGGCCACGGCAAGCCCCGGAGAGCGGGCCGCCGCCGTCGACCGCACCGAACTCACGGCCAGCGTCGAGCTCAGCTCGGTGCAGTTGGCCCGGCTGGACAACGAGGTGTACCGCAACATGGCCGGCCCCAAGTTCCTGTCCGAGGCCCGCGAGCCGGTGGTGTTGGAGGTTCGCACTGCCGTGCCCCACAGCGGCGTGATCCGCGACAGCTCGCCGGTGATCGTGCTCAACGGCAAGGTGCTCGAGAACACCTGGGCCCTGCTGCCTGACCGCCTCGTCGCCTTCCTGCCGGACCGCACCGGCCTCGGCGCGGACAACAAGATCGAGGTGGTCTGGGTGGGCAATGAAACCGCCACCCGCACCCGTGCGCCACTCCACCTGCGAGGCGACCAGCCTCTGCCTTGAGCTCTTGCCCGGCCGAGGGACGCACGGTAGCGTGCGTCCCTCGGCGCCCCCTGGTTTCCACCGCCGAGCCCCGTCTGCAGCGGGCTCGGCGTCGTACTTGAAGCATGAGTCTCCACCTCCCGCTCTCCCTCGCCCTGTTCGCCGCCCTGGCCGGACCGTCGCTCGCCCTGGCCCAGCCCATGCCCGCCTGCGCCGGCGGCCATGCCATGGGCTCAGCACCTGTCGAGACCGACGCTCTGCCGCCCCTCTTCGACACTCTCGGCAACTGGCACCGCGACATCGCCACCCTGGTTCCGGACGCGCAGCGCTACTTCGACCAAGGCCTGCGACTGGTCTACGCCTTCAACCACGGCGAGGCGATCCGCGACTTCGAGGCGGCCGCCAAACTCGACCCCGCCTGCGGCATCTGCTACTGGGGCGCGGCCCTCGCGAACGGCCCCAACATCAACTTCGGCATGGAGACAGCGGCCGGCAAGGCCGCCTGGGAGGCGCTCCAGCAGGCCCTGGCCCATCGCGACGGCGCCACGCCGCGGGATCGCGCCTTGATCGAGGCCCTGGCCCAGCGCTACCGCCCCGAAGTGCCGGAAAGCCGCGCCGACCTCGATCTCGCCTGGGCCAACGCCATGCGCGAAGTCGTCCAGCGCTTTCCCGACGACCTCGATGCCGCCACGCTCTTCGCCGAGTCGCTCCTGGACTTGAACCCCTGGGGCCAGTGGGACCGCTTCGGCCAGGCCAAGGACCCGACCATCCTCGAGGCGATCCAGGTGCTCGAATCAGTGCTGAAGCGAGCCCCCGAGCACCCCGGCGCCAACCACTACTACATCCACTCCGTCGAGGCCTCCGCCCATCCGGAGCGGGCGCTCGGCTCGGCCGAGAGGCTCCCCGGGCTGATGCCGGGAGCCGGCCACCTGGTGCACATGCCGAGT
Organism: uncultured Acidobacteriota bacterium; assembly: GCA_937867335.1. Lineage (GTDB taxonomy): Bacteria > Acidobacteriota > Thermoanaerobaculia > Multivoradales > SZUA-115 > JAXLQX01. The sequence continues at coordinate 22,086 of CALMKX010000209.1, forward strand.
CACGTCTACATCCGTACCGGCCGCTACCCCGAGGCGGCCGAGGCCAATCACCGGGCGATCGCCGCCGACCAGGCCTTCTTCACCCGGGCCTCGAAAGACAGCGCCTACGCAAGCGACCTCGCCCCCCACAACCTGGACTTCCTGCGCGCCGTCGCCGTCTTCCAGGGGGACTCGGCCACGGCCCTCGAAGCCGCCCGCAAGAGCGCCGCGGAGATCCCGCCCGAGATGCTCGCCGCCCTGCCGGGGGCGATGAGCGACATGGAGGTCGTCACCGCCGCGCCGCTCTACATGGAAGTGGCCTTCGGCCGCTGGCAGGAGATCCTGGCCGAGCCCGGGCCGCCGGCTGCCTGGCCCTTCACCCGCGCCAGCTGGCACTTCGCTCGCGGCATCGCCCTCGCCGCCGGCGGCAAGCACCGAGAGGCCACTCGCGAGCTCAAGGCCCTCGAGAAGATCGCCGCGGCCGTGCCGGCGGATCACACCACCGGCTGGTTCTACACCACCCGCGAGCTCCTGGCAGTGGCCCGCTTCGAGCTCGAGGGCGAGCTCGCCGCCCGTGCCGGCCGCTTCGACGAGGCGATCGCCGCCTTCACGGAGGCGGTCGATCTGCAGGACGCCCTCCAGTACAACGAGCCGCCACCCTGGTACCGGGCGATCCGCACCGCCCTGGGCAAGGCCCTGCTCGACGCCGGCAGGCCCGCCGATGCCGAGGCCGTGTACCGGGAGGATCTGCGCGTGAACCCCGAAAACGGCTGGTCCCTCTTCGGCCTCGCCCAGGCTCTCCGCGCCCAGGGCCAGGAAGCCGAAGCGGCGGCCACCCGGGCCCGCTTCGAGAAGGCCTGGGCCAGGGCCGACGTGCTGCTCAGCGCCTCGGCTTTCTGAGCGGCGGTGAGCGCGCCCCGAGGACCTGCACTGGCGGTCCGCTGCGCTCTGTGCTACATTGAGTCAGTCTCTTTTGAGATCGCGTCTCAATAACGACTGCCAATGCCGACCGCCAACCTCCCTGTGCTCGACCCGGCTCCCCGGCCGTTGACGGAGCTGGCCCCGGGCTGTTGCGGTCGCCTCCACGATTGTCTTCTGCTTTCCGAGGAGGCCAAGCTCCTGGCCGCCCTCGGGCTGGGCACCGGTTGCCGATTCCGCGTCTGCCGCGCCGGAGACCCTTGGATCCTCGAGGTGAAGGCGACCCGGATCGGGCTGGCGGATACCGTCGCGGCCCGCTTGATGGTACTCCCCGAGCCCGTGGGCTGAGCCCATGCCCCAGCCTCGGGCCTTGCCGGCTTCGCGCCCGCAGCCTCGCCCCACCGATCGCCAGCCCCTGCCTCGAGGCCCGTTGCGGATCGCCCTGATCGGCAACCCGAACACCGGCAAGACCACCCTCTTCAACCGCCTCTGCGGCCTGCGGGCCAAGACCGCCAACTTCCCCGGCACCACCACTGACGCCCGGGTCGGCCGGCTGCAGCTCGGACCGGGCGAGGAAGCCGAAGTCTTCGACCTGCCGGGGCTCTACCGCCTGAGCCTGGACTTGCCGGAGTCGCGGGCCTGCCGGGCGGTTCTCGAGGGCGAGGGGCTCTACCGGCAGCCCGAGGTGGTGGTGGCGGTGCTCGATGCCACCAACCTGGCCCGCAACCTCTACCTGCTGGGCGAGGTGCTGGCGAGCGGGCTGCCCACGGTGGTGGCCCTCAACATGGTGGACCTCGCGCGGCGCCGCGGGCTCACCCTCGATGCCGCCCGCTTGGCCGCGGAGCTCGGCTGCCCGGTGGTGCCGATCATGGCCCGCAAAGGCGAGGGCGTCGCCGAGCTGCTCGCCGCCGTGGCGCGTAAAGCGCAGCTGCGCGGTGCTCCCACCCACCCGGCCCGCGCCCTGGCCGACCCGAGCGATTTCGCGGCTCTCGAGCGCTGGGCCGAAGAGGTGGTGGAAGCGAGCGTGGGCGGCCCCCAGGCCGTGGGCGCCGCTGCCGACACTCTGACCGAGCGGCTGGACCAGGCTTTCACCCATCCGGTGGCCGGAGTGCTGCTCTTCGTGGCCGTGATGGGCGTGCTGTTCTGGACCATCTTCGCCCTCGCCACCGTGCCGATGGACCTGATCGAGGCCACTTTCGGGGTGCTGGGCGGCTGGGTGCAGAAGGCGCTGCCGGAAGGGGCCCTGCGCGACCTGGTGGCCAACGGAGTGCTCGGTGGCATCGCCGGCACGGTGGTCTTCCTGCCCCAGATCTGCTTGCTCTTCTTCCTCATCAGCCTGCTCGAGGACACCGGCTACCTGGCCCGCGCGGCTTTCGTGATGGACCGCATCCTCTGCCGCTTCGGGCTGCCCGGCCACGCCTTCGTGCCACTGCTTTCCAGCCACGCCTGCGCGATTCCGGGCATCCTCTCCTCGCGGCTGATCCCGGACCGCCGGGACCGCCTCACCACCATCCTGGTGGCTCCGTTCATGTCCTGCTCAGCCCGGCTGCCGGTCTACGTGCTCTTGACCGGCCTGCTCTTCGCCGGCAGGCCTCTCCTGGCCGGCTGGGCCTTCGCCGGCTGCTATCTGCTGGGCGGCGCGGCCGCCCTGGTGAGCGCCTTCGTGGCGCGGCGAACTCTGCTCAAGGGCCGCTCGCGGCCGATGGTGCTCGAGCTGCCCTCCTACAAAGTGCCTTCCCTGCGCACTGCCCTCTTCGTGGCCCTCGACCAGGGCAAGGACTTCCTGCGCAAGGCCGGCACCACCATCATGGGCATCTGTGTGCTGATGTGGTGGCTCTCGGCCTATCCCCATACGCCGCCTCCGCCCCAGGCGGCCGAGCTCGAGCAGAAGGCCGCGGCGGTGGAGGCCACCGCCCCGCAGCAAGCCGCCGCCTACCGTGCGGAGGCGGCCGAGGCGGTGGCGCGCTCGGCCCAGGCCGGTAGCTTCGCCGGCCGGCTGGGACGGCTGATCGAGCCGGTATTCCGCCCCCTCGGCTACGACTGGCAGCTCACAATGGGAGTGCTCACCAGCTTCGTGGCCCGCGAGGTCTTCGTCTCGACGATGTCGGTGCTGCTGGTGGGCGAAGCCGAGGCGGACGTCGCCGACCAGGGAGTGCTCGACCGCCTGCGCCACGCCACCCGACAGGACGGCTCGCCGCTCTTCACCACCGCCGCCTCGGCCAGCCTGCTGGTGTTCTTCGTGCTGGCGATGCAATGCCTGCCGACCCTGGCGGTGACCCGCCGCGAGGCCGGAGGCGTGCGCTGGGCAGCCCTCCAATTGGGCTACATGAGCTCGCTCGCCTATCTGGCGGCTTTCCTCACCTACCGTGTGCTGCTAGCCTTGGGAGTGCCATGAACCCGGCCACTCTGCCCTTGACCGACTGGCAATTCTGGGCCACCAGCGCCCTCGCTCTCGGCGCCGCCTGGTGGGTGTTGCGCCCCTTCTTCTCTCGCCGCCGGGCCCAAGGCCCGGGCTGCCCCGGCTGCGGCAGCTGCGAGGCCGCCTCCCGGGACAAGATCGTCCGCCTCGGTTCGACCCGGCCCGCCGGCCGCTGACGGCCTCCTCCAACCCCTCAGGCCGCTTGTCGCCGGCTTCGTTCTCGGGGGATGATCGCCCGTCATAGCGGGCTGCCCCAGGAGAGCGAGAGCGATGCCTTTCAGCCAGTATTTCGAGCACCAGGAACGCGAACGGGAGATCTACCGGCGCTGGGAGGAGGCCGGAGCCTTCGTGGCCGATCGGGCCTCGGCGAAGCCGGCCTTCTCGATCGCCATGCCGCCGCCGAACGCCACCGGCACCCTCCACCTCGGCCACGCCATCATGCTGGTGCTGGAGGACATCATGGCCCGCCAGCGGAGGATGGCCGGCGACGAGGTGCTCTGGCTGCCGGGTACCGACCATGCCGCCATCGCCACCGAGAGCGTGGTGATCAAGAACCTGCAGAAGGCCGGCATGGTCGACCCTCGCTCCACCCTGGGACGCGAGGAGCTGGTGCAGCGCATCGCCCGGTTCGTCGCCGAGTCGCAGTCCACCATCCGCTCGCAGATCCGCGCCATGGGTGCGTCCTGCGACTGGTCCCGCGAGCGCTACACCATGGATCCGCAGCTCAATCGCTGCGTCAACGAGGTGTTCGGGCGGATGTTCCGCGACGGGCTGATCTACCGCGGCGCCCGCATCGTCAACTGGGACCCGGCCCTCAAGACCACAGTGTCGGACGACGAGATCGAGTACAAGGACACCACGGCGAAGTTCTACACCCTGCGCTACGGGCCGTTTCTGGTGGGCACCAGCCGGCCGGAGACGAAGCTGGGGGATACCGCCCTGGCGGTCCACCCCGGCGACGAGCGCTACGCCGAATGGGTGGGCAAGACGCTCAAGGTGGCCTGGCCCAAGGGCCCGGAGATCGAGGTGCGGGTGGTGGCGGACGAGAGCGTGGACCCGGCCTTCGGCACCGGCGTGTTGGGCGTCACGCCGGCCCACAGCGCGATCGACTTCGAGATCGCCCAGCGCCACGGCCTGCCGTACATCCCCATCCTGGGCGAAGACGGCCGGATGACCGCCGCCGCCGGCATCTACGCCGGGATGACCGTCGCCGAGTGCCGCGAGGCGTTCGTCAAGGACCTCGAGGAGGCCGGCCTGCTGGCCGAAGTGAAGAGCTATCCCCAGCGCATCTCGCTGTGCTACCGCTCCGGCCAGCCGATCGAGCCGCTGATCAAGGCCCAGTGGTTCGTGGACGTGAACCGCCCGGCGGTCGCCTGGAAGGGCAAGCTGCTGTCGCTGCGCCAGGTGCTGCGCGACGCGGTGGCTTCGGGCGATATCCGCATCCTGCCCCGTCACGAGGAGAAGACCTACTTCCACTGGATCGACAACCTGCGGGACTGGTGCATCTCGCGGCAGATCTGGTGGGGCCATCGCGTGCCGGTGTGGTACCGCGGCGAACAGGAGATCTACGTCGGCCACCGCGGCCCCGAGGGCCCGGGCTGGAGCCAGGATCCGGACACCCTGGACACCTGGTTCTCCTCCGCGCTGTGGACCTGGAGCACGCTGATCGACCCCGAACGGGGCCTCGACAAAGACCTCACGCTTCGCCAGCTGCTCGAGGCGAGCCCGGATTTCGGCCGCTTCCACCCCACCAGCGTGATGGAGACCGGCTACGACATCCTCTTCTTCTGGGTGGCGAGGATGATCCTGATGACCACCTACGCCACCGGCCAGGTGCCCTTCCGCACGGTCTACCTGCATGGGCTGATCCTCGACCGGGACGGCGACAAAATGTCCAAGTCGAAGCCCGAGACGGCGATCGACCCCCTGGACGAGGTGGCCGCCAACGGGGCCGACGCGCTGCGCCTCTCGCTGGTGATCGGCAACTCGGCGGGCACGGATTTCCGGCTCTCCCGCGAGCGGATCGACGCCTCCAAGCACCTGGTCAACAAGCTCTGGAACGCCGCCAAGCTGGTGGAACGCTCGCTCGGCGGCGAGCCGGCGCCGGAGATCGATCTCGCCACGGTGTCCCACCCGGTCAACCGCTGGCTGCTCGCCACCCTCTCGAGGCTCACCGAGTCGGTCACCGAGCGGCTGGGCGAGCTGGTGTTCGGCGATGTCGCCGAGCAGATCCGCTCCGCCTTCTGGGGCCAGTTCTGCGACTTCTACCTCGAGGCGATCAAGGTCCCCGAGCTCGGCGGCCTGGCCGAGACCCGGGCGGTGGTGATGGCGAGCTTCGACACCTTCCTGTGCCTCTTCCACCCGTACTTGCCCTTCGTCACCGAGGAGATCTGGGCCAACCTGGAGCGGCCGGGGATGCTGATCTCCGCCGCCTGGCCCCGCCCCCTGGTAGGCACCGGCTGGCAGGGCGAAACGGAAGGCGTGGAGGCGCTGATCCGCTTGGTGACGGACCTGCGTCGGGTGCGCGCCGAGATGAAGCTCGAGCCGAAGGTGCCGGCGGTGGTGCACGTCGAGCCCCTGCTCCGGGCCGAGGTGCTGCGAGCGGCCGAGCCGGTGATCGTGCGCATGGTGAACCTCGCGCAGCTCCACTGGCAGCCGGCCGAGCGGCCGATCGACCCCGAGACCATGGCCGTGGTGGTGGACGTCGCCTACCGCGCCGCCGTCGAGCTACCGCAGAAAGACCGCGCCGCCGAGCGGGAGCGGCTCGTGAAGGAGCGGGCCGAGACCGAGAAGCGCCTGGCCGGCGTGGAGCGCAACCTGGCCAACGCCGACTTCGTGGCCAAGGCCAAGCCGGAGGTGGTGGAGCGGGCCCGCGCGGACGCCGAGCAGCTGCGCCGCAGCCTCGAAACCCTCGAGAGGCTGCTCGCCGAGCTGGGGTGACGCGTTCTAGGTGTCTCGGGCGGGCCGAGCCGGCCTGCGGGTAGCGCCTTCCAATGGTACGAAAACGCCGTGACTGTAGGGCGGGTCGAACTCGTTGGTAGCCTGGGCGAGGTCGAACCACAGGTCCCAGGCCCGGTCCAACTCCTCCCGGCTCATCTCTCGAAGGTTGAGGTCATCCTCGCTCAGGAGCTGCATCATCGACCTCCGGGAAGGGGTTCGGCGGCAAGAGGCGCTCGGCCAGCCTACAGAGGCTCTCATGAGCCTGGAAGAGCGGGAGGTCCCCTAGCCTCTGGCGAACGAACTCTTGGAGGTAGCCGAAGGACGCGTCCTGATAGGCAGCCAGCCAAACACGATCGGCTTGCTGAAGGCGATCCGCTTCTCGGGCGAGCGCCACCACGACCTCCTCTCGCGCCCCGCCTTTCGTTGCGGTCTGCACGGCTGGGCGTTTCGAACCCTCAGCGTAGAGCGGGGCGAGCTCGAGGAGTCGATCCGGGTCCGTGGTGAACTCGAGCTCGCGTTCTGGCGGCAGGAGCCTCGCAAGCTCGCCGATCACCGGGTAGTCCTTGGCCCTCTGGGTTCGCTTCATGCGAATCAAGGACTCGAGATCGACCACCGGGAGCGAGCCTTCTCTCGGGGGTCGGCCGAAGCAGATCTCCATCTCCGCGAGGTCGACCCGAGGAGGCCGAGTTACGAAATCGCAGCGGATTCGCCGCCCCTCGGCGTCGAGAAACTCGAAGTGACTCGACCAGCCTCCGCAAAGCCACCGTACGTCCAGCGGCGCCCCGGGGCGGTAGCCGGCCCCATGCCTTGCCAGGACCTCGAGCACTCGCCCGCACGCTTCCGGAGTCTCCCTGAGGACCCAGTCCCCGTCTTTGCTCATCATTGCGAGCCGGTAATAAACCACGGCCTGGCCCGAGGCGAGCAGCGCGATCGTGCCTTGGGCGTTGAACTCTTCGGTAAGAGCGAAGTAGAGGTTCTTCATGCTACGGAGTCCAGGCTCCCAGCCCTGACGCCTCAGAATACCCGATCGGTGCATCAGCTCTTGCACTTCGGGCCCGCTCCGAGATAGGAAGCGATCTCAACGAGGGTACCGAGGATGACCACCAAAAGGAACGCGGCCCGGCCCGGCGTGGTGTATTCCACCCAGCATGGGCGGGTTTGTCCGCGTTGCGGTTGGCCGGTGGATCGCTGTGCCTGCAGCCAGCCAGCGGCCAAGCCCAAGGGCGACGGCATCGTGCGGGTGGGGCGCGAAACCCAGGGCCGCAAGGGCAAGGGCGTCACCGTGGTCAGCGGCGTGCTCCTTGCCGAGGCCGAACTGGGCGAGCTGGCGAGCGAGCTCAAGCGACGCTGCGGCTCGGGCGGCACGCTGAAGGACGGGGTGATCGAGATCCAGGGCGAGCACCGGGACCTGCTGGTGGAGCTCCTCACCGCCCGCGGCTTCAAGGTGAAGCGCTCCGGCGGCTAGGTCGGGGCGCCCGCCCCTACTCGCCGCGCCGCAGCAGCCAGAAGCGCGTGGAGTTGCCCGGCTGGTCGGCCACGTCCTCGGCGAGCACCACGAGGCCATAGCGCTGCGCGGCCTCCCGGCTGGCAATCGCGGCCGTACCCGGATCTCCGGCCTCCGCCACCTCGCGGGCGGCACCGGCGGTGTCCCAGGCTGGTTCCACTTGCCACTCGGAATGGGCAGCGAGGAACTCCCGGCATTGCGCCAGCGCCTGAGGGTGCGAACGCACTCTGGCGACATCCGCAAGCGAGGTGGAGGCGAAGCCGAGCAGGCAATGGCGGATCTCCACCGTCGCTTCCGCCAGGCATTCGAAGGCGTGCCCTCGCAAGGCGGCGAGCGCCGGCTCGATCGGCCCGCAGCGGCTGTTCTCGACGGGTACCACGGCAAGCTCCACCGCGCCCGCCTCGAGGCTCGCCACCACGGTTTCGAAGTCCGGATAGCCGCGAGGGTCGGCCTGCCAACCCAGCCGAGCCAGCAGTCGCTCGGCCGCGAGCTCGCTGTAGGCCCCGGCGGTGCCCTGGAAAGCCACGCTGCGCGGGGGTGCGGCGGCAAGGCTCCCCAGCCGCTCGAGCTGGCGCGCCACGGACTCCGCGATCACCCGGCAGAAAAGCTCGCGCACGAACGGCTCGGCCAGGCCGAGCTCCGCGGCCCGGCGGCTCAGGCGCTCGAGGATCTCGGCCTCGCGGGCGGGGTCTCGCACTTCGCGGCGGTGGCGGGCCTTCACTTCTACCACCTGATCCACCAGGCTGTGGCGATCGGCCAGCAGCTCGAGCAGGCGGTCGTCGATCTGGTCCAGGCGGTCGCGCAGTCCTTCCAGGGCATCCGGCATCGGTCTCGATCCTCTCGGTCGCCGGACTGTCTGGGGAAGGAGCTCAGCCCGGAAAAGCAAAAAACCCGCCGCGTCGGCGGCGGGTCAGATGGCGATTCGGGGCCTTTTTCGGGCTGAACGCTATCCGCCGCCGGCGCTGGCGGTGGTAAACGAGAAGGCGAAAAAGCGCCGGGCAGCGGCCGAGAAGAAACGAGCTCCCCGTCGCCCTTGCGGGCAGCCGGGCGAGGCGAGCCTCGAAGCTCGGGTGGACTTCTCGGTCAGCATTCCGGAAAGTGTACCACCGGGAATCGAGCTGCGGAGCTCCCGGCTCCCCTTCTCACTCGAAATGGCGCACCTCCGGCCAGACTTCGCTGGCAAGGGGCCGGCGCAGGCGGTGGCAGATCCAGATCGGCCGGTGGTTCTCGTAGGGCATGCACAGGCCGCAGTCGATGGTTCCCGCCGCCTCCACCTGCTCGAAGGAACGGCCGAGGGCCTCGGCGGTCTGCCCGAGCACGATCAGCACTTCCCCGTCCCAGCCCCTCGGCCCCCAGAACCAGTAGTTGTTGTGGCCGGAGATCGCCGGCGGCAGGCCGTGGGCGGGGCCGAAGAAGTCCACCGCGCCGGCCAGGCCATAGTTCGGGGCGTAGATGCGAGCCCGGGAGCGCTCCTCCGGCGGCAGCTGCTGGTAGGCCTTGGCCACCGCCTCCACAGCTTCCGGCCAGCCATGCATGTCGGCAAAGAACTGGCCGAGGGCTCCCAGCTCTTTCTTCTCCTCGGTCTCGGGCGCCAGCCCCAGGGCCTTGGCGTAGCGCAGGTAGGTCTCGACCGGCAGCACAGGCATGGCGAGCGGTGCCGCCAGGGCGCCGCCGGCGAGGAGCAGCCCCACCCCCAGGCCCAGCAACGCCGGCCGCAGGCGCAGCAGGCGCGGCGAGCCCAGCCAACGTTCCAGAGCCACGCTACCGGCGGCGAACAGCCAGCCGTAGGCGGGAGCCAGGTAGGCGCCCCGGCTCGAGCCCGAGAGGGCGAGAATGGCGAGGGGCGTCAGGTACAGCCAGGCGAGCAGGCGAAACGGCCGGGCCTCCCGGGCCAGCAAGAGGTAACCGAGGCCGGCGAGCCAGAGGGGCAGGGAGAGCGGCAGGAGGATCTTCGCCTGGTTGGCCAGGAAGTCGAGCGGCGCCACCTTGGCCATTTTGCTGCCGGTGGCGTTCTTCATGAACTCGAGCGTGGGCCAGCCGTGGGCGCTTTCCCACAGCAGATAGGGCGCGAAGAGGGCGATCGCGAGCCCCCCCGCCAGCCAGGGGCCCCGGGTGGCGAGCCAGCGGCGCTCGGCGGTTAGGAGCAGCCCCACGGCGAGCCCCGCTCCCAGCCAGAGCACGCTGATCTTGTTCTCGAGCCCTAGGCCCAGCACCGCTCCCAGCGCCAGCCAGAGCCGGAGGCTTCGACCCTCGACTGTCACCAGGCGGATCAGCAGGTAGGCGGCGAGGGTCCAGAAGAAGAGATCGAAGGCGTTCATCGAGTAGAAGTGGTCGAGAGCCAAATACACCGGCGCCGCCATCGCTGCGGACATTGCCAGGGCCTGGGCCCAGCGCCCACCGCCGAGAGCTCGGGCCGAGAGCCCCACCAGCGCCACGGTTCCGGCACCCAAGAGCGCCGGAACCAGCCGCAAGGCAAGCAGCGAGTCTCCCAGGGTGTGGTGCACCAGCCAGAGCACCAGCACCGAGAACGGCGGCTGGTCCACGTAACCCCAAGCCAGGTGGTCGGCGCAGGCCAGGTAGTAGAGCTCGTCGCGGAAGTAGCCGTAGCCGGAGCTGGTGGCGAGATGGAAGAGGAGCTTCACCAGGGCGAAGACGACAATCATCACAAGCCCTCCCGGGGCGACCCTACACCGCGAAGTGCCAGCCGGTTTCACGGGCGAGATCCGAGAGGATCCGATGCCCCCTCACGCTGCCGCCCTTGGCGTTCACCCGAGGGCTCGCCACGGCGATGCCGGCCCGCCCCTGGGCCACGGCGAGGATCACTCCCGAGACCCCGCTCTTGGCCGGCAGGCCGGTTTCGAGCAGATAGGTGCCGGATTCGTCGTACATGCCGCAGGTGGCCATCAACGCCACCACCGAGCCGGTGGTGCGGCGCGAGAGCAGCCGTTCGCCCCCTCCCCCCGGCGCCAGCCCGCCCTGGGCCAGCACGGCGCCCAGCCGAGCCACGTCGGCCACGCCGGCCTCGAAGGAGCAGAGGGTGAAGTAGGCCTCGAGGATCTCGTCGACGTCGCCCTGGAGAATGCCGTGGGAGCGCAGCAGGAAGGCGATCGCGCGGTTGCGGTCGCCGGTCTTGCGCTCGGAGGCGAGCACCCGGCTGTTCACCGGCAGCCGGCGGCCGTAGAGGCGCTCCACCCAGCTCTCGAGCCAGCCCAGACGGGCCGGCAGATCGCCCGGAATCACCGAGCAGAGGGCGATGGCGCCGGCGTTGACCAGCGGGTTGGCCGGCTTCGGGCCGTCGGTTTCGAGCCGTGCGATCGAGGCGAAGGAGGCGCCGCTCGGCTCGGCGCCCACCAGCGAGAACACCCTCTCCGCACCGAGCTCCTCGAGCAGACCGGCGAGCAGCACCACTTTGGCCGAGCTCTGGAGGGTGAAGCGGTGATGGGCGGCATCGCCGGCGGTGAGTAGCTGGCCGTCCGCCAGCACCATCGCGGCGCTGGTCGCCTCCGGGTCCACCTGGGCCAGCTCGGGGATGTAGCGCGCCGGGAAACCGCCCCCGTCGGCGCGTGCGTTCGCCACGGCGCGGTCGAGAATGTCCGCCAGCAGGCCCGGCTCGAGGATCGGCTCTTGCCACATCGCAGCAGCTCGGAAAAAAGTCCGGACGGGGACTGTAGCAGCTCTATGAGGACCTCCCAAGAGCCGCCGGCTATCCCATCAGGCGGTGGAACTCGGCGCTGGTCTCCGGCAGCGGCTCCACCCCTAGCTCCTGGCGCAGGATGGAGCTCAGGCGGTCGTATTGGCTGCGCACCAGGTCGCGCCTGGCCTGGCGGGCGTAGATCTGCATCACCGCCAGGTGGACCCGCTCCTGCAGCGGGTCCGCCGCCAGGGCGGCGCGATAGGCGTCCAGCGCGGTCGCCGCTTCACCGCGCTCGAGATAGAGGTCCCCCAGGCCCTGGAGCAGCTGCAGGTAGGCGCGCTCCAGGAGTTCGCGCCGGGCGAACACCCAGGCTTCGTCGAAGCCGTCCAGAAAAGGACCGCTGTAGAGGCGCCAGGCGGCCTGCCAGAGCTCGATGGCGCCCTCGGCGTCGCCGGCTGCCAGCCGCCCTCGGCCGCGCTGGGAGAGGCTCTCGAACTCCACGATGTCGATATGCCAGTCGAGGGCCGGGTTCAGGCGGTAGATCCCGCCCTGGAAAAGCAGCGCCTGCTCCCCGGACTCCTTGCCGGCGAGGGTTCGCCGCAGGTGTGTGAGCGTGGGATGGAAGTTGCCGGCGATCGACTCCTCGGGCTCGTTGCCCCACACCGCTTCGATCAGCTGGTTCCGGCCGGCCGCGCGCTCGGGCTGGGAAGCCAGGAAAGCGAAGGTCTTGAGCGCTCGCTTGAGAGTCCAGGAGAGCTCCTGGCGGCTCCCACCCTCGAGCCGGAACACCACCGGCGAACCGAAGAAACGGACGTGGAAGGCCTGGGCGGCCTCCTCCTGGGGGCCGCGGAAGCTGGCGGCGCTGAAGCTGTCCGGGCTCAGGCGCAGCAGGCCCGAGGTGGCGAAGGCGGCGAGGTGAGCCACCAGTGGCGCTGCCGGCAGTGGCGGGGCTGAGCCCTCCCGGGAGAGCCCCTCGACGGCGGTGATCAGCGTCTCGAGAGCCGCCGGTTCTGGCGCCAGGCCCGCCAGCTCTCGCCTCGCCAGAGCCGCCACCTCGGGGGCCGAGCGCACACTGCGCACGGCAGCCAAGGCCAGCCGGCTCGCTGCAGCGAGGGCCGGGTCCTGGCCGATGAGCTCGCCTCGCCAGCCCTCGATCGTGGCCGCCACGGCCAGTTCGTTGAGCTCCAGGCTCCCTTCGCCGACGCCGGTCGTGCCGTCGG
>CALMKX010000210.1 GCA_937867335.1 uncultured Acidobacteriota bacterium
GATCCAGGACCGCGATCGCTTCGCCGTCCACCACCGGGTGGCCGACGTGGTGGACCGCTTCCTGCGCGGCGGCCTGCCGCGGCCGGAGGTGCGGGTGAGGACCGCCGAGGGGGCCGTGCAGATCGAGGAGGCCGAGGCCCTCGAACCGCTGCCCGGCCGCGAAGGCTTCGGCGGTCGCCTCGAGCGGGTGCCCGCGGGGCCGGCCCAGGGCGTGAAGAAGCGGCTGCGGCTGTTCCCGTACGCGGTCTCCCGCGGCAAGCTCGAACGGGCCGTGCGCCAGCTGGGGCTGCCGGTCTCCGTGGTGGACAACCTGGCCGAGGCGGATGTGGTGCTCACGCTCAAGTCCCAGCAGCGCAAATCCCCCAAGCGGCTGAAGGACGCCGAGCGGGCCGGCCTGCGCTTCGCCGTGCTCAAGAGCAACACGGTCACCCAGCTCGAGAGCTTCCTGCGCGGCGAATTCGGCCTGCCAGAGCTGCCGGTGGGCTACGACCAGGTGCTGCGGGAAACCGAGGATGCCATCGACCAGGTGCTCGAGGAGGGCCGGCCGGTGGAGCTTGCCGTGCAGGACCGCCAGATCCGCCGCATCCAGCACGAGATCATCACCAACGCCGGCCTCACCTCGGAGAGCCGGGGCCGCGAGCCCCACCGTCGCGTGGTGATCTTCCCCGCCTGAAGCGTCGTATTGCCGCGAGGAGTCCCTTCGAGATGGCCCGCGCGATCCTCCTCACCCTCGTCGCCCTGCTGCTGGCCCTGCCGGTCGCTGCCCACGACCTGTCGATCACCGACACCCTGGTGCTGATCAAGGCCAACGGGGCCTACCAGCTAGACCTCGAATGCGAGCTGGACTCGCTCGCCCTCGGCGTGGACCCCACCGTCTCGGCCCGCGAGGCCACGCTCGCGCTGCGCGGCCTGCCGGAGGCCGAGCGCCGGCAGAAGATCGACGCCCTGCGCGAACTCTTCCGGCGGCGGGTGCGGCTGCGTTTCGACGGCCTGCCAGTGGACCCTCGCGTGAGCTTCCCGGGACTCGAGGAGCCCCGGCAGGACCTGGTGGTGGCACCGCTTCTGGGCACCACGGCGCGGCTCACCGGCCGCGTACCCGCGGATGCCCAGAGCTTCACCTTGACGCTCTCCCGGGGCTTCCCGCCCGCGGTGCTCACCGTGCTCGACCAGCGCAGCGCCGCCGGCGTCACCCTGCCGCTCGAGCAGGGGGTGGAAAGTCCGGCTTTTCCTCTCGACGGCTCGCTGGGCAAGGGCAAGGCGCAGGGCGAGAGCGGGGGCCCGCTCGGCGGCGCGGCAATCGCGCTGCGCTACGTGGTCTTGGGCTTCGAGCACATCCTGCCGAAGGGGCTGGATCACATCCTGTTCATCCTCGGCCTGTTCTTGCTTTCGCGCCGGCTCTCGCCCCTGCTCTGGCAGGTGACCGCCTTCACCGCCGCCCACACTCTCACGCTGGGCCTGGCGATGAGCGGCCTGGTGAGCGTGCCGGGGCGGGTGGTGGAGCCGCTGATCGCCCTGTCGATCGCCTACGTGGCGGTGGAGAACCTGCTCACGCAGGAGCTCAAGCCCTGGCGGCCGGTGGTGGTGTTCTGCTTCGGCCTGCTCCACGGGCTGGGCTTCGCCGGCGTGCTGGCCCAGCTGGGCTTCCCGCAGGACCGCTTCTGGCCGGCCCTTCTGTCCTTCAACGCCGGGGTGGAACTGGGCCAGATGACGGTTCTCGCCGGTGCCTTCCTGCTGCTCGGCTGGTGGCGGCAGAGGAGCTGGTACCGCCCCTGGGTGGCGGTACCCCTCTGCCTGCTGATCGCCGCCTGCGGCCTGTTCTGGGCCGTGCAGCGCACGGTGGGCTAGCCCAGGTCTAGAACCCGAGTCCTAGAACAGCGACCACAGGTACTGGTTGGTCACTTCGTGGTGGAACTGGATCTCGGAGCGCTTCACCCGCGTTCCGAGGGCCTTGGGGCAGCGCTCGGCGGCGGCCAGCTTGAGGTCGGCGAATTTGCCATGCACTTCCTCACCCATCAGCTCGGCCGCCCAGCGGCTCTGCTTGAACAGGCGCATGGCGTCGTAGATGTTGTCTGGCAGGAAGCGGGTGCGCGAGCGCTTGCTGTCGTTCTCCTCCTCAGAGAGCGGCCCTTCCACGCCGGTGCGCAGCAGGCTGTAGATGGCGAGGTAGGGGTTGGCGTCCGGTGCGATCGAGCGCACCTCGATGCGCGCCGACTTCTCGTTACCGAGGGGGATGCGCACCATCGAGCCGCGATCGATGGCCGAGGCCTTGATCTGGTTCGGTGCCTCGAAGTGCGGATCGAGCCGCCGGTAGGAGTTCACGCTCGAGTTGAGGATCAAGCAGAGGTCGTTGGCGTTGGCCAGGATCCTCTGGATGTAGCTCCAGCCCTCCCCCGAGAGGCCGTCCTGCCCCTTGGCGTCGAAGAACAGGTTCTTGCCGCCGCGGGCGAGGGACATGTTGGTGTGCATGCCGTTGCCGTTCACCCCGGTGACCGGCTTGGGCAGGAAGCAGGCGCTCATCTCCAGGCGGGCCGCCACCTGGCGAGAGAGCAGCTTATAGAGCTGCACCTGGTCTGCCGCGATCGTGACCTCGGTGTAGCTGTAGTTCATCTCGAACTGCGAGGGTGCCACCTCGGGGTGGTCCTTCTCGTTGGCGAAGCCCATGGCCCGCTGCACCTCGGCGGCGGTGTCGATGAACTGGCGCAGCGAGTCCCCCGGCAGGGAGTGGTAGTAGCCGCCGGTGGAGATGAAGTCGAAGCTACCGGCCTCGTGGTAGCGGCGCTCGGCGTCCCGGCCCTTGAACAGGAAGCCCTCGATCTCGTTCGAGGCGAAGGCCATGGTCTTGTCCTGCTGCCAGAGCTTGTCGCCGAAGGCCTTCAGCCGGGAGCGGATGTCGGCCCGGTAGGGGGAGCCGTCCCGCTCGGCCACTTCGCCGAAGACCAGCACCTTGCCGGGGCCGAAGATGTCCGCCGGCAGCCAGTAGAAGGCCGGCCAGTCGATGGCCAGGCGCAGATCGCTCTCGGCCTGCTGCGAGAAGCCGCGGATCGAACTGCCATCGAAGGTGAGGTTGTCGCTCGACTTCAACAGGAACTTCTTGTCGTAGTCCAGCATGTGGAAGCGGCCTTCGAGGTCGGTGAAGCAAACCGTCACCGCCTTGATGCGCTTCTCGTCGGTCAAGTACTTGAGGCGCGCCTCGCGGACCTTGCCAGTGTCCTTGCGGCTCAAGCGCTCCTCCTTGGCCTGGAGGTTCATCTCCTCGAGCTGGTCGTAGGGGATCTCCAGGAAGTCGCGCAGTGGTGGCGTGCTCATAAAAGCTCCTTGGGATGGTTGTGAGGTCGGGGTCCGGAAGGAATAGCCCCGATTCGGCAAATCCTAGCACGACTAGCCTTAATTGCAAGACAGCTAGTCTAATTTCTGCCAGATTAGCGGTAAGAACTCGTTCTCAGGTTGGTCCGGCCTTGGGGAGGCGGAATTCCGGCCGGAGGATCTCGCAGAACGTGGCGGGGTCGATGTTGCCGCCGGAGAGGATCACCCCCACCCGCTGCCCGGGTGCTCGGAAGGCGCCGGAGAGCAGGGCCGCCACCCCCAGCGCGCCCGAGGGCTCCACCACCAGCTTGGTGCGCTCGAAGAGGAAGCGCACCGCTTCGCGGATGGCGTCTTCGGAGACCGTCACCATCTCCGCCACAAGGGCTCGCACCAGGGGGAAAGTCAGCCGGCCGAGCGAGGGGGTGCGGGTGCCGTCGGCGATGGTGGGCGGGTTGTCGGCGATGAGCCGATCGAGCGCGTCGAGCCAGGCGGTCGATTGGCTGACCGTGTCGACGCGCTGGTACACGGTGATCGACGCCTTTTGCGCCACGGTGGCCGCGACGCACACGTCCAGGACGGTCTCGGGATCGCTGCCGGCGATGGTCGGTCCGTCGCGGTGAAATGTCAGCTTGCTGGTCGAATCGAAGGAGAAGAAGGATCCGTTCGTGAAGGTGGGCACCCAGGTCGTGAAATAATCATTCACGCTCTCGCGCACGGGCGTCTCGTCGGTGCTGCCGTTGATCATGAGGATCGCCACGCTCTGACCGCTCGCGTCGAGCGTGGGGAAGCCCGGGAATCGATAGATCTCGGCGACGCGGATCACGTTCATCGGGTCGACGATGAACCCGACCGGCGGGGGCATGTTGCTGCCGCCGAGGCGCACGTTGGAGAGGCCGAACACGGCCTGGACGGCATCGACGATATCGCCGGGGAGCAGCACGGCGCCGGTATAGCCGCGATAGATCTGGACGGTGGGCTCGCGTCGTTTCAGTCGACCGTCGGGCCGGCGACGCGGATGCGGCAGGGGACGCTCGAACTCGTGGAACGTGATGCCGAAGGTGTCGGACATCTGCCGCACGGTGCCCGAGGCCCGCACGTTGCGCGCGGCGAGATCGATCGCCTCCACGACGAGGCCCTGCGCCTCCAGGTGGCGCCGGAGCGCGGCGGCATCCTCGGGCGAGGCGCCGAAGTGCTCGGCGAGGAGCGCCGGGGTGAAGAACAAACGGCGGCCGGGCGGGACGCGCATGAAGTGCCGCGCGTCGGGCAAGGGGGGCGCGCCACGACGAGGCCGGAGCGCAATGGTGATGGTGAAGCGCGACGCCGGATCGGTCTGGCCGACGACGCGCGATCCCGGCAGGGGCGGCATCTCGGAGTTCGGGAGCGGACGGGCATCGGGCGATATCGGCATTGGAATGGCTCCGGCGAGGTGGGCGATCGCGCGAGCCGGGCCCTCCGACAAACAGGGTCCGGCCCGCGGAACCGGATTGTTTCAAATCAGGGGGTGGCGCACGCCTGACCGTGATCGCAGAGCGGGCTCGTGCCGACGCCGAGGGGATAGGAGAGGAGCAGGTTCTGCGCCGCGGCGTCGGCGCTCGACGGGATCGCGCAGGGGGTCGCCGAGAGCACCGTCGAGCACCGGCGGGTCAGGAAGTCGCGCACCCGCTCGACGCCGGTGCCGCGGTAGGGCACGCGCGGCGTATTCACGCAGCGGGCGCCATCGGGGCCCCAGACGGCCTCGGGCGTCGAGGCCCATTCGGCGCCGCTCGGATGACCGCCGTTGCTGGACAGGAACAGCGGCACGCCGACCACGGTGTTGGGATTGCCGTCGCCGCAGAAGTCGGCCCGCTCGGCCCGGAGGCAAGTCTTGAAGAGGGGCTCGTTCGCCGGATCGAAGCCCCAATCGAGGGCGCAATGCCAGAGCGCCGAGCCGGGACAGGCGAAGGTGTACGTGACGGGCGGAGGCGGCACGCCGACTTGCAGCGGTTCGAGGTTGAAGTTGCGGATGAGGAGCGCGTCCCGGCCACCGGGGCACAGCGGGCGGGCGCCGTCGACGGCGGTGTAGGTGACGCTGTAGAGCGGGGGCGCGGGGCTGATGGCGGTGCAATTGCCGCACTCCGCGCTGGCCGGATCGGGTTTGCTCCAGCCTGCCTGCAGCGGCGGGGCGATCGTGAGGCTCACCGGGACGTTGTTGCGGGAGCCGTCGGTGCGGGAGCCGTTGCCGGAGGCGGTCGTGGGCAATGGCGTGGTCGCGGAGGTCACGCCCGCGATGTTCATCAGGTAGCAATATGCCCCGACCACGGTGCCGTTGAGATCCGGCCCCTGCCGCGGGAAATCGTTGTTGTTGAGCGTCAAACCACCGCACGGATCGACCGCGGCCGATGCCATGTCCGGGTTTTGCGGCGGCGGCGGCGGCGGCGGCGGCGGCGGACACCACCATTTGCAGCCCGCTCCGGCCGCCAGCACCACCAATAGGAGTCCCGTCCACTTCACGCTGACCATGATCCTGCTCCTCTCCATGGGTATCGCGATCCCCTCGGGCTCAATTACGCGGCCTGGGCAAATGATCTGCCCAATCGGCGCAGATCCGGATCCCGAGGGTGACGTCGCGGTTGTTGGGCTCCATTTTTTGACGAACGTCCGTCCGCCCGCCAATGTCGCCATTGGTGTAATACGTCCCTCCGCGCCAATAATAGGACCCCGGCGGGGAGTTGGAGGTCGTCCATTCGCCGACGTTTCCACTCATGTCGCGGACGCCGAACAGGGTCGTGCCGGCGGGGTGGCTGCCGACCTCGTCCGGGTTCATGGCCTCGCCCACGTGGTTGTATGTCTCGGCGAGGTTGTCGTCGTCGGGATCGATCCGATCGCCGCCGGGATAGGGACGGTCGTCGCCGCCCCGCGCGGCGCGCTCCCACTCCCATTCGGTGCAGAGCCGCGCGTTCGGCACGCGCCCGGATCGACCGAGCCACGCCGCATAGGCACCGGCGTCCGCGACGCTCACGCCGACGACGGGAGTGGCGAGCCAGTCCACGGTCTGGCGCCGATCGCGCTTCGGGTATTGGATCGGCGCGCCCTCCTCGGCCACGTGGCCCTGCCAGTGGAGCCGGGCGCGACCCCGGCCCGCGTCGTCGAGCTGCAGCTGATCGCGGCCGGCGAGGATCCCGGCGGTGGGAGTGTGCGCGCGCCGCGCCGCCGGCGGCAGCGCGTGCAGGAAGGCGAGATAGTCCCGCCAGGTCGTCTCGTCGCGGGCAATGAGGAACGACGCCGACTCGATCGCGTGGAGCGGCGGCCCGGCGAGAAAAGGGCGCTGGAACTCGTCTCGCACGCCGACGAGGAAGCGTCCCGCGGGCACGTACGCCATGCCCGTCGGCACGACCCCGTGTGCCGGCAGGTCGATCGGCCGCGGCGGCTCGTGACGCTCGCCCCGGTGGAGCAGGATGGGCCAGCGCACCTCGTCGCGGCCGGGCGCGCGGAGCGTGAGCA
>CALMKX010000211.1 GCA_937867335.1 uncultured Acidobacteriota bacterium
CAGCCAGGCCTCGCTCGCGCGCTGGTATGGCGAGTCGCTCGCCACCGGCCTCGCCTCGGGAGTGCTGCCCGCCCGCCGAGCGGCCCACCTCGACCCCATCCAGGCCCTGCGCGCCGAGTAGGGCGCTCGAGCCGGCCGAGGCCGAGGAACGAGGCTGCTGCCTCGCTCCTCCTCAGCCGCAGACCCAGAAGCCACCCTCGCAGGTGCAATCCCCCGGTTCGTCGGGGTAGTGGTTGTAGCAGAGGAAGGTGAAGCCTTCCGGACTGCAAGCCTTCAGGTTGAAGCGGTTGCAGAAGGCGATGGCGGCCGGCGGCACTGCCGAACCCTTGCTCAGACGAAGTTGCGAGGCGCCGGCTCCGGTCTGCGAGAGCAAGGCCACGGCGGCCGCCACTGCCACCAGAGCTCCACACAGCCGTTCACGCTGGATGATCATGGGCTTCTCCTTCTGCGCAGCGCGCGAGAGACGGACCTGGAGGAACGAAGATCGCCCCATGATAACTCAGGTCTACCAATAACCGTCCTTGAACATCTCTCGCAACTCGACAGGAGGCTCAGCGCTGGCTGCTCAAGCGCGCGGTCAGCTCGCGCACGGCCCGCTCGCGGCGCTCCCCCTCTTCCCGGGCCCGGAACAGCCGAGGCGGAGCGGCGCGCTCGGCACACGCGTCCGGAGCAAGAGGGCAGCGCTCGCAGGTGAGGTCGACGTCCAGCCGGGGCAGCTCGGGGTCGCCGGCGAGGCGGAGCCCGGCTCGTAGGGCGTCGTTCGCCAGCAGGCCGAGAGCCACGCTCGAGCGGGCGTTGGGGTTGAGCGCCAGGGGGCGGGAGGCGGTGAAGGTGAGGAACTCCGCCTGCCCGGATTGGAAACGCAGGTACGAGGCATCCACCAGGGTGCTCGCCGGGTCCACTCCAGAGCCCGTCTTGAGCAGCGAGAGCGCCGGCCAGCGCCGGCAGTAGGTCTCGCCCAGCCGCAGGCCGTGGGGGACGGCCACCCGGGAGAGGTTCAGGAGCTTGGTCAGCCGCGGCTGGTCTGCTCCCTGAGGATGCGAGAAGCGCAGGAAGAACAGCTCCTCGAGACCGAAACGGCGGGGTAGCAGCTCGGTCAGCCGATGGAAGAGGGTCTCGGGGGTCGCCCGGTAGAGCGTCAGTAGCCTCAGCAGGGCTTCCGGACTGTGGCGCTCGCGGCCGAAGACCTTGGCGAGGTCCCGGCAGAGGCGCTCGCGGTCGAGCAGCAGGGCCCCGGCGAAATAGGAGGCTCGGAAGTTGTGCAGCACCTGGGCGAAGGACTCCACCTTGAGCCAGGAGGAGGTCGCCGGCCGATCCTCGAGGCCGAGGTGGCGGAAGCCGATTTCCCGCGCCAGCACGAAGGCGACCTGCGAAGGCAGCATCCGGCCGTTGACCAACAGCCGGCGTGGCGGCCCGGGCAGGTAGAGCGAGCGCAAGAAGCGCAGCTCGGGTTCCTTCTGGAGGGAGACGCTGTCGACCTCGTAGCCCCAGCGGGAAACCAGAACTCGGAGCAGGGTGTCCGAGTCCGGCGGCGGAAAAGCCGGCAACCGGGCCAGGCGCCGCAGCTCGAGGGCGGCTTGCTCGAGGTCCTCGAAGCTGTTGTGGTTGAGCTGCTGGTAGGAGCGCAGCGCCGCCAGCAAGAACTGCTCGACATCGAGGTCGTAGGCCATGCCGATCTCGAGGAATGTGCGCAGCAGAGCACCGGCACGATCCGGATCCCGAGTGACCAGGCTGAAGACGTCCTCGCCCTCGATGCCGAAGAGATGGAACGGGAACTGGCGGAACCAGGAGGACTCCACCATGGTCCGCACGGTACCCATCTGGCCTTCGATCCGCTGCGACACCAACTCGTCGTAGGGGATCTCGAGCGCCGCCGCCAGCGTGAGCAGCTTCTCCGGCTTGGGGAATTTCTTGCCCTTCTCGATCTCCGACAGATAGGAAACCGCCACTCCCGCTCGCTCGGCCAGCTGCGACAGCTGCAGGCCCCGCTCCCGGCGCAGGGCGCGCAGCTTCAAGCCCAACGTGTAGCGCAGAGCCTCGGCGTGGGCAGTCGACATGGATCACCTCGTGGGCGGAGATTTCGCCTGGAGCGAAATTCTACTCGGCCCACCCATTTCCCGGAGTCTTCAGCGAAATTTCTCTTGACTCGGTTCTTCGCTACCTCTACCTTTTCGCTTGAGACCTGGAGATGAGCCCCCTCTTCCCCTTCCCCGCGGTGGCAGCCGGCAACGGGCCGTGCCGGCCGCCGGCCACCCTTCTCTTCCCCTGGAGACTGCGATGAACCCTCCGCGCAACGCCGAACAACTTCGCCGCCAATGGCAGGAAGACCCCCGCTGGGCCGGAATCCTGCGCCCCTACCGAGCCGAGGACGTGCTGCGCCTGGCCAACAGCTTCGAGATCCGCCACACCCTGGCCGAACGAGGCGCCGCGAGGCTCTGGCAGCTCCTCGGCCAAGAGGAGTACGTGGCCGCCCTGGGCGCGCTCACCGGCAACCAGGCCATGCAGCAGGTCAAGGCCGGATTGAAGGCCATCTACCTCTCCGGCTGGCAGGTGGCCGCAGACGCCAACCTCTCCGGCCAGATGTACCCGGACCAGAGCCTCTATCCCTCGAATAGCGTGCCCGAGGTGGTTCGCCGCATCAACCGCACCCTGCTCAGGGCCGACCAGATCCACCACGCCGAGGGAGACGATGCGGTCGACTGGATGGCGCCGATCGTCGCCGATGCCGAGGCCGGCTTCGGCGGGCCGGTGCACTCCTTCGAGCTGATGAAAGCGATGATCGAGGCCGGAGCCGCCGGCGTCCACTTCGAGGACCAGCTCGCCTCGGAGAAGAAGTGCGGGCATATGGGCGGCAAGGTGCTGGTGCCGATCTCGCAATTCATCTCCACCCTCGTGGCCGCTCGCCTGGCCTGTGACGTGCTCGACGTGCCGACCTTGATCGTGGCCCGGACCGACGCCGACAGCGCCCGTCTCCTCACCTCGGACATCGACGAACGAGACCGTCCCTTCCTGACCGGCACGCGCACCGTCGAGGGTTTCTTCGGCTACCAGGGAGGCCTCGAGGCGGCGATCAACCGCGGCCTCGCCTATGCCCCTTACGCCGACTTGCTGTGGTGCGAGACCTCCAAGCCGGACCTCGCCGAAGCTCGCACCTTCGCCGAGGCGATCCAGCGCGAGTACCCCGGCAAGCTCCTGGCCTACAACTGCTCGCCCTCTTTCAACTGGCGGAAGAACCTCGACGCCTTCACCATCCGGCGCTTCCAGCGCGAGCTCGCCGCGATGGGCTATCGCTTCCAGTTCGTCACCCTGGCGGGCTTCCATGCCCTCAACTACTCGATGTTCACCCTCGCCAACGACTACCGCGAGCGCGGCATGCTGGCCTACTCGGAGCTGCAGCAGGCCGAATTCGCCGCCGAGGCGGCCGGCTACACCGCAGCCCGCCACCAGCGCGAGGTGGGCACGGGCTATTTCGACGAGGTGCGGGAAGTGATCCAGGGCGGCGCGAGCGCCACCACGGCGATGGCCGAATCCACCGAGACGGCCCAGTTCGCTTGAGGCGATCGCTGCGCCAGTAGCAGCGGGGAGCTCAGGGGCTCACCTTGAGCTCCCCCACCTCGACCCCGGGAAAGCCGGCGATGAAGTCCGCGCCGAAGGCCCTGGCCGGGGTCCAGGCCCCGGGGGCCACTTCCCCGGCGAGCACCCGCCGCACCGCCTCCACTGCCGTGGCCGCGGTGAGGGCGTAACCCTCGGGCGTCTCGAGAGTGGCGCTCCGTCGACGCCCGTCCGGGGCACTCACCTCGCCCCACAGGCTCATCCGGGCACGCTCGCGGGTTCGGGCATCCGGCCCTCGCACCCGCCACCCCACCCAGGCCTGCAGCCAGCGCTTCACGGGCCCGAAGCCGGCGAGAGGCAAGAGCGGCCGTGCCCGACGCAGCCGCGCGATGGCCCGAGGCGGCATGCCGGTGAACACCCGGACATTGCCGATTCCCGTGGTGTGGAAAGCGGTGGAGACGTCTCCCCAGGGGATGGTCACGGCCCAGAAGCGGCCGCAGGCGAAGTCGATCTCCCGGGCCTCCCAGGCGAGGGGCACTGGCACGATCTGGCCGTCGCGGCGAACCGCTCCGGCGTGGGGCAGGCTCTCGATCATGGTCTTGAGCGTCCCCGCCGTCCAGCCACCACCCCGGGAAAGGAAAGCCAGATCCAACGAGTCCGCCTCGGGGAGGGCCGCGTGGAGCCGCGCCGCCAGGCAATCGGAAGGCACCACGTCGAAGCCCACACCGGGCAGCAGCACCACGCCGGCCGCTCGCGCCTGCTCCCCCCGCCGCAGGATGGCCTCGAAGACGCCCATCTCGCCGGTGATGTCCAGGTAGTGGCGGCCGGTCGCCAGGCAGGCCGCCACCATCGGCTTCGCGGTGCGCACGAAAGGTCCCGCGGCGTGGAGGACCACGGCGACATCCTGGAGCTCGGCTCCGAGCCTGATCGGATCCTCGAGATCGAAGGCACGCCAGGGTAGCTCGAGCTCCGCCGCCAGGCGAGAGACCGTCTCGGCGGTACGCCCGGCGAGCACCGGCCGGAGGCCCCGGGCGAGAGCCTCGCGGGCGATGAGCTCTCCGGTGTAGCCGTTCGCCCCGTAGAGCAGCCAGCCTCGTCCGGGAGCCACGCTCAGCTCTCGGCGCTCTCTGCTGCGAGCTCCCGCTTGCGCTTGTTGCGCGCCACCACCCACGCCGCGCCGGCCCCCAACAAGTAGAGCAGGATCGCCGGCAGGGCGAAGACGCAGAGGTTCACCACGTCCGGAGTGGGGGTCACCACTGCCGCCACGATGAAGATGATCAGCACCGCCCAGCGGAAGTTGCGCATCAGGAAGGCCGGCGTCACCAGGCCGAGCTGGGCGAGGGCGAAGATCACCACCGGCAGCTCGAACATCAGCCCAGCCCCGGCGATCACCGTCATCTCGAAACCCAGGTAGCGATCCGCCGAGATCACCGGCTCGAAGCGAGAACCCAGCTCGAGCAGGAACTGGATCGCGAAGGGGCTCGCGATGAAGTAGGCGAAGAGACCCCCACCGAGGAAGAAGAGCGTGGTGGAGAGCACGAAGGCGGCCGTCCAGCGTCGCTCCTTGCGGTAGAGCCCCGGGGCGATGAAGCACCACACCTGGTAGAGGATGTAGGGCGCCGCCAGGAACAGGGCCGCGAGCGCCGCCACCTTGAAGTAGAACAGGAAGGCGTCCGGCACGCCGAAGATCACCAGCTTCTTGCCCGGCGGCAGGTAGCGGCGGATCGGCATCTCGAGCACGTCGAAGATGGGATCGACGTAGATCGAACAGGCCACCAGGGCGACGAAGAAGGCGATCAGCGAGTAGAAGAGGCGGCGGCGCAGCTCCTCGAGGTGATCGAGGAGGGACATCCGGGGCAGGTCTTCGTCGCTCCCGGGAGGCGGGCCGGAGGATCGAATCGACATCGGCAGGAGTGAGAGGACCTAGCTCTTCCGCGCCACCGTGTTGGCGGGCTCGGCCCGCGGCGGCTCCTCATCCGTGGAGACCGCGTCGACCGACCCCGCAGCGACGGCCTCGGCGATCTCGGCCTCGACCACCTCTTCGTGCGCCTCGGCGTCCACCGGCCCGGAGCTCGCGGGTGCCGTCACCGTCGGCGCCGGGGTCAGGCCCGGGGGGCGGATGGTCGGCGAGGTGTTGTAGCGGGGGCGCACCGTGCCTTCTTCCTCGAGCGCGATCTCCGCGTTCAAGGTGCGCTTGAGTTCGTCGCTCGCGCGCTTGAACTCGCCCACCGCTTTGCCGATCGAGCGACCGATCTCCGGCAGCTTCCTCGGCCCGAAGAGCAGCAGGGCGAGAACCATGATCACCAGCAACTCGGGTAGTCCGATCGGACCCATCGATGCACCTTCTCGGGCGTTGGCGGAAGCGGAGCCGACGAGGCGGCCCGTTGGGGCATCATCCGACCCGGCAGGCCCGGCTGTCAAGGCACTTCCCGGTGACGGTGGGTGGTACACTTTGTTCGATGCGCACACCCTGGAAAATCCTCGCCACCGCCCTCTTCGCCGCTGCCACCTGCGCCGGTGCCTTCTTCGGAGACCAACTCCTCGCCCGGCCAGACGACCAGACTCGGGACACCCTGAGGGTCTACACCGAGCTGGTCAATCGGGCGCACGAGCTCTACGCCGAGGACGTCAGCTACCGCGACCTGGTCTTCGCCTCGATCGACGGCATGCTGCGCACGCTCGACCCGCACACCAATTTCCTCTCGCCCAAGGCCTACACCGGCATGCGCGAGCGCCAGCAGAGCTCCTTCTACGGGCTCGGCATCCTGGTGGCGATGCGCAACGGTCACCTCACGGTGATCACCCCCATCGAAGGCACACCGGCCTCGAAGATGGGGCTGCGCGCCGGGGACATCATCCACAGGATCGAGGGCGAGGAGACCGAGTCCATGTCGGTGGACGAGGCGATCGACAAGCTGAAGGGCCCCAAGGGCACTCAGGTGAACATCGAGATCGTCCGCCGCGGCCTCTCCGAGCCTTTGAAGCTCACCGTCACCCGCGCCGAGATCCCGCAGACCACGGTGCGCTACGCCTACATGCTGGACAAAGAGACCGGCTTCATCTGGCTGACGGACTTCAACCGCTCCTCGAGCGAGGAAATGGCGACCGCGCTGTCCCAGCTCAAGAAGCTGGGCATGAAGCGGCTGATCTTCGACCTACGCAACAACGGCGGCGGCCTCCTCGACCAGGCGATCGCCATCGCCGACCAGTTCGTGCCCAAGGACAGCCTGATCGTGGAGACCCGCGGCCGCACGCCGGACTCTCGCCAGTCCTTCACCGCCGAGGGCAACTACCCGGTGCTGGGGGTTCCGGTGGTGGTGCTGGTCAACCACGGCACGGCGTCGGCGGCGGAGATCGTCTCGGGCGCCATCCAGGACCACGACGTCGGCTTGATCGTGGGCGTGCCCACGTGGGGCAAAGGCCTGGTGCAAACGGTGTTTAACCTGCCCTACGGCGCCGGCCTCGCCCTCACCACGGCCAAGTACTACACGCCCTCAGGCCGGCTGATCCAGCGCGACTACACCTCCTACTACGACTACTACACCTCCACCCCGGATCCCAGCGCAGCGGACGGCAAGGTGGCTCACACGCCTGCCGAGACGTTCAAGACCGACCTCGGGCGGCCGGTGTACGCCGGCGGCGGCATCACTCCGGACGTGTCGGCCGAGAACGAGGAGCTCAGCACCTTCGAGCAGTTCCTGCTGGCGAGGAACGCCTTCCTCGACTTCGCGGTCGACTACCTGCGGGATCCGGAGCATGCCAAGGCCGTTTCGAGCCCTGCCTTCCGAACCAACTCGGCGATCCTCGAGCCCTTCCAGGCCTGGCTGGTGAAGGAAGGTCTGGTCACCGCCGAGCAGGCGACCAAGGGCTTCGCCGAGTCCAAGCACCCGGACTACGTGGTGCGCATGGTGAGCGGCGAGCTGCTCAACGCCCGCTTCGGTATCGAGGCTCAGCACCGTGCCCTGGCCGAGGGCGACAGCGTCATCCAGAAGGCCTTGAGCCTCTTCCCCCAGGCTCGAGAGCTGCTTGCCCAGCGGCAGGCCGAAGCGCTGGACGCAACGCGCCACTAACTTCAGCTCCGTCCTGAAACACTACGAGCCGCCCCGGGGGGATGACCCTCGGAGGCGGCTCGGTGGTAGGGCAAGGAGCGCTATCAGTCGGCCGAGCTAGGGGTTGTAGACCCCGAACCGGCGCTCGCCGATGATCGTCTCGGCACCGGTGTTGTCGCGCACCAGCACCTGGAAGAAGTGCTCGCCATCCGAGAGCAGCGTGGTGTCCAGGAAGAACCGCCAGCCCGGAGTGGCGCTGTCCAGGTAGCCCGGGTAGAGGTTGGTCACGCCGGGGCGTACGAAACCGCGCTCGGCATCACCCACCGGGAAGCCGTCGACGTTGATCACGACATCGTGCACGCCCTCGAGGTCGAGGGCCCAGCCGATCGCCTCGACGATACCCGAGTAGATCAGGCCGCCGCGCGGGCGATCCACCGCCCCGAAGCTGTTGTCGTTGCCGACGAAGTCGAAGCAAGTGAAGGTCACCGGGAAGTCGTGGATATTGCTCACCTGCCCGGCGCGATCTCCGGCCCGGATGGTGATCAGGTGCCGGCCCGGTGTGTAGCGCTCGAGGGCGATCAGGTCGCCCACGTCCAGCACGAAGCGGAAGCCGCTGTGGGGCGAGTCCGAAAGCGTGGGGAAGAAGCGCGTGAGGTCCAGGCGCGGCAGCCCGTAGCAGTCGGTGTAGCCGCCGCGAGGAATGTCGTAGCGGCAGTTGATCAGGGTGTCCGCGTGGAGCACGCCGTCGATCAGCAGCTGCACGTAGGCGACGCCCTGGTCCCCCCGCTCCACCCCGACATCCAGGGCGTAACCCCAGAACACCGAGTAGCGGCGGTTCGGGTCGAGCGGGTTGCAGTTGCCGAAGAGCTCGGCGTCGGAGTTGGGGAACTCCACGCGGCCGAACGGCACCAGGTTGTGGGTGACGTTCAGGAATTCCAGTGTCACGCTGTTGAGCTGGCGGACTTCGCCGGTCAGGCTCGTCACCCGGGCCGTCACGGTGTGGTTACCGTTCAGGTAGCGGGTGGTGTCGAGCTCGAACCCGTAGCCCGGGGCCGCGGAATCCGGGTAGCTCGGATAGGCCAGAGTGACACCCGGTCGAGCGCGTCCGTAGAGCGCGCGGCCGGCCACCTGGCCGTCGACCACGATGTCGACAGCGAAAACTCCATTGTCGTCGAGGGCCCAGCCATGGACCGAGGCCACGCCGGCGGTGGAGTTGCCGCCCGTTACCAGCCCGCCGAAACTACCGAAGGGCGGAGCCGCTGCTGCGACCCCCGCGAAAACGACGGTCAACCCGAAAGCGAGGAACCAGGCCTTCCTCTGCATGGAACTCTCCTGATCGGAACTCGGGATCATGACTGCTGGATCAACAGGATCGCAGCTTCTCTGGTCGGATTTTAACCCCAATCGCCTCAAGTGTTACCTGAACTTTTACCCGGATTGTAGCGACGCCTATTGACGAAAGTCAATCCGGAGCGCCTGGAAGGCCGCCAGACGCACCGGGAAGCGTGAGTCGCGGTCCCAGAGCACGCGCGAGAGGGCTTCGAGGGACCCGGGTGTGGGCGCCGCGGCAAGGGCGGCGATGAGCTGGGCAAGGTTGAATTGCTTCAGGCGCAGCTCGTTCGAGATGCGGCAGAGCGCCGGCCAGCCCGGGGCGTCCTCGATGTGGACCGCGATTTCGAGGTCGTCGAGGACGAGACGCGTCCCCAGAACGGCTTTGAGGCCCTTTTTCTTGGCCTCGAGCGATAGTTCGTAGGCGCCGGCGAGGGCCTGGTCGTCGCAGAGCGAGGCGACGCCCGACGTTTTGGCGAGCGCGACGATCTTCTTCGGGCTGAGCAGGGAGCGGCCGGTCGTGTAATGACTGGCGGCGTAGAGGAGCGGGATCGCGCTCATGGGGCGGGTTCCCTGTGCTGCGGCGCGAGGAGGGGAATCTGGATCGGGGTGCGGTCGGTTTCCTCGGTTTGCGCGAGGAGCGCATCGAGGAAATCGCCCTGCGTGCGCGGCGTGTCGAGCATGACGCGCATGCGGCAATAGGCGGTGGCGAGCAACTCGCAGTCGACGAGAGCCTCGTGGTAGGTCGAGCGCGCGTCGGTCGAAGCGGCAGCGGTCGAAGGGCACCACCTGCTTCGCCGCGGTGACGGAGTTCTCCTCGCCGTCGAACCAGATCGCCCAGAGC
>CALMKX010000212.1 GCA_937867335.1 uncultured Acidobacteriota bacterium
TGGGAGCGATTGCGGGGGTTTGGGCGGCAGGTCCACACTTGCCAGCCTGCATCGAAAGGCATTTTCAAGCTGCCACCAACAAGCCCTGGCAGACCTGGCCTCGCGAGACACCCCGGTTTGGGAACTGGTGTTTTGGTGCCGCGATGGATCCAGCTCCGGCCGCCGACGTGAGTCTCTCAGCACCGACCGCCGCAAGGTATCACGAAGAGATCGTGATCGTGAAGCGCGGCCCGCAGTGCGTGCAGTTGAGGAACGGGTAGCGAAATCGACGGTCGGTCGGGTCGCCGAGCTCGCGGAGACACGCGTCGCAGGTCGCCACGTCCGGGGGGATGGACGTTCGCTCACCCGGCTGCGCGCGACTGAGATCGATGCGGAACGTCGTGTCGCCGGCGGTCGGGATCCCTTCGTCCGTCACGGTCTCGACCGCCGCCAGGGGAGGCGCCTCGGTGACGAGGGCACGGGCGAACGCGTCGATGGCGCCCGACGCGCCCTCCACTTCGATGACGACTCCGGCGTTCGAGTTGCGGACGAACCCGCCCAGACCGAGTCGCACCGCGGCCCGCACCGCATTGTTCATGCCCGGTGCCAGTCCGCCGGCGTGCACGATCCCGATCCGGAACCGGCGCCGGCCCGGCCGGCACCAGCTCGCTCAAGGGAGGCATCTCGGGCAAGTCGGTGACATCCGGCAGATCGGGAAGGTCGTCCGGCACCGGGGTCGGATGAGTGAGCGCGGCGCGCCAGGCCTCGGGGTCCACGGGCGCTCCCGTGGCAGCCCTCGAAGCCGTGGCCATCGCCGGTCTCGGGGTCGCGGCTGCCAGGGCCGCGGCTTCCGCCGCCGCTTCGCGCTTGGTGGCATCGGCCACGATCAGCTGCGCCACTTCGCGGATTCGCTGGCGGTCGACGTCCGAGAGGTAGCGGAACTGGATGCCGACGCCGGGAGGCAGCTCCGGGCCTTCGTTGCGCACCCGCAGCCAGACCACCTCGCCGAAGCCGGCGACCGAGGCCCGCGAATCCGGCAGCTCGAGCTCGAAGCGCACCAGCGTGCCCACCGGCTTGGGTTGCTTCATGGGCACGAACATGCCGCCCTGGGCGAGATTCAGCGTCTTCGCCTCGAGCATCTGCGACTCGCCGAACTGCAGCTTGACAGGAGTCTCGAACGTGGTGCGCAACCACTCGCGAAACCCTTGCCTCGCAGTCGTGTCCGTCATGGCCAGTCGGCGCTTTCGGTGGCTACTCTAACCCGAAAAGGCCCTCGGCGAAGCTCCGGTCGAGGGTTCGAAATCGAGCGATAGGACGCGAGGATGCCAGAGAAGTCTTGCACTCCCTCTAACGAGGATCGGAGAGACCAAGCTCGGCTACCGGCAACGCTTCAGCGAGGGGCTGGGGGCAGCTCGGCGTCCTGGAGTCGATAAAGGTGGAAGGTCCCCGCATGATAGCCCCGGTCCTCGCCCCGCCGAATCCGCAGCCAGACCGGCTCGATGGCTGCAGCCGCGCTCCTCAAGCCTTCGAAGTCGTAGAGCTCTTCGGGGCTCGCATGGCGAAGCGCCGGAAGCGCCTGCTCGACCGCGATGCTCACGGCGTACCAACCGGGCTCGAGCTGTGAATCCGGCTCGACCTTGTAGCCTCCCGGCACGTACGCCGGCACCTCCCTCGCGCTGGCTCCCGGTAGCAAAACGCCCAACCTCTCGAGTTTCTGCTCCCTCGCGAATCGAGCGAGAGCGAAGAAGCCTTGCTTGTACTCCCCATCGCTCATGCTGAGGGCGAACCGGAAGGGATTGTGCGAACCCAGCCACCAGAGATTGGTGGAGCTCATCCACGCCGGAGCGAGAACCAGAGCTTCGAGGGCGAGCCCGATCATCAGCACCGACCGCAGGCGGCCTGCGCTCGCCAGCCATCGAGCTGCGGGCGAGTACAGAATGGGCACGATCGGCAAGAGATGGCGGAAGCCGAGATTGTAATTCGAGCTGACTGCTGCCGCGAGGTAGGTGCCCGCGGCCACGAGAAGCACCAGCGAGCGGGTTCTTCCGCCCCACGCTCCCTCAGCCGCTGGGGCCGGCAGGAATTCTCCGCGGCCTGCCCGTCGCCGAACGGCCAGCACCCCAGCCGCCGCGGTAGCGAACAAGATGACCCACGGCGTCTTGATCAGGAGAACTGCCGGGAAATACCACCATCTACCGCGAGAGCTGATCGTGCCAAAGGCATAGGAAGCGTACGTGCCGAGCGAGTTCTGGGTAGCGATTCCCCTCAGGCCGAGCCACCACTGAGCCAGCGATGGGCACAAGCGCTCGAGGGCCAGGATCGGCTCGCACTGAGCCGCCAGCCGCCCCTCCACCACCAGAGTACCCCGGCCCTCGCAATAGAGCTGGAGCGCCTCTCGCCCGGCCCGAGCGTCGTAATGGCGGTTGGCAATCGCGTAGCTGCCCAGGAGCACGGCCGCAGAGACAGCTGCCACGATCAAGAGCGAGACGAGGCACTTCGCTCGGGACCAAGCCCTTCCCCCGGCGAAGACCGGCACCAGGAGGAGAGCCGGAGTTAACAGAACTGCCGAGAACTTGCTCGCCAGGGCCAGACCGAAGAAGGCTCCCAAGAGGACGGCTGGCCACAAACCGGGCCGCCTCAGAAAGCGTAGACCTTGGGCCAGGGTCAAGGTGAAACCGAGGGCTACCGCGGTGTCCGTTTGAACGATCGAGAGGTACGGCACCACCGCGAAGGAGAGGCCGACCAAGAGTGCGAGCGTCGCTCCGGTGCGTGCACCTCCCAGCTCGCTGCCCAGCCAGAAGCAAGCCAACAGAAAGGGAAGGGCGAAACAGAGCAGCATGGCTAGGCCGGTCTGGAAGCGAAGCCTTTCGAGGTTGACACCCGGATCGAAGATCGACTGGCTGCGAGCCAACGCTTCATCCACTCGCACCGGCAGGGTGAATGGAGAGCCGCCCAAGCTCAATGGCACCGCCGCGACCATCTTGACCAGCGGAGGATGTTCCAAGTTGATGGTGTTGGTGCCCAGGCGTAGAGCCTGCTCCCCTGCGAGAAGATGGTACGGCTCGTCGCTGGTGAGAGACTGCCGCTCGAGCGCCAGACCCTGAAGGCCGATAGCCAGCGCTAGGCCCAGCCCGTAGGCTGCTCGCCGCCAGGAGCTCCAGTTCTGCGTTGGGGAAGGCACCGGGCCGAGCTCAGAAACGACCGCGTCCTGTTGACCTTGGATCTCCAAGAACGGGCTCCTCGGCCGGCATCCTACAACGGCACTCCGGCCGAGGAGCCGGGAGCCTGCACGTGCCGCTTTCGAAAGGATTCACAACTGTCGAGCGCGAATCGATCAACCCACTTCTGAGGAACCCCGGAGTCGCAGCCGGATGAACGATCATCGGCAAGCCGGCTAACAAGGTTTCGTTTCTGTTCCGGATCTCACGAGGATCTCGTTCTGCAAGCTTCCCGAGCCGAACGGATCGCAAGAGGGGCTTGCCCAGACCCGGCGAAGAGGCTTGGCGGTCTTCTCGCCTCCTCGCCGGGCCCGCTCAGCGCTTCGACACCGGGGTTCGGTCCGGGCTTTCTACTTCGTGAGCAAGCCGACGCCTTCCGCGGCTACTTTGGCCTTGTAGTCCGCCACGTCCTTGGCGAAGTAGGCGTTCACCTCCTCGAGGGCCGAGTTGGCGAGCTTCTCGGCGGCGGCGAGCAGGGTGAGGTCGTTCGCCGTGGGGGCCCCCCAGGAGGCGTCGATGCCGAAGAACGCCTCCCCGAGCTTGGAGAAGGCGTCGTCGCCCGGCAGCAGCCCCTTGGCCTCGGGCGGCTGCCAGAGCTTCTTCTCGAGCTTGGTGAGACCCTCCTGCAGCGGGCCGGCGGCCTTGATCAAAGGATGCTCGTCGATCTTCTTGTCGTCCTTCTCGCCGGCGTCGGTGAGCTTCTCGCGCAGCTTCTGGGAGACCAGGTCGATGTCCGCACGGGTGGTGCGGATGCGCTGGATGGCATCCACCAGGCGGTCGTTCGTGGCACCGAGCCGCTGCACCGCCTGCTCGTGGGCCTGCCAGTCGGCCGCGACGGCCTTGCTGGTGGAGTCCGGCAGCACGGTGATGGTGGTCTTGGCCTCCTCGCCGCGGAACTTCGCCACCAGCTGGTAAGTGCCCGGGGCCAGCTCCGGCCCGCCGTCGTTGCCGCGACGGCGTCGGCGGCCCTCCTCACGGGGCGGCTGCTTGAAGGCGTCACGGTCGAGAGCCCAGACGGTGCGGTTGAGCCCGCGGGTGGCTGGCACCTTGAGCGTGCGCACCAGCTTGCCGCCGGCGTCGCTGATCTCGAGCGTGACCTCCGGCTTGCCCTCACCCTTGCCCTTCTCCTCGCCCTTGTCGCCTTCAGCGGCCGGCGCTGCGGCCGGTTTCGCGCCGGCGGCTTTCGGGCCGGTGGCCTTCTCCGGAGCCGGAGGGGCTGCGGCTTCGGCCGCCTTCTTGGCCCGCAGCGCCTTCTGGCGCTCGGCCTCCTTCTTGCCGTCTGGCAGCGGCAAGTCGTCGTCGCCCAGCCAGTAGCTCACCAGGGCGCCGTAGTCACGATTCTCGCCGCGGTAGTCGGCCATGCCGCCGCCGAAGCCGCCGTCCTCGGAACTGAAGTGGAACTGGGCCGCCGGGGCCACCGAGAAGAGCTGGAGCTTCTGGCCCACGGTGGCGTCGCTCATCTCGCGCAGGGGGCGGATGTCGTCCACGATGTACATCGCCCGGCCGTGGGTGGCGATGATCAGATCGTTGTCGCGGGGGTGCACCGCGAGATCCATCACCGAGGCGGTGCCCAGGCCCTGGCGGAACGGATACCACTTGGCGCCGCCGTCGAAGGAGAGGAAGAGCCCGAACTCGGTGCCCAGGAAGAGCAGCTCCGGCTTCACCGGATCCTGCTCGAGCACCAGGCAGTAGCCCTTGACGTCCGGGGTGGCGAGGCTCTTCCAGGTGGCGCCGTAATCGGTGGTGCGGTAGACGTAGGAGGCCCAATCCGAGCGCCGGTGGTTGTCCAGCACCACGAAGGCTTCCCCGCCCTGGAATTTCGAGGCCTCGATGTGGGGAACCCAGGTGTTGGCCGGCACGCCCTTGAGGTTCTTCTCGACGCTCGCCCAGGTCTTGCCGCCGTCCCGCGTCACCTGCACCCGGCCGTCGTCCGTGCCCACCCAGATCACGCCTCGCTCGACCGCGCTGGGGGCGATGGTCATGATGGTGGTGTAGTTCTCGGCGGTGGAGACGTCCGGCGTCAGGCCGCCGCTCTCGTTCTGCTTCTGCCACTCGGGGTTGTTGGTGGTGAGGTCCGGGCTCAGCACCTCCCAGCTATCGCCCCGGTTCTTCGAGCGGTGCACGAACTGGCTGCCGTAGTAGATCGTGGCGGGATCGAAGGGGTCGATCGCCAGGCCGGCGTTCCAGTTGAAGCGCAGCTTGGTGTCGCCCTCGGGGGCCGGAGCGATTCGCTTGCGCTCGCCGGTCGTGAGGTTCCAGCGCACCAGGTTGCCGCCCTGGGCCATCGAGTAGCCCATGCGGGAATCGGTGGGATCGGGCTGGACGTCGAAGCCATCGCCGAAGCCCACGTCCTTCCAGAAGTAGCCGCGGATGCCGCCGCGCTGGTGGATCGAGCTCGGGCCCCGCCAGGAGCCGTTGTCCTGCAGGCCGCCGTAGACGTTGTAGGGCGTGTCGAAGTCGAAACCCACGTGGTAGAACTGGGCGAGCGGCAGGGTGCCCACGAAGCGGAAGGTGTTGCCGCGGTCCCGGCTCTCGTGCACGCCGCCGTCGTCGGTAACGAAGATGTGATTGGGGTTGCCCGGGTTGATCCACATCGAGTGGTTGTCGCCGTGGGTGGCCTCGGTGCCGGGCAGGGTCTTGAACGTCTTGCCGCTGTCGTCGGAAACCTGCACCGAATAGCCCAGGTTGTAGACCCGGTTGGGCCACGCTGGATCCACCCGCAGATCCGCGAAGTAGAACGGCCGGGGTGCCACGTCCGGCTTGCTGTTCACGGTCTCGAAGCTCTTGCCGCCGTCGCTCGAGCGCAGGAGGGCACTGGCTTCGGCCTCCACCACGGCGTAGACGATCTCCGGGTTCGAGCGCGAGATAGCGATGCCGATCCGCCCCAGCTCGCCCTTGGGCAGGCCGTCTTCCTCCTCGTAGCGCTTCCAGGTGGCGCCGCCGTCCTGGCTGCTGTAGAGGCCCGAGCCCGGGCCGCCGGACTTGAAGAAGTACGGCCAGCGCCGGAACTGCCACATCGCGGCATAGAGCTTGTTGGGGTTGGCGGGATCCATCGCCAGGTCGGCGCAGCCGGTCTTCTCGTCGACGTAGAGGATCTTCGCCCAGGTCTTGCCGCCGTCGGTGGTCTTGAAGACGCCCCGCTCGGGGTTCTCGCCCCATTCCCGGCCGAGGGCGCAGACGTAGGCGACATCCTGGTTCGCGGGGTGGAGGGCCAGGCGGGCGATCCGCTCGGTGGCGTCGAGCCCCAGGTGCTGCCAGGTCTCGCCGCCGTCCATCGTCTTGTAGATGCCGTTGCCCACCGAGGCGGTGTTCCTGGGGTTGCCTTCGCCGGTACCCACCCAGACGATCGCCGGGTCGGCCTGGAAGATGGCGAGGGCGCCGATGGAGTGCACCGGCTGGTCGTCGAAGATGGGCTTGAAGGTGAGGCCAGCGTCCACCGACTTCCACACTCCGCCCGAAGCGGAGCCGACGTAGACCGTGCGGGGATCCGACGCCACGGCGTCGAGGGCGGGCACTCGCCCGCTCATGCCGGCCGGGCCGATCGAACGGGCCTTCAAGCCGGCGAAGAGATCAGGATCCCAACCCGCGGCTGTCGCCGTCCAGGCGGCCGCCAGGGCGAGGCTCAAAACAGCAGTCCACAGCACCTTTTTCATTGTGCTTCTCTCCTTGAACGAGGAGCATACCCTTCGGCGGGGCATTCCTCGGCGAAATACGCGGGCGGAGCGAGCGGGCCGGACGATCGGTGGCATCGGGCGAGGGACGGCCAGGGTTAGGATACGAAGCGAGAACCACCGAGTTTCGCCCCCTCTTGCCAGCTCCACTCTCAAGGAGGAAACGCCATGAAACTCCGCAACTCCGAGCCCACCCTGGACCGCCGCGAGCTGGTCGCCGGCCTCGGCGCTCGCGCCCGTGTCGTTTGCGACGGCGTGGTACGACGACTGCCACTTCATCAGCGTCTGCTGGCCCTCGGCGGACTTCAGGTCCATCGTGACCCCGGGGATGTACCCAGAGATCGAGTTGCTGGAGCTGGAGAGCTGGGCGCCATTGTTGACCGAGTCGATGCTGAACAGGGCGTTCTGGCCGAGCTGCTGGGTTGCGCCGAGCAGGCCGGTCGCGGCCAGGAAGTTGCCCTGCGTGTCGGCCAGGGTCATCGTGCGGGCACCTGTCTGCGAGGCCGAGAGCCGCAGGCGGTCCTGGACCGGATCGTAGAAGGCG
>CALMKX010000213.1 GCA_937867335.1 uncultured Acidobacteriota bacterium
TCGATGGCCGGCTGGTTGGCCTGCCCGGACCGCACGATCTCGATACCGGCCCGGATCGAGCGGGCCATGCGGTTCATGCCGACCCGGTTGATGTCGAGGCTGTCGCCCGACGCCTGCGTGTTGACCACGGTCCGGCTCACCATGACGGTCGCCGAGAGCATGAGCGTGCCGACGACGCCCATCAGGACGAGCGTGACCATGAGCTCGGCCAGGGTGAGGCCCGCGTCGAGCGGCCCCGCGACACGGCGCCGGAGCGCCGATCGGATGCTGATCACGAGACCCTCACCTCGACGTAGATCTCGCTGGTGGTCGGGTCGAAGGTGGGCGTCACCGGCGTCACGACGGTGCGGCCGGGGACGGTGGCGCGCAGATCCTTGACGATGCCCCTGGCGCTGCGCGCAAAGCCGGTATCAACGATGCACAGCTGTCCGTCCGCCGCCTCGACGAGATAGGCATTCGAGCCCCACGTGCCATGGAGCCACCAGGTCCCAGGTGCAATGAGATCAGCCATCGTTCAGACGGCGACACCGCCCGGCGTCACCCGGTCTACGAAAAGATCGTCCGCCAGTCGCACAAGATCCACGCGCATGACGAACGGAACGAAGCCCATGAGGGTGACGTGGTCCGCGTGATCGAGACCCGCAAGCTTTCCAGGACCAAGCACTGGAAGCTGGTCGAGGTCGTGGAGAAGGCGAGGTAGACGGTGATCCAGCAGGAATCCAGACTCCGCGTCGCCGACAACTCCGGCGCCCGTGAACTCCTCTGCATCCGGGTCAAGGGTGGCTCGCACCGCAAGTACGGATCGATCGGTGACGTGATCACCGCGACCGTCAAGCAGGCCAGCCCGCAGGGCAACGTCAAGAAGGGCGAGGTCGTCCAGGCCGTGATCGTCCGGACCAAGAAGGAGATCGGCCGCCAGGACGGCACCTACATCGCCTTCGACGAGAACGCTGCCGTGCTGATCGACGCGCAGAACAACCCGCGCGGTACCCGCATCTTCGGACCGGTCGCCCGCGAACTGCGTGACCGCGACTTCATGAAGATCATCTCGCTCGCCCCGGAGGTGCTGTGATGCGTATCCGCACCGATGACACCGTGCAGGTAATCAGCGGCAAGGAGAAGGGCAAGCAGGGCAAGGTTCTGAGGACCGACCCCAAGGCCGGAACCGTGTACGTTGAAGACCTCAACATGATCAAGCGCCACCAGCGCGCCCAGCCCTCGCCGGACGGCCGGGGCCAGGGCAAGGAAGGCGGGATCATCGAGATGGAGGGTCCGATCCACGTGTCGAACGTGGCCCTGGTCGACCCGACCGACAACAAGCCGACCCGAATCGGCGTCCGCATCACCGACGACGGCGTTCGCCAGCGCTACTCGAAGCGCACCGGCGAGGCCATTTAGAGAAGATCATGGAAGCAGCTACGACAACACAACAGGCAGTGCCGCCGCCGCGGCTCCGGGACACCTACATCAACGAGGTTCTCCCGAAGCTGATGGAGACCTTCGGCTACTCGACTCCGATGCGGGCCCCGCGCCTTCAGAAGATCACCCTGAACATGGGCCTCGGCTCCTCGGTTGACTCCAAGTCCCGCGAAAAGGCGATCGAAGAGCTCGCCACGATCGCCGGTCAGATGCCGAACACCCGGATCGCCAAGAAGTCGATCGCGTCCTTCAAGCTTCGCGAGGGAATGCCGGTCGGCGCCTCGGTGACCCTCCGGGGCGCCCGGATGTGGGAGTTCCTCGATCGACTGAACTCGATCGCGATCCCGCGCATCCGTGACTTCCGCGGACTCAAGGCGACCTCATTCGACGGTCGCGGCAACTACTCCATGGGTGTCAAGGAACAGCTGATCTTCCCCGAGATCGATTACGACTCGGTTGACGAGACCCGCGGTCTTGACATCACGATCACCACGTCCGCACCGACGGACTACGAGGCTTTCGAGCTGCTGCTCGGCCTGGGCATGCCTTTCGCCAAGGAAGGCCGCCCGGTCCCCGAGGGTGCCGAAGAAAGCACCGCCCCGGATGAGCCGGCTGCAGAGGCAACCGATGGAGCCGGCTCCACCGAAGCGCCGGCCGAAGAAGAGGCCCCGGCAGAAGCAGCAGACACTGAAAATGACGCGGCCGAGGAGGCATCGGACGATGCCGCCGAAGACGCAGCCGCCGAAGAGCAGGAGGACCAGGCCTAATGGCCAAGACGTCACAGAAGGTGCGCCAGCAGCGCAAGGCGAAGTTTTCAACCCGCGAGTACAACCGGTGCCGGCGGTGCGGCCGCCCCCGTGCGTACTACCGCAAGTTCGGCATTTGCCGGATCTGCCTGCGCGAGGCCGCCCATGAGGGCTACATCCCCGGCATGACGAAGTCGAGCTGGTAGTCAAATGCTTACCGATCCGATTTCCGACTACCTGACCCGCATCCGGAATGGCCTCAGCTCCGGCCTGGCCACCGTCGAGGTGCCCAGCTCGAAGCTGAAGCTGGAGGTCTCCCGCATCCTCACCGAGCAGGGCTACATCTCGGGCTACGAGAAGAGCGCTGCCGACGTGGGCGAGAAGATCACGGTCGAGCTCAAGTACACGAAGGACCATCAGCCGGTGATCACCGGACTCGAGCGGGTTTCCCGCCCCGGCCGCCGTCGTTACGTCGGCCACGGCGAGGTCCCCCGGGTTCACGGCGGCACCGGCACCGCGATCATCACCACCTCTCACGGTGTGATGACCGGTCACGAAGCCAAGAAGGAAGGCGTCGGCGGCGAGGTTCTCGCCTACGTCTGGTAACGAGGAATTCATGAGTCGAATTGGAAAAAAGCCGATCGATCTCCCCGATGGGGTCGAGATCGACATCAAGCCCGGACTGATCACGGTCAAGGGCCCGAAGGGCGAGCTCACCCAGGAAGTCTCGACCGACATGACCGTGAAGACGGAGGAAGGCGTGATCTCGGTCGAGCGACCGACGAACCGCCCCAACCATCGTGCGCTCCACGGCCTGACCCGCAGCCTGATCGCCAACATGATCGTCGGCGTCACCGACGGCTACACCAAGGTCCTGGAGATCCAGGGCGTCGGTTACCGTGCCGCGGCCAAGGGCAAGAACCTCGAACTGGCGCTCGGATATTCGCATCCGGTCTCGATCGAGGCTCCCGAGGGCATCGAATTTGAACTTCCCCAGCCGACGGAGATCATCGTCAAGGGGATTGACAAGCAGAAGGTCGGCCAGGTCGCGGCAAACATCCGCGAGAGCCGTCCGCCGGAGCCTTACAAGGGCAAGGGCATCCGTTACCGCGGCGAACACGTCGCCAGGAAGGTCGGCAAGCGAGTATGAGCATCACAACCAGCCGCCAGAGAAGGCAGCGCCGCCGCTACCGGGTCCGGGCCAAGGTGTCCGGAACCGCCCAGCGGCCCCGCCTGTCCGTGTACCGGTCCAACCGTGGCGTTTTCGCGCAGCTCATCGACGATGTCGATGGCAGGACGCTGGCTGCCGCGAACTGGACCGAGCCCGAGCTCAAGAAGCTCAGCGGCACCGATCAGGCGAAGAAGGCCGGCGAACTGCTGGCAGAACGTGCAAAGAAGGCAGGCGTCGAGACTTGTGTCTTCGACCGAAGCGGTTACCGCTACCACGGCAGGGTCAAGGCCCTGGCCGAAGGTGCGAGAGAGGGTGGACTGGAGTTCTAGGAACTCCGGTACGGTGAAGAGCTGAAATGAAGGGAATGGATACAGCCCGCATTGAGATGGTCAGCCCGAAGGGGCTCGACCTGCAGGAGCGCGTGATCGAGATCAACCGCGTCGCGAAGGTCGTCAAGGGCGGCCGTCGCTTCTCCTTCACGGCCCTCGTCGCCGTCGGCGACGAGAACGACGTGGTCGGGATCGGCTACGGCAAGGCCCGCGAGGTTCCGCTCGCGATCCAGAAGGCCGTCGAGAACGCCCGTAAGGACCTGATCCGCGTGCCCAAGTACGGGCAGACGCTTCCGCACCGCACGATCGGCCGCTTCGGCGCCGGTCACGTCGTCCTGCGCCCCGCCTCCGAGGGAACCGGCGTCATCGCCGGCGGTGGCGTTCGCGCCGTGCTCGAGCTCGGCGGCATCCGCGACGTGCTCACGGGACGCTACGGCCCGGTTCCGGCCGCGGACGTCACCGCGTGGTTCGAGCGGCTGGCCTTCGATCACATCGAAGGTCCGACCCTGCACACCAGCGTGCCGGTCAAGTTCACCGTGCTGCCCGTGCGATTGAAAATCCCAAGACCCTCCTGCGTGAACGAGCCGCCCAGATTCACCGTGCTATTGATGGCCGTGATTGTGCCCGCGTTGCTCCAGGCTCCAGCGCCACCGATGGTGAAAATGCCGCCGGCGATACGCAGGGCCGCCGCACCGAGCGACTCTCCGATGGCGAAGCCGATGAAGCAGGGGCCCGCGTAATCCCCGGGCACGAAGAGCAAGATGGCCAACATGATCACGAGCTCGGTCGAGATCAGCAGCATGCCGATCGACATGCCGGCCTTGAGCGGGATGGCGTAGGTAGGGAACGGCTTGCCCCGAAGCGAGGCGAAGGCGGAGCGGGAGTTGGCGAAGGTGTTGATCCGGATGCCGAACCACGCCACGCCGTAGCTACCGAGAATGCCGACCACGCTGAACAGGATGATCAGCGCCAGCTTGTCGAGCGTGAAGTGCCGCAGCCAGCCGAAGTAGGCCACCATGATCGCGGCGATGAACACCCAGAGAATGGCGATGAACTTCCCCTGGGTAAAGAGGTAGGTCTTGCAGGTCTCGTAGATCAGCTCGGAGATCTCGCGCATCGAGCGGTGCACGGGCAGCGACTTGAGCTGCCGATACATCAGCAGGCCGAAGCCGAAGCCGAGCAGGCAGATCAAGAGCCCCGCCAGCAGCAGTGAGTGGCCGCTCATGCCGAGGAAGCTCACCGAGCCGAGGTCCGGTAACACCAGTTCGGCTTCGCTCGCCCAGGCCGAGGGCGCCCAGGCTGCCAAGCTCGTCAAGAACAGCACGGCAGCCAGCAACAAGGAACGTCTTTGAAACACCTTGGTCTCCTCCAAAATGAGCAGCCGTCTTGCCGCTACAGCTGGGCTGCTACAAACACAGAAGCTCGGGCAGCAATGCCGGGAAGCATCGCGTCCGAGCTCGTCGTTATTGGGCTCCGTTCAGGTGCCGAAGGGCACCCGCGGAAAGTCTGCCGGGCTAGCCGCCTGGTTTCAGATCGTCGAAGACCATGCCCAGGTTCTCGGCCCCGGCGTTTCGGACGGAATCCAGAAAGTCGGCGACCTTGCTATAGGGCAGCTCGCCGTCTGCCGCAAAAAAGACCAGCTTCTTCTCGCGACCCTTGAGCGCATTCTGCAGCTCGGTCACGAAGGTCGAGGCTGGAACCTGCGTCTTGTTGATGAACATGTTGCCCGAGGCGTCGATCCGCACGATGAGCTGGTCGCTCTGCGCCGGCGGGGGAACCGCAGACTCCACCTTCGGGGGCAGATGCGTCGCATAGCCCTGCTGCAAAAGCGGCGTGATCACCATGAAGATGATCAGCAGCACCAGGAGCACGTCAATGAGGGGAGTGATGTTGATCTCGTTGCGAACGCCACCCCGGCCTCCGCCTGCGCTGATTGCCATGATCTAAGCTCCCTTGCCTCGCTCGGGCTAGCTACCGCCGCCCTTCTTCTGCGTTACCAGGCCCACATCCTCGAAGCCAGCCTCGTTGACGGTGCGCATAAGATCGCGCACTTCCTTGTACTTCAGCGTCTGGTCGGCCTTGAGAACGACATCTTTGTCGGGGGTCTGCGCGTGAATGTCCTTGAGGACTTGCAGCACAGCCTCCTTGGCGATTCGAGTAGGGCCGACGAAGACGCTGCCGTCGCGCTTGATCGCCACGTCGAGCTGCCGGGGACTCTCCGGCATCTTCTCCGGCGTGGTGGTTTGCGGCAGGTTCACGTCGACGCCCTTTTGCAGCAATGGCGTGATCACCATGAAGATGATCAGCAGCACGAGCATGACGTCCACCAACGGAGTGACGTTGATGTCGCTCCGGACGTCTGCGCCGCCGTCCAGCTTACCTTTGGGCGCGAGCGCCATGGGCAGCTCCCTGGTGCTTCTTGATGAAGAAGTCGATCAGCTCGGAAGCCGAGTTCGACATCTCGACCTGGAAGCGCTCGAGCAGGGTCGTGAAGTGGTTGAAGAGCCACGCCGCCGGAATCGCCACGCCGATACCGAAGCCCGTGGTCACCAGCGCTTCGGCGATACCGGCCGACACCGCGGCGATACCGCCCGAGCCGGTCATGGCCATACCGGTGAAGGCGTTGATGATGCCGAACACCGTTCCGAAAAGACCCACGAAGGGGGCGGTAGAGGCCACCGTGGCAAGGCCGGCGGTGCCCTTCTTGAAGTCGGAGTAGGTGACCAGCGTCTCTCGCTCGATGGCCCGGCGCGCAGCCTCGATGGTCTCGTCTTCGGTGAGACCGCCTTGCGACTTCTCATGCAGGAACTGGATCAGTCCTGCCTTGGTGACGCGGGCCAAATGGCTGTTGGGGAACTTCCGCGCCGCCTCGACTGCATCCTGGACCTTGTCGGCCGACAACGCCTGGGTCGCCAGCTTGGCGAACTGCAGCGACTGCTGGCGGGCTTTGCGGAAGAACACGAAGCGCTCGATGATGATGTAGAACGACCAGATCGACATCGCCGCCAGGACGAGGACTACGAACTTGGCGATGAAGCCCATCTGGCTCCATACGTGGCTCAGCGAAAGATCCATGACTTGCGGCTCCTCCTTCTCGGGATTCGAGAGGTCCTACTGCAAAGTGAAATTCACGGTCAGGGTGAAGTAGACCTTCACTGGCCGCCCATTGAGCA
The DNA here is from genome assembly GCA_937867335.1 of uncultured Acidobacteriota bacterium. GTDB lineage: Bacteria > Acidobacteriota > Thermoanaerobaculia > Multivoradales > SZUA-115 > JAXLQX01. The sequence continues at coordinate 6,839 of CALMKX010000213.1, forward strand.
ACGCCGGCTTGAACTTCCACTTCTTGACCGCTTCGACCGCCGCGGTCTCCAGACCCAGGGGAAGACCCTTCAGGATCTTTACGTTGGTGACGTTACCGCCCTCATCGATGACTGCTTCCACGATCACCACGCCCTGGATGCGGGCACGCCGGGCTTGCTCCGGGTAGACCGGGTTGACACGGGTGATGACCTCTGGCCTCGAAATGTTGCCGCCGACCCGGAGAATTTCCTCCTGCGGCGGCGGGGGCGCTTCGGAGACCACGCCTCCAGGAATGCCGCCCGGAACTCCCCCTTCCACACCGCCCTCGACACCGCCTTCCACTCCGCCTTCCATGCCGGTATCCACCGAGGGGCTGTCCGAGGGCTTGGGGATTTCCTGCGGAATCTCTACCGGCTGGACCGGCTCCTGCGGCACCTGCACCACGGGTTTCGGCGCCTCGATCTTGGGTTTCGGCGGCGCCGGCGGCGGCGGGGGGGGTGGTGGTGGCGGCGGCGAGGCAGCCTGGAAGAAGCTCACCCGGATCGGCGGTTCAGCCACCGGCGGGACGTTCCAGGCCTGGGCGAAAACCGCACCGGCTAGCCCCAGCGCGTGGACGGCAAGCGCGATGGGGAAGGCGTAGACCCGCCACTTCGGCCTGGGCCGCCTGACGGTCTCGACAAGCGAGTTCTCAAACATCGACCGGATTCCTCTCAGTGTACCGGGGCCGCGCCAGGAGCGCTGGCAGCAGCCTGCTGCTTTTCTTTGTCGAGCTGTTGCTGGCGCAAGGCCTTCGCCTTGTTCTGGTACTCCACCGCCTCGGCGATGATCGCCTGCTGCTTTTCCGGGTCGGTCTCGATCTTGCCCGCGCGCTCGCGCAGCAGCAGGCCGTAATAGACATTGCCTTCGAAGTAGTTGGGGTTGATCTTGAGCGCTTGTCCTTCGGCGTCGAGGCCCATGTCGATGAACTTGCCCCGGGCCACGAGGTCGAGCTCCTTGTTGCGGAAGGACTTGTCCCAGCAGGTGACGGCGATTGCGTGGAGCAGCTCGGGATCCGGCTTGGGCTGGCTGCGGATGAACTGCAGCGCCTCGGGAAGCCGTCCCGCCTTCATCAAGATGGTCGGAATCGCCTTGCTCGCCATCTCGTCGCCCGGCTTCTGGGCCAGGGTCGCCCGCAGCTTGGCGAGAGCGTCGTCGTAGCGCTCGGCGTTGAGCAGAGTGGTCAGTTGGTACTCACGGACCTTTTCGTCGCGGGGGAAGGCTTGCAGGTACTTCTCGAAGGCGTCGATGGCTGTCTGGGCCATCCTGATATTTTCCGGCGAGCTGTCCCCAGGGCGGTAGAGGGCCATGGCCGAAAGGCCAACGCTGCGCCACATCTCCTTGAACCCGGGATCGAGCTGCAACCCCTTCTGGAACTGCTCCAAGGCCTTCTTGTAGTTCTCTTCCTGGTAGAGCCGGTTGCCCTCCTTGAGCTCGATTCGGGCCTGGAGCTTCGAGCAACCGAGGGCCGTGAGCGCGACCACCATCACCAGCAAGGCCGCCGAGGTTCTACCAGCAGAACGGGGATTTACCGAGGACTGCAAAAGGTTCACGCGCATGGGCCTACGGGCTCTCGATTTCGTGACGTCGGAGGAAGGAAGGGACTCAAGTCCCTGCTTAAGCCGCATGAGAACTGGCGCATCCTAACCCAGAAGCCCCTCGACAAGTCAATCACCTCGCCCTCCCTAGAGCCCGCTTCAACCAGCCTCCCTGCACGCCTTTCATCATCTTGCGCATGCCCTTGTACTGCTTGAGCAAGCTGTTGACGTCCTGGACCGAAGTCCCCGAGCCCCGGGCGATGCGGAGCTTGCGGCTGCCGTTGAGCAGCTCGGGTCGGCGGCGTTCCAGGGGGGTCATGGAATTGATGATGGCCTCCACGCGTTTGAAGCGGCTTTCGTCCAGATTGGACACGTCAAGGTTCCGAAGTGGACCCACCTTGGGAAACAACTCCATCATCTGGGACAGCGGACCGAGCTTGCGGATCTGTCGTAGCTGGTCGCGCAGGTCCTCGAGGCTGAACTCGCGGGAGACCATGCGCCGGGCCAGGCGCTCGGTCTCAGCGGCGTCGAGCCCCTGTTCGGCCCTCTCGATCAACGACAGCACATCGCCCATGCCGAGCATGCGCGAAGCCATGCGGTCGGGGCGGAACGGCTCCAGGTCGGCCGCCTTCTCGCCCATGCCGACGAAGCGGATCGGCACGTTGGCCACGGTGCGGATCGACAGTGCGGCGCCGCCGCGGGTGTCGCCGTCGAGCTTGGTCAGGATCACGCCGGTGAGTGGCAAAGCTGCGGCAAATTCCGCTGCGCTCTTCACCGCGTCTTGGCCGGTCATGGAATCGGCCACGAAGAGGATCTCCGAAGGCTCCACCCGCTTCGCCAGGCTGGAGAGCTCCTCCATCAGCGCCTGGTCGACGTGGAGCCGGCCGGCGGTGTCGAGGATCACCACGTCGTGGCCGCGCTCACGGGCTTCCTTGATCGCCCGAGGAGCGAGCGCGAGCACGGTCTCGCCCGGCTCGGGCTTGGCGACCGGCACGCCGACGCCGGCGCCCACCTGGACCAACTGCTCCACAGCGGCCGCTCGCTGCAAGTCGCCGGCCACCAACAGGGGATAACGACCTCTTCCTTTCAGCCAACCTGCGAGCTTGCCGGTGGTGGTGGTCTTGCCTGAGCCCTGCAGGCCCACCATCAGGATCACCGCTGGACGGCCATCGAGTCGCAGCTCCCCGCCCGGCTCGCCGAGCAGCTCGACCAACTCGTCGCGGACGATCTTGACGACCTGCTGGGCTCCGGTGAGGCTCGCCAGCACTTCCTGACCGAGGGCTTGCTGGCGGATTCGCTCGACCAGGGGCTTGACCACACGGATGTGGACGTCCGCCTCGAGCAGCGCCATGCGGATCTCGCGCAGCGCGCTCTCGAGCGCTTCGGAGTTGATTCTCCCTTCGCCCCGCAGGCGGCGGAAGACTTCCTGGAGCTTGCCTTGCAACCCTTCGAACATCGAACAGGATCCTTCTGCCTAGCGAGCGACCCCAACGCCCAAGACCGTCAAGAGGTTTCTGATGTTAGCACCCCAACTGAATCGACCGAACCCGTTCTCCCGCGCCCGCAGGCCCCGTTCGGCAGCCCGGCCCTCGCTCGGAGCGGTGCCACCTCGCTCGGCGATGCTCCATGGGTGCAGCAGTCCGGGCACTCAGGGACAAGTGGCGAAAGCCGAGGTATCCGTGGTCGCCGGTGCCGGAGTGCCCCGCGGATGATGGTAGGTACGGGAGGATCCGCTCTGCAGATCTTCCACCACGAGGTCGTACTCGACGTCGGTGGTCCCGGCGGCGAAGAGCCAGTAGTGCTGGTTCAAGGCGCAGGCGTCGAGCACCTTGACCTGCAGCTCCCAGTTCTCCGGCGAGAAGAACCAGAACAGGCCCGAGTCGCCGGTGCGGGCCGAAGCGGTGCCCGCCATGCCGCTCGCGCCGTCTGCTGTGGCCCAATGGGCGGTCACGGCGAAGCGGCCTCCCGCCAGGCAGAGCCGGTGCTCTCCCGGCACGCAACCCGCCGGGGTGCGATAGCGCTGCGCGAGAAGAAAGCCGAAGCCACGCTCGAGGGTGCCGGCCGGCCAGTCGTTGTGTCCGTAGCCGGCGCCGATCTCCTCCTCGTGACGCACGCCGAGCCGGGCGAGCTGGTCGATCATCGCGCCGGCATTGCCGCCCGAGTAGTTGGGGTCGAGGTCGCCGTAGTAGTAGCGCCAGGGTGCGACGTAGTCCGGGTCCGCGAGGGCGAGCACCGTGCGATACGGCGAGCCCAAAGTGAAGACTCCCGAGAAGCGGCCGACACTCGCGTAGGCCAGCATCAGCGCGTAGGCACCGCCGGCCGAGTGCCCGGCGAGGGCGATCCGCGTCTCGTCGACGGCCAGCGTGGTGCGCAGCCGGGCGAGGAGCTCGCTCACGGTGAGATCGTCCGCTCCCACCCCGAAACCGATGAACTCCACGGACTTCGGCACCACCAGCACCACATGGAGCTGGTCCGCCACCGGGGCGAGCAGGCTCTGCCAGGCCTCCGGCGAGGAGCCGGAGCCGTGCAAGAAGACCACCACGGGAGCGGGGCTCGGCAACGTGGCCGGGACGTAGACTTGAGCGTGGGTGGAAGTGGCCGCTACCGGCCAGTTCTGCCAGCCGGGCGGCGGCATCGCGCCGGCGGGAGCAGCTCCCACGGCGAGGAGGCAGAACAGGGCAGCGGCGCGCATCCCGGCCAGAATACACCCGGGGGGCACCGCATATACTCTCCGTCCCGCCATGGAACGCCGCGCCAGGATCGTCGCCACCCTCGGACCCGCAAGCTCGGAACCCCGCATCATCGGCCGGCTGATCCGCGCCGGGGTCGATGTCTTCCGGCTCAACCTCTCACACGGCAGCCATCTCGACCATGCTCGCCGCATCGCCGCCGTGCGCGAGGAGAGCAAGGCCCTGGACCGCCATATCCCCGTACTGCTCGACCTCATGGGGCCGCGCTACCGGCTCGGGTTGATCGAGGACGGTCCCCGGACGCTCAAGCGCGGAGCCACCGTGCGCCTCGGACCGGCGGAACAAGGCGCCGAGATCCCGATGGACGATCCCGAACTGCTGGCCCATGTGGCCCGCGGCGAGCGGATCCTGATCGACAACGGGCTGGTGGAACTCGAGGTCGAGCACAAGCGAGGACGCATGGTGGTGGCGCGAGTGGTGACCGGCGGCCCGGTTTCCACGCGCAAGGGCATCAACCTCCCGGATTCGAACCTGCCCTTCTCGGTTTCCGACAAAGACCGTGAGGACGTCGCCTTCGCCGTGCGCGAGGGAGCGGACTACCTGGCGGCGAGCTACGTGGCCCGGCCCGCGGATCTGTCGCTCCTGCGCGCGGTCGCTGCCGAGTACGGCGGCCAGCCGCCGTTCATCGCCAAGATCGAGCGCGCTTCGGCGATCAACCACATGGACCGCCTGGTGGCCGACGCCGATGCCGTGATGGTGGCCCGCGGCGACCTCGGTGTCGAGGTGCCGATCGAGCAGGTACCGGTGCTGCAGAAACGCATCGTCTTCGCCGGCCGCAGCCACGGCGTACCGGTGATCGTCGCCACCCAGATGCTCGAATCGATGATGGACCACCCTCGCCCCACCCGGGCCGAGGCGACCGATATCGCCAATGCCGTGCTCGAGGGGGCCGACGCCTTGATGCTCTCCGGCGAGACCGCCGCCGGCCGCTACCCGGTCGAGGCGGTGAAAACCATGGCGCGGGTGATCGAGAGCGCCGAAGCCTATCGCCGCGACATGCCCGAGCGAGTCTTCCCGCCCACCCAGCAGCCGCGCAAAGCCGAGGATCCGGGCCTCGAGCTCGCCGATGTGGTCTGCGCCGCCGCCGCCCACGCCGCCGGGCAGCTCAATCTGCCGTTGATCGTCGCCTTCAGCCAGGGCGGCTTCACCGCTCGCTCGATCGCCCGCCATCGGCCTCGGGCCCCGATCCGCATTTTCACCTGGGACGAGGCCGTGGCGCGGCGAATGAACTTGATCTGGGGCGTGCGCGCGATCTTGACCGGCCGCGACCTCGCGAGCCTCTCCGAGGTGGTCGAGGTGGTGGACCGCCATCTGCGGGCGACGCGGCTGGCCCGCCCGGGGGATTCGATCGTGCTCCTGATGGGCGATCCGATCCGGGATCGGCCGATGACCAACCTGATGCGACTGCACCGCCTGGCCGGATGATCCCGCTCCGCGACAACAACCCCAGCCGGCGCCTGCCGGTGGTGACCTGGCTGCTGATCGCGGCCAATGCAGCGCTCTTCCTCTACGAGCTCACCCTGGGCGTCAACCTCGAATCGTTCCTGATGAGCGCCGCTTTTATTCCGGCCCGGGCCCACGAAGCCGGCGTAGGAGGCCTCGCCTGGGAGGCCAAGAGCGCCCTGCTGTCGATGTTCCTCCACGCCGGCTGGATGCACTTCCTGGGCAATATGTTGTTCTTGTGGATCTTCGGCGACAACGTCGAGGACCGCCTGGGGCCGATCCGCTACCTCGTCTTCTACTTGCTCTGCGGCTACGCGGCGGCCCTCGGCCACACGCTCTCGGCTCCCACCTCCCCGCTGCCGGCGATCGGCGCCTCGGGAGCGATCGCCGGAGTGCTCGGGGCCTACCTCTATCTCTATCCCCGCGCTCGCATCGTCACCTTGATCTTCTTCGGCTTCTTCAGCCGGGTGGTAGAGCTGCCGGCCATGGTCTACCTCTTGATCTGGTTCGGCATGCAGTTCCTCTCGGGCCTCGCCTCGCTCTCCGGAGCAGGAGCGCAGCAAGGTGGAGTCGCCTGGTTCGCCCACATCGGCGGCTTCGTGGCCGGTCCCGTGCTGCTGCTCCTCCTGGGAGGTCGCCGAGCGCCCCGCAACTCCCTGCCGCCGGTCGATTTCTAGTGCCGCGCGGGAGACTCGCCCGGCTCGGGCTCGTGGGAGCCCTGCTCGCTGCGCTCGACGGGTTGTGGGTCGAACCGCGCCTGGTGCTGCTCCGAGAAGCGGTTCGGCTGCCCGCTGAACGGCCGGTACCTCTGCGGATCGTCCACCTTTCGGACCTCCACGTGGCCCGCGAGACGGCCATCGAGAGGCGTCTGCTACGGCGGCTGGCCGCCGAGAGGCCGGATCTCATCCTGCTCTCGGGAGACCTGGTGGCCGACACCAAGTCCCCGTCGCGGATGGCCGCCCACACCGAAGCCGCCGCCCGGGTGCTCGCCGAGCTCGCCCACCTCGCTCCGACCTACGGCGTGCAGGGCCACAGCGAGTACCTCGGTTCGGTGGTGGCCCGCTTCAACCACACCGGTGTCACCTGGCTCTCGAACCAGGGGGTGGTCCTGGGGGGCTCTCGAGGGTTCCTGCTCCTCGGCTTGAACCAGCAAGTGGGCGGGGACCTCTTCACTTCGCGTATCGAGCCCCCCTTCAAGCCGCTCACGGTGGGCGGCAGCCCGGCCTTCGGCCGCGACGAGGAGGGCAACTGGAACGATTGGGCAAGCTACGACCCCGGCGGCGCTGGGCTGGCCGACAACTCGGGAGCCCTCGACTGGAGCGGCTACGAAGCGAGCTGCGAGCTCTGGCTCGGCGACCGCGACTCAGAAGGCGGGCTGTCGATCCACAATCGTTACGGAATCGGGGAGGATCGCCTCCTGAGCCTCGGCCGCGCCAGTCCGGATAGCGGGGTGGTGCCACGCTTCCTGCTCGGCGGCCGTGGCACGGCCTTCACTAACGGCAAGCTCGACACCGGGCTCGACCCGGAGCCTCGCCGCTGGTATCGCCTGCGGCTGCGCTCCGAAGTGAGCTCGGAGCAGGTCACTCTGCGCGGCAAAGTCTGGCCGGCCGACGCCCCCGAGCCCGCGGACTGGCAGGTCTGGGCCGAAGACCGCTCTCCCGAACGAGTGACGAGCGGCACCGTGGCGCTCTGGGGCCGCGGCGGCTCGGTGGCCTATCGCGATCTCAAGGTCACGGCGGCCGACGGCCGGGTGCTGCTCGAGGCGCCGCTCACCGGCAAGGAGCCACCGAGCGGCTTTCGCCAGGGCACCCGGGCCAGTCGGCTGGCACTGGCTCTCGCTCGCACCGCCGGCGACACCGCCGGGCTGCCTCGAGTGGCCCTCACCCACGCGCCAGACGTCGTCCTCGAAGCCGCCTGGCGGGGCCTCGACGCGGTGCTCGCCGGCCACACCCACGGCGGCCAGGTGCGCCTGCCGCGGCTCTTCCCCTTCGGGGGCATCGCTCTGACCACCCGCAGCACCTTGGGCAGCTACTTCGACCGCGGCAGCTTCGACCTGCCGAGCCGCAACCCCCGCGGCTGGACCCGCCTCTACATCAACGCCGGCGTGGGCACCTCGCTGCTGCCCATCCGCTTCTGCTCCTCCCCTGCCTACGCCGTGGTCGAACTCGGCCCCGGCGGCTGAGCGCCGGCCACCGCGGCTGGCCGAGTGTGGGGCCGGGCCCTTGAGACCCTCCGCGGACTTGGCTACGCTGCCTCCCTATGGAGACGGTGCGCTTCGTCTACTGGCAGGAAGGAACCTGGTGGCTGGGGTACCTCGAGGAGTTTCCAGAGTACTGGACCCAAGGTGAAAGCCGTGAGGAGCTGGAGGAGCAGTTGCGAGACCTCCACCACGAGCTCACCAGCGGCCAGATCCCCAACGTACCTCGGATCGGCGACTTGCGAATCGCGTGAAACGCGTTGAGCTGATTCGCCGGCTCGAACAGATGGGTTGTGCCCTGGTTCGACAGGGTGGTCGCCACGACTGGTATCAGAACGCCGACGACGGGCGCTTGCCAGCCGGTACCACGCCACCGCGAAATGGCCGAGGGCCTCGCGCGGAGCATCCTGAAGAAGCTCAGCAGCTGATCACGACCTCCGCCTCCCTAGAGCGGAATCTCCTGCCCTTCCCGTGCCACGCTGAAGCCGCGCTTGACCACCGTCTGCCGCTCGGGGGAGTCGTCGTCGAGGGCCGGGTTGGTGTGGTTCAGGTGGGTGAAGATCACCTTCAGCTTGCCGGCGTCCACCAGGCCCTGGAGGCGGTCCATCGAGTTCACCACCAGCGGATGACGCACTTTGGTGACGTCCCGCCAGGGCAGCTCGTCCATCGAATAGAAGGTGGCATCGAGCAGGGCGGTGGTGATGCCCAGGCTCGCGACTCGCTCCTCGAGGGAGGGTGCCCAGGTCTGCCAGGTGTCGGTATCGGGCACGTAGAGCACGGTGGCTCCCGGCCCGCGGATCACATAGGCCAGGGTGTCGGTGTACTCGTCGCGGTGGGGCACGGTGAAGGCGTCCACGCTCACGCCTTCTCCCAGGCTCACCGGCTGGCCCGGGGTGATCGCTTGCGGGCGGATCTCCTCGAAGCGCACCAGTTGGTCCCAGGGGCCATTCTTGCCCAGGAAATCCACCATCCGCTGGCTGCCCCACACCGGCATCTTGTCGGTATGGACCGACTCGAAACCGAAATGGGCCAGCCCCAGGTAGTGGCCCATGTGGGCGTGGGTCAGGAAGATGCCGTCGAGCGGATGGCGGTCCAGGCGGCCGTCCCCCGGGCTCCGGTAGGGGCGCAGCAGTTCCAGCTGACGGGGCACGTCCGGCGTGGCGTCGACCAAGTAGAGCTTCTTCTCTCCCGGTAGCACGATACCCAGGGAAGCCACGTAGCGGGCGAGATGGGCGTCCTGGCGGGCAGCCGTACAGCGCTTGCAAGTGCAGGAGGCCTGGGGCATGCCGCCGTCCTGGGCGGTGCCGAGCACCACGATGCGTGGCCCGGCAGGCTTCGCGGGCGCTGCGGCGGGGGTTTCGGCCGGCCCCCGCGCCGCAGCCAGCAGTGCGGCCACCACGGCCAGAGACAAGACAAAGCCTCGACGGAGCGAGCTCATGGGGCCTCCTTGCGGCCCGGAGCCCGGCGCCACAAGCCCATCAGCGCCGGCAGCACGGTCACCGCCGCCATCACAGTGCCGAAAGTGCCCAGGGCGGCGACATAGCCGGTGGAGCGCATGCCGGGGAAGTGCGAAGTCACCAACGAGCCGAAGCCCACCACCGTGGTGAGCGCGGCCAGCATGATGGCGCTCGCGGTCTCGCCCAGGCCGGCCGAAAGGTCCAGGCTGCCGGTCTCCCGGTAGCGATGGACCATGTGGATGCCGTAGTCGCTGCCAATGCCGATGATCATGGTGGTGACGAAGATGTTCATGAAGTTCATGGAGATGCCCAGGCCGGTCATGCTGCCGAGCATCCAGACCATTCCCACGGCCAGCGGTACCAGCGAGGCGAGCGCCGGGCCCACGCGCCGGAAGTCGAAGACCAGGATTCCCATCACGATCAGCGTTCCGAGGGCGAGGGCGATCCAGGAATCCCGCCGGACCCTCTCCCGCATGTACTTGTTGATCACGTTGGCACCGGTCAGCACCACGTCGGGACCCAGGCTGGCAGCGAGCTTCTGGGCGTCTGGCGGCGCCTCGCGGCTCCACTCGCCGGCCCGCGGATAGAGGTAGATCACGCTCTGCCAGCCATCCTTGTAGCGGTGCAGCACCCGCTCGAGGAAGCGGGCCGCCTGGCCATCGACCGGCAAGGAGTCGAAGGAGAGGTGCTCCGGCGGCGACAGCGCTTGCTCGAGGAGGTCGAGGCCCTGGGCGAAGGCATCCACCCTCAGGCCCTCCGCGGTGAGCGCCGCCTCGAGCTCGGCGCGAGTGCGGGCGGCGTCGAGCTCGCCCTTCGCCCGGCGCTCGGCGAGCCAGAGCTGCGTCTCCTTCTGCCGCCGCGGCGAAGGCAGGAAAACCGTGGCGCTGTTGACGCTGGTGAAAGTGCCATTCGTCACCAGCCCTTGAGCCTGAGCGGTGACCTCTTCGGTGCGATCGAGCAGGGGCTCTACTTCCCGGCCCCGCAGGATCAGCATCATGAAATCGAAATCGGACTTGAAATGCTCGGCCACCTCGCGCTCGACCTCGGGCCCTTCGCCGCCGGCCGCACGCATGGACTTCCAGCTGTCCTGGAACGTGAGGCGGGTGGCGAGGAAGGCCATCACCAGCGTCCCCACGAGCGCGGGTACCAACACCGCCCAGGGGTGGCGGTAGCTCCAGCGAGCCAGGCGATCCGCGCCGAAGCTGTGCATGTAGATGCGGGCTTCCGACTCGCGGCGCAGGTGGCGGTCTTCGCTCCAGGCCAGGAGGGCCGGCAGCAGCACCAGCACTCCGGCCAGGCAGAAGAGGATGCCCGTGCCGGTCAAGAGGCCCATCTGGCGCAGGCCTTTGAAGTCGGTGAACGTGAAGGCGTAGAAGGTGGCCACGGTGGTGAACGCTCCGGCCACCACCGCCGGCCCGGCCGAGCCCATGGCAGTCGCCAGGGCCGCGTCGAAGCTCGCCCCCAGCCGCCGCTCTTCGACGAAGCGGCCGTAGATCACCACGGCGAAATCGATGCCCAGGCCGGTCAGGAGGGCCGCCGTGCCGCTGGTGGCCGAGCTCACCGTGCCGAAAACCACCGCGGCGAAGCCGAAGGAGAGGACCAGGCCGGCCGACAGCGGCAAGAAGGCGTAGGAAAGGGAGCTCGGGCGCCGGAAGGCGTACCAGAAGAGCGCCAGCACCATGCCCATCGAGCTCAGGATGTTGACGATCATGTCGCCCTGGATCAGCCCGGCATCCTCCATGGCGTTCAAGTGCGAGCCGCCCAGGCGTACCCGCGGCGGCTTCTCCTCGGGCGCGATCGAGCGGACGAATTCGTCGTTGGTCTGGGCGATCGCCTGGCGGATACCCTTGACCACGCGCTGATCGAAACCGATGTCCTGGGGCGGGCGAGTGGGCTTGGCCAGGAGCAGCAGCAGGCGCTGGTCCGGCGACAGGAAGTAGCCGCTCATCCAGTCCACCTGGATGCCGCCCTGGCTGCTCTGCACGCGATCGATCAAGACCTCGGCGAGGCCGAGAGGATCGCGCCGGGAAAGCTCGGAGAGCACCAGGGATTGCGGGGTCGCCAAGCGCCGGCGGAGCTCTTCCACCCGGATCTTGATGCCTTCGGGCGACAGTCGCGCCGCCAGCTGCTCCCGACCCGGGCCATCGAGCAACAGCAGGGCCCGGGGAATCATCTGCTCGAGCAGCTTTTCCGGGTCCTCGATGCGGTGCTCCACGCTCGCCAGCTCGGGTAGCTTCTCGAGGTGGGCGGCGAGGGCGTCGGCGTAGCTCTCGTAGGGGTCCGCCGGAGCCCCTTCCGGAACCTCCACCAGGATCATCAGATAGTCGAAGGTGCCGAACTCGGCCAGGGTGTCGAGGTAGGTCGTGACCACCGGATCCTTCTTCGGGATCAGGTTGAGCACGTCGGTGTCGAAGCGCAGCCGGGTGATCGCCAACCCGGCGCAGGCCAGGAGCAAGGCCGCGCCGAGAAACACGGTGTAGTAACGGCGGCGGGCGAACCGCGCCATGCCCTCGAGCCATCGCCTCAACACGCTACCGGACTCCTTCTAGAGACAGCTCGCCTCAAAGCGAATCGGCCTCGGAGGGCCGCTCGGCGGGGGTGCCGACCACCGCGGGTTCGGCCAGAGGCTCGCGGCGCAGGATCCATTTGCCGAAACGCACGAAGTACTCCGCCCCCGAATACAGGGTCACAGCGAGCGCCAGCCATAGCGACAGCGGAGCCAGGTGGCTGAACTCCCCCAGCTTCTCGTGCAGGATCACCAGCGAGATCGAGATCACCTGCACCACGGTCTTCACCTTGCCGGACCAGCCGGCAGCGACCACCTGGCCTTCGCTCGCGGCGAAGCTGCGCAGGGCCGAGACGGCGAACTCCCGGGCGATGATCGCCACCACCATCCAGGCCGGCACCACCGCCGGGTTCATCTCCACCAGCGAAATGTAGGCGGCAGACATCAGGATCTTGTCCGCGGCCGGGTCCAGCAGCTTGCCGAGGCGGGTGATCTGCCGGCGTCTGCGGGCGAGGTAACCATCGAGGACGTCCGTGGCGGCGGCCACCAGGAACAGCGAAAGGCCCACGAACTCCTTGCCGTCGAACTTGGTCAGCAGCACCACGACCAAGAACGGCACCAGCAGGATGCGAAACAGGGTGAGGAGGTTGGGCAGGTTCAACACCGGCCGAACGATACCGCTTCAGGCGGCTGGGAGGAAGCTCGGCTCGAGGATAAGCAGCCGCCTGCGGTCGCTAGGGATCGGTGGTCATGTAGACCTTGCCGTCCCGGCGCACGATGTGGGGCATGCGGCCCATCCGGGTGCTGCTCCCGGCGAGGAAATCCGCTCCACTGTAGAGGCGCATCACGCGTTGGACGTAATCGCGGGTCTCGGCGTAGGGGGGAATGCCGCCGTGGCGCTCCACCGCCCCTGGGCCGGCGTTGTACGCCGCCACCGCCAGCTCGACCCGGTTCTCGAAGCGGTCGAGCAGCTGGCGCAAGTAGGTAGTGCCGCCCCGCACGTTCTGCTCGGGGTCGTAGGGGTCCTTGACGGCGAGCTCGCGGGCGGTGGAGGGCTTGAGCTGCATCAGGCCGATGCAGCCCTTGTTCGACACCGCCCGGGCGTTGTAGCCGGATTCGGCCTGGATCACCGCCCGCACCAGGCGAGAGGGCAGGCCCTGGGACGAGGCATGATGCTCGATCACCGGGATCCAATCCGCCACCGGCACCGGCAGCAGGCGGTTGGCGAAGCGCCGCTCGTGCTGGACGGGGGTCTCGTTGTAGATGAACCTGGAGCCGTCCTCGCGGGTGACGATGCGCACCTGGGCCGAAGCCGGGGTCGTCGACCCCGCGATCAGCAGCGCCAGCAGCGCCCAGCGGCCCAGATTGGATCCCATAGCCATAGGCAGAAAAGACATCGAATCCTGGCAATATCCTACACCGAGGAACCGGCGACCTTTCACCCTAGCACGAAGCGGAGCCGACTTCAGCCCGCAAGCCCCTCCCGGGCCTTCTGCTCCACCAGGGCCAACGCCTCGGGCAGGCGGGATGGGTCCTTGCCGCCGGCCTGGGCGAAGTCCGGCCGGCCGCCACCACCCCCTCCCACCACCCCTGCTGCGGCTTTCACCAACTCGCCGGCGTGGAGACGCCCGGCGAGCTCCTTGCTCACCGTGGCCACCAGCCCAACCTTCTCCCCCTCGCGGGTGGCCAGGAACACCAGCCCGGCCCCGGCCTTGGAGCGCAGGGTGTCCGCGATGGTGCGCAGCTCGTTGGCCGGCACCGGCGGCACTTCCTTGATCACCAGCTTCACCCCGGCCACTTCCAGGCCCTCCTCGGCCGGCCCTGAGCCAGCGCCGCCGGTGGCGAGCTCGAGTCGCAGGCGGGCGAGCTCCTCTTCCTTCTGGCGCAGCTCGCGGCGGAGGCGACCGATCTCCTCGGCGGCCCGCTCGGCCGGCGCGCCGAGGCTCTCC
>CALMKX010000214.1 GCA_937867335.1 uncultured Acidobacteriota bacterium
CCTTCGCCCTGGCCCGGGCCACCGCCGCCGCCGGGGACCTGAGCCACGGTCGCGAGCTCGCTCGAGAGGCGCTCGAGCTCTACCGCCAGGCCGGAGCCGGCGTGGAGGCCGACCGCCGCGCGGTGGAGCTCTGGCTCGCGAAAGGCAAGCCATGAGCCACAGCCTCACCTATGTGCTGCGGGTGGTGGCGGGCACTGCCGCGCGCCGCCGCTTCCCCCTCGAGCCCGGGCGCTACCGCGTGGGCTCCTCGCGGGAGAACGAGATCCGGCTCGAGGAGGCCGGCGTCTCCCGCCGCCATGCCGAGCTCGAGGTGCTGCCGGACGGCGGGGTGATCCTCGCCGACCTCGAGTCCAAGAACGGCACCTACGCCGACGGCCGGCGCGTGTCGCGGGTGGCGCTCTCGGCCGGCGCCGAGCTCGGCTTCGGCGGCGCCCGGGCGGTGCTCGAACTGGTGGATTCCAGCCTGATGGCGGTGGTTCTCGGCGGCCAGCCGGGCGAGAGCCCTGCCGCGGCTCGGGCCGTGCCGGCCACCGTGCGCAGCGAAGAGGGCGGGTCCACCGAGGGGGCGGGGCCGGCCGAGCGCTTCCTCCTGCTCCTGCGCCGACTTTTCGAGCTCCAGGCCGCCGGCGCCAGCGTGGGCGACGGCGCCGCCCTGCTCGCCCGAGATGCCTTCTCTCATCTCGCCGGGCGGCGACTCGAGGTTCGCCGCCAGATGGCCGACGGCACCGAAGTCGCCGTGGCGGCGGCGGGCAGTGGCGGCAGCAGCCACTTCCAGCGCATTTCGAGCGACGGCTGGAGCCTGCTGCTCGCCGGCGGCCCGGACGCCTGCCTCGAGCGCGTGCGCCCCCAGGCCGAGCTGGCTCTCGCCTTCCTCGCCGGCTGGGCCCGCCAGGGTTCGCTCATCCCGCCACCGGCTGCCCGGCTCGCCCGCCTGGAGCCGGCCCAGGGCGCTACCGCCAGCCTCAACCCGGCGGTTCAAACCCTCTATCGCCGCGCCGCCCAGGTGGCCCGGGGAGACGTGCCAGTGCTGATCCTCGGCGCCTCCGGTACCGGCAAGGAAGTGCTCGCCCGCTTCGTGCACACCTCCTCGCGACGCAAGGACCGCCCATTCCTGGCCCTGAACTGCGCCGCCCTGCCCCGCGAGCTGCTCGAGGCCGAGCTCTTCGGCATCGAAAAAGGGGTGGCGACCGGCGTCGAGGAGCGCGCCGGCTTGCTCGAGCAGGCGCGGGGCGGCACCGTGTTCCTGGACGAGATCGGCGACATGCCCGCCGAAACCCAGGCCAAGCTGCTGCGTGCGCTCGAGAGCACCTCGCTCCTGCGCGTGGGCGGCAGGAAGCCCATCCCCCTCGACGTGCGCTTCCTCGCCGCCACCCATCACGACCTCGAAGAGCAGGTGGCGGCCGGCAGGTTCCGGCTCGACCTCTACCATCGCCTGGCGGCTTTCGTGGCCCGCCTGCCCACCCTCGCCGAGCGGCGGGAGGATCTGCCCGGCCTGGTGGCCACCTTCTTCCACCGCGAGCTCGCCGCCAACGGACTCGCCAGCCCCGGTGTCACCGGCGCCGCGCTCTCGGCGCTCGCCGCCTACGGCTGGCCGGGCAACATCCGCGAGCTCGAGAACGAGATCAAGAAAGCCGTGCTGCTGCTCGAGCCGGGAGAGCCGCTCGACGTGCTGCAGCTTTCCCCGCGCATCCAGCAACAGCTCGCCCCCGGGGAGCTGCCGCTCTCCCTCGAGGCGACCGTGCGCCGCGCCGAACAGGAGGCCTTCCGCGCCGCCCTGGCGGCCGCCCAGGGGAGCGCCGCCCGCGCCATGGAGCTGCTGGGGATCTCGAAAACCACCTACTACCGCAAGCTCGCCGAGCTGGGCCTCGGCTAGGGGGCAGCCGAAGCGCCGAGCTCAGTCCACCACGAAGAGCTTGGCGCCGGTTGCGGCGACCGAGCGGTGCGGCTGCGCGCCGTCGGCCACCTGGTAGCTCATGCCCGGGCGCAGGGTCACCACCCGGCCGTCGGCAAGCTCGGTCTCGAGCTCGCCCTCCAGGCAGAGCAGGATGTGCCCCTTCTCGCACCAATGATCGGCCCGATAGCCCGGGGAATACTCCACCATCCGCACCCGGATGGCCCCGAACTGCCGCGTGCGCCAGAAGGCGCGCCCGGTCTCCCCGGGATGCTCGGTCGCCTCGACGCCCGCCCAATCGGTCACCTCGAAAGCAATGTCGCGCATCTCCATCCGGGCCTCCCTTCTGCTGTTCCGAGCTCGGACTGCGGTGGAGCGAGAGTAGCTCCGCCAAGCTAGCACAGCCCTCGAGCAGCCCAGACACCCTCGCCCAGAGCCCCTCTTGACACGCAGGCATTTACTTGCCTATCATCCAGACATGCAAGCGACCACTTGCCTTTCACCTACCGGAGCCAGGGGGCGCACGTGAACGAGATCGACAAGGTCTTCAAGGCCCTGGCCGATCCCGGCCGCCGCGAGCTCGTCGACCGCCTGCACGCCCGCAACGGCCAAACCTTGACCGAGCTCTGCGCCGGCATGGGGATGAGCCGCCAGGCAGTGACCCAACACCTCGGCCTGCTCGAAGAGGCCAACCTGATCTCGGTCCAGCGCCAGGGCCGAGAGAAGCTCCACTACTTCAATCCCCTGCCGATCCACGAGATCTACCAGCGTTGGATCCGCAAATTCGAGCCGCCGCGCCTGGAAGCGCTGAGCGCTCTCAAAGAAAAACTGGAAAGGAAAGAGCCATGACCCAGGACCGCTTCGTCTACGTCGTCTACATTCAATCCACGCCCGAGAAAGTCTGGAACGCGCTCACCGACGGCGAGATGACTCGCCAGTACTGGGCCCACGAGAACGTCTCCGACTGGCAGCCGGGCTCGAAGTGGCAGAGCCTTCGGCTCGACGAGGCCCGCACGCCGCGGATCGTGGGCGAAGTGATGGAGAGCGTGCCGCCGCGGCGGCTGGTGGTGAGCTGGGCGCCGCCCGCGGACGCGGCCGATCGCGCTCGCCATTCGCGCGTGGCTTTCGACCTCGAGCCGGTGGGGGACATGGTGCGCCTCACCGTCACCCACGACGAGCTCGAAGCGGGCTCGGAAATGCTGCGCAGCATCTCGAACGGCTGGCCG
This sequence comes from uncultured Acidobacteriota bacterium, assembly GCA_937867335.1. Classification (GTDB taxonomy): domain Bacteria; phylum Acidobacteriota; class Thermoanaerobaculia; order Multivoradales; family SZUA-115; genus JAXLQX01. The sequence continues at coordinate 3,118 of CALMKX010000214.1, forward strand.
CGAGTGCTGTCGAGCCTCAAATCCCTGCTGGAAACCGGCCGTCCTCTCAATACCTGGGCCTAGCCAGCCGTGGCAGAACAGGGGGAAGGAGGGTCGCTCGCCGAGTTGACCCTCGCCCCTTGACAATAGACAGACCTGTCTGTACAATTCTCACCATGGAGCCGCGTAGCCACTCCTCCTCCGAAGCCCGCAGTCGCGTTCTGGAGACCGCCGACCGGCTGTTCTACCAGGAGGGTATCCGAGCCGTGGGTATCGATCGCATCGTCGCCGAGGCCGGGGTCGCCAAGATGACCCTCTACCACCACTTCCCCTCGAAAGACGAGCTGATTCTCGCCACGCTCCGCCACCGCGAGGAGCGGGTGATGGAGTTCTTCCGCTCAGCCCTCGCGCGGCACGGCGAACTCGGTAAAGACCCGATCCAGAGCTTCTTCGCTGCCTTCGAGGAGTGGCTCTCCTCCGGGGGCTTCCGCGGCTGCGCCTTCCAGAACGCCGCCGTCGAGCTGGCCGACCCCGACCACCCCGGCGCCCGCTTCGCCCGCGAGCACAAGCTGCGCTTCTCGGCCCTGCTGCGCGGCCTGGTGGCGGAGACCCTCGGCAAGGAGGCTCCCGAGCTGGTGCCGGTGCTCGCCCTCCTGGTGGAAGGCGCCATCGTCACGGCGGTCGTCCACCAGCAGCCGGAGGCCGCCCAGATCGCTCGCGACGCCGCCCTGGCCCTGCTCGCCGCGGCCAAGGCGAGCTGAACGGCGGCTCTCTCGAGGGGTCGCCGAGGCACTTCTCGCTCTACCTGGAGGAACGTTGTGAAAAAGACCCCGAGTGATGTCGCTTTCACCCCCGCTGTGAAGCGAATCCAGGCCGCCAAGGGCTCCCACAGCGCCTATGCCCGCCTCGAGCGAGGCCGCGGCTGGAGAGCCGACCTCACCGACGACCTCGCGGACTTCGTGGCCAGCCTGGACATGTTCTACCTAGGAACCGCGAGCGCCGAAGGCCAGCCCTACATCCAGTATCGTGGCGGCCCGCCGGGCTTCTTGAAAGTGCTGGACGAGCGCACGCTGGCCTTCGCCGACTTCGAGGGCAACCGCCAGTACCTGAGCCTGGGCAACCTCTCGGAGAACCCCAGGGCCTTCCTCTTCCTGATGGACTACGCCCATTCGCAGCGGGTGAAGCTGTGGGGCACGGCGAAGGTGGTGGAGGACGACCCGGCCCTGCTCGCCCAGCTGGCCGACCCCGCCTACCCTGGGGAGGCGGCCAGGGCGATCGTCTTCACGGTCGAGGCCTGGGACGCCAACTGTCCCCAGCACATCCACCGGCGTTTCTCTCAGCGGCAGATCGCTCCTCGCATCGCCGAGCTCAAGGCCCGGATCGCCGAGCTCGAGGGAGAGCTGGCGAAGCGCCTGCCGGCGGGGACGCTCCCTGCGGCCCGGCGGACGTCGTGATGCGGAAGAGGCAGGGGCCGTGAACCTACGCCTCTAACCGGCTGGCGCCCTCGAGGCGCCCGAGGTCACGGTCGAAAGTGCCGAATGGCAATACATCACCAGGGTACTGCGCCTGGACTCAAGCGGCCTGGCGCGCCCGTCCTGGTGGACTCTGGGCCGGGTGAAGCGCCGGCGGCGAAGCTCGCCACCGGCGCCCTACGAAGCCTCAGATCCAGTTCGGGTTGGCCACGCAGTTGAGCACGATGGCGGCCGAGCCACCGCCGATGACACCGATCAGCCAGATGGCGAGCGGAATGCCCCAGGGGCCCGTGGCCGTGCCCACGATGAGGAACGCCCCCGCCACGGCGAAGATCCCCAGGGCCGCCCAGTACCCCAGATGAGCCACCACGCAGTCCCACACCGTGCGGTTGTGGGCCAGGGCCCGCACCATGGTGCCGGCCACGGTGGCGGCGTCCGCCTCCAGCCAGAAGCTGGGAATCGCAGGAACTCGCTCGCTCAGGATCCGCCGGGCGGCATCGACCGAAGTCGAGGAGCCGAGGCCCCAATCACCCAGGGTGGCGGCGGACTCCGGCTGCATCGGCAGGCCGTATTTGGCGGCCTCTCGCCAACCAACTCGCTGGCCCTGGCCCAGGTTGGAGAGCTTCGAGCGGAGCTGAGCTTCGGTTCGGCTCAGCACTACCTCCTGCTGGTCGGGAGGAATCCAGCTCTGAAGAAAGGTCCTCATGGCGTCGCCATCCGCCATGAGCTCGCCCGAGGCATCCAGGAACAGAAGCGCATCAAGCGAGTTCGCCAGCTTGCGGAGCTGCTCGCTCACCTCCGAATTGCCCAGCTCTGCCGGGAACAGATCCACAACGTTGCCGAGGGCGTCTTCTTGCCATTGCGCTGCCATGAGCAGTGCCTCCTTCTGCCCGGAAACAGAAGTCTGGAGGGAATCAACAGACTTCGGCAGGCCGAAACTCACCCGACCCGCCGGCAGCTCGACATCGCTTGGACTCCCGACGCACGGACGCCCGAGCGTCCTCACACCCATGACTGTCCTTTGTTTCGATAGGTCTATCAGTGTGGCTTGGCGATGTCAACAAGAATGGAAGAGGCCGCAGCAACTGCGAAAGGTCGGCAGCAAGCGGCTCAGCCCACCCGCTCCCCGCCCCAGACCACCACATCGATACGGCGAGAGAAATGCAGCCACGCCGGGGGGCCGGAGACGGCGAGACCGTGGCATTCGAGCATCGAGTTCTGCTCGATCTCGGCCTCGGCGCGCTGGAGGGGCCAGGGGATGTGGTGCACTTCGTTGCGCCAGAGGCAGCCGTCCGGCGCCTGGGCGTAGAGACAGTAACGCTCGGTGAGCCAGTGCTCGAGGGTGCCCCGGGCGGCCCGGTAGTCCTCGGAGGTCGGGCGGTAGCGGGCGCGGAACTGCGCTCCCTGCCGTTGCGAGCGATAGAGGATCTCCCCCTCTCGCTCGAGGAGGGACATCTCGGCTCGATGGTAGGGCAGGTGGAAGTAGCGCCGGGCGGCCCAGACCGCCAGCGGATTGGTGGCGTCCAGGCTGAGGAACCACACACCGGGCCTGCCCTGGTGCTCCACGTAGGTGCGCACGTTGAGCTCGGGGAAAGCCGAGATCCAGGGCAGGTCCGGAAAAGGGCGGCGCATCACCCCCTCCATGCGGAACGGCACCACGCCGATCCAGGCGCTGCCCTCGAACTGCTGCAGCTCGAGCCCGGGCGGCACCAGCGGCCGCAGGGCCGCCACCGGCAGCGGCCAATGGGCGAAGAGCAGATCGCACCAGGACTGGCGCCAGCTCCAGGGGCGCTCCGGCACCGGCCAGGGGCGATGGGAGAGCTCGGCGAAGGCGGGGTGCGTCATGGGCTGGGAGGGCCGGGGCCCAGTCTAGCAGCCCGCTCATGCTCGGCCTGCAGGAAGCGCCGCACGGCGGGGTCGGCTTCGAGGCCGATCGCCCGCCGGTACGCTTCGCATGCCTCCTCGGCCCGGCCCGTCCGAAGGAGCAGAGCGGCTCGCGCCGCCCAGTAGGGCTGGTAGGTGGCGAGCTGGGGCTCGGCGGCCAGGGGCTCGAGCGCCGCGAGTCCCGCCGCGGCGCCCTCCGCCCCGCCCCGAAACTCGGCCACGGCAACCGCCCGGTTGATCGCCACCACCAGCGAGCCGCCGAGAGCGAGCAGCCCGTCGTAGAGCAGCAAGATCGCCGCCCAATCCGTTCTGCCCGCAACGCGGCGGGCCGCGTGGACGGACTGCACCGCGGCCTCCAGCTGGAATCGCCCCGGAGCCGAGAGCCGGCTGGCGGTGAAGAGAACCTCCTCTGCCTCTGCCACCATCGGGAGGTTCCAGCTCGCCGGATCCTGCTCGGCAAGCGGAACGAAATTCCCCTCCGCGTCCCGCCGGGCCGGCCGGCGGGCCTCGGCATGGAGCATCAGCGCCAGGAGGCCGAGAGCCTCGGCTTCTTGGGGCAGCAGCGAGGCCACCAGTCGGCCGAGCCAGATCCCTTCTTCGGCGAGGCCCCGGGTGCGGGCCTCGGTGCCGGCCGGATCCGCCCAGCCGGCGGCGTAGGTGGCGTAGATCGCCTCGAGCACCGCCTCCAGCCGGCCGGCGAGCTGCCGGTGCTCCGGCACCTCGAAGGGGATTCCCGCCTGGCGGATGCGCTGCTTGGCGCGCACCAGCCGCTGGCTCATGGTGGCCGGCGCCACCAGGAAGGCCGAGGCGATCGTGGCGGCATCGAAGCCGAGCACGGTCTGGAGCATCAGCGGGGCGCGCACCTCGGCGTCGATCTCCGGGTGCGCGCAGGCGAACATCAGCTGGAGCCGAGGGTCCGGAATCCCGCCTCCGTCCCAGGGCTCGAGGCCCTGGGCCAGAAGCTCGAGGGCGGGAACCGCTTCGTCGACCACCCGACGGTGGCGCGCCGCGTCCATCAGCTTGCGCCGCGCCACCGCCAGGAGCCAGGCTTCGGGCTCCCGGGGAATGCCCGCCTGCGGCCAGCGCTCGAGGGCCGCCACGAAGGCTTCGGACAGCGCATCCTCGGCCCCCGCGACGTCGTGCGTGCGAGCGGCGAGGTAGGCCACGAGCTTGCCGTAGGACTGCCTCGCCACCGCCTCCGCGGTGAGGGCTACTGCCAAACCGGCCGTACCTCCATCGCACCGTACTCGGCGCCCGGGCAGCGCGCCGCCCAGGCCAGTGCGGCGTCGATGTCGTCCACTTCGATCAGGAAATAACCGCCGAGCTGCTCCTTGGTTTCGGCGAAGGGCCCGTTCACCACCGTCTGCTGGCCGCCCCGCATGCGCACCGTCACTGCTTCCGAAGTGGGCCTCAAGCCGTGATTGGACAGCAGCACTCCTGCCTTGGTGAGAGCCTCGAGATAGGCCTGGTAGGCGGCATAGAGACGGCCGTTCTCCTCCTGGGATACCTTCGACCGCTCGGCGTAGTCCACGTAGTTGAGCAGCAGGAATTTCATCGAATCGTCCTCGTCGTCGGATTTCGCGGGCATCATGCACCGCTACGACGATGTCGCGCGAGCCCCGGGGATTTCGACAGGGGTCGCCTGCTCAGGGTGATTTCTTTTCGATGCCGGCTCCAGCAGATCCCAACGGTTGCCGTAGAGGTCCTCGAAGACCACCACTGTTCCATACGGCTCTTCACGCGGGCTCTCGAGGAACTTCACGCCCCGAGCTTCGAGATGCCGGTAGTCGCCCTGGAAATCCTCGGTTTCGAGGAAGAAGGCCACCCGCCCACCGGCCTGCTTGCCGAGCTGCGCTCGCTGCTCGGGCGTGGCGGCGCGGGCGAGAAGCAGCGCCGCTCCCCGGCCACCCGGGGGCGCCACCACCAGCCAGCGCTTGCCGCCCGGCAGGGGCTCGTCGGCCACCCGCTCGAAGCGCAGGGCGTCCAGAAAGAAGGCCAGGGCCTCGTCGTAGTCCCGCACCAGGAAGCTCACCAGGGCCAGCGCACGCCGAGTCAAAAGGCCGCACCTCGAGGCGCTCGAGCCTGCTTGAGGGCCCCTCTCAAGGTGACCCGCTCCCGCTCGGGCGCCATGGTCCTGGAACTAGCTCCCCTCCTGGCCGCCCTCGGAGCTCGAGGCGGCGGGCGGCGCGTGCAGGCTCTCGAGCTCGAGCGGCGGAATCCGCAAGACCCAACCAGGTAGCAGTGTGTTCACGATGGTGAACACGATCAGCGCACCGAACAAGGTCTGCGAAAGCTCGAACCGCTCGCGCAGGATGTCGGCGATCACCAGGGTGAAAACCAAGGTCGGTGCGATGGCGATGCCGATCCGCGCACCGCTGCCCACCGGCTCGCCGAGCGAGAAGCGGCGGTGCAAGGCCACCAAGGCCACCCTCAGCGGCACCACGACGGCCACGAAGGCCAGGCCCAGGAGGGCGGAGGCGAGGGTGAAATCCTCGCGCTCGAGCTCGAGGCCGGCGTGGAAGAAGTAGAACGGCACGAAGAACGAGGCGAAGAGTTCTACGGCGTGGACCATCTGCTCCGAGGCGATGGCCGGCATGCGGGAACGGAAGCGCTGGGCCGTCAGCCCCACCACGAAGGCGCCGATCAGGTAGTAGGCGCCCAGAGCTCGGGTGACCAGCGCGCTCATGACCGCCAGCATGAGCAGGAAAGCGAACTCCGACTTGGGCGCGTGGGGCAGCACGCTCGAGGCGAAGAAGCGGAAGAACAGCGGCAACAGCGCCACCGTGAGGCCGAGAGTGAAAATGGCGATCAAGGCCCGCTCGAGCTGCGGTGGCTGGAGGGCGAAGAAGAGCACGACCAGCGCCAGCAACTCGGTGGCGATCGCTTTCGACTTGATCCAGCGTCGCTCACGATCGTCGACCCCGAGGGAGGCGAGCGAGTCGAGAATGAAGCCCGTGGAAGGCGTGGTCAGGGCCAGCGCCATCAGCACGGCTGCCTGGATCTCGAGGTTCAGGCCGAAACGCGCTGCGAACGCCACCCCCAACAGCAAGACCACCCGGATCGCCAGATGTTCCAGCAAGGTCGGGCCGCTATGGCGCAGCTCCCGGAAGTCGATGTCGAGGCCGGCGAAAAGGAAGAGGGAGACGATTCCCAGCGTGGACAATAGGTTGACCGTCGAGTCTTGACGGAACAGCCCCAGGCCCATGCCGGCAGCGGCCCCGAGCGCCAGCGCGGAGATGGCCGATGGGATGCGGAACCGCTGGAGCAGCCGAGGAACGACGAACAACACGAAGAGCAGCAGAACGTACTCGAGCTCGGCGGGAAGTCCCTCGATCCAATGGTTCATTTCACCCTCGATGCTCTCACTTCACCTTTCTCGCCGGCATCCGCAGCCCGTTGGCAACGTAGACCTGGGTCACCACTTTGCCCGTGCCATCCCGCTCGAAGAGGGTTCGAGCCAGGGGGCTGTCCGTCTTGTCGAAGAAGAGGGTGGCGCTTTCCGGGAAGAGCTCCACTTTCGGCTGGCCGGTCACTTCTTCGAAGAGACGACCTCCCTCGACGGTGACCACCGCCTGGAGGCTCGGGGAAATCTGATAGGTACCGGCGTAGTCCTCGTAAAGCTTCGCATCCACCGTGGCCGGCTTCGGCCAGGAAGGCTGAGGAGTGACCGCCATCGAGAGCAGGCGCCAGGCGCCGCCCTGCCGGATGTAGGTGTCCACCCGGTAGGTTCGGGACTCGAAAGTGAGCTCGCCGAGCTCGGTGGGCTCGCTGGCTGCGTAGCTCACCACCGCCGTGTCGCCCTCCACCAGGGCCCGGAAGCCCTCGACGGTGCCTTTCTCGCCCCGGAAGCCCGGGGGCCGGTGGCCGAACTCTTCCTCGAGGTATTCCTGGCGGGTCTGGGGTGGCCGGAACGGCAGCAGGACCACGGCGCTGGGGGCGAGCAACCGCTCGTAGAAGCCGCGATCGCTCTCGGCGTTCGCCGCGAAGCGCTGCTCGGTGAGGCGCCGCAATTCCGCACCGGCGTCGGCAGCCGGTGCGGGGGCCGCAGCGCCCATCGAACTCAACAACCAACCCAGCGCGATCCAGCCTGGCACCATGGGAGCCCTCCTTGCTCCTCGCTGGCGCGTTGCCGGAGCGCGTCGGGCCCCGGGAGATCGCCGCGAGGCGGCTATCTTACGCCGGCCACCCGCTCCGCCTCGAGCTGCTCCCAGGCCTCGGCCATCATCTCCTCGACGATCCGCGCCGCGGGCTTCACACGGTCGATGCGATGGATGTTCTGGCCGGCCGCGAGGCCCATTTCGTCGAGGTCCACCACGGTATCGGGAGTCGGTACCAACACCGTGAACTTGGGCAGAGGCACCTGGGTGGCGAACGGCGTTCCGGGAAAGAGCAAGGTGGTGCCGATCGGCTGGGCGAAATCCGGCGGCAGCACGCAGAGCTCATCCTGCCGGTCGAAGTTCTCGCGCACCACGCGGTTGTTCACCACCCGGTACGGCAAGCAGGGCAGCTCCGGCCCGAAGAGGCGGGTGGTCACGGTGTTCCGGCCGGGCCCGCGGGTCAGGCGGCGCTTGTACTCGGGGTGAGCGTAGGCCTCCTCGGAGGCGACCAGACGCGAGCCTACCCACACGCCGTCCGCACCGTGGGCCAGGGCGCTCGCCACGTCGCCGCCGGTCACGATGCCGCCGGCCGCGAGCACGGGGAGGCTCACTTCACGCCGAACTTCGCGCAGGAGGCGCTTGAGCGGGGTGGTGCTCTTGTTGTGGCCGCCGGCCTCCGAGCCCTGGGCGATCAGCACATCGGCACCGACTGCCACCGCAGCCTGGGCATCCGGCAGGGACGGCACCTGCACCCACACGTCGATTCCGGCGTTGTGCAGCCGCTCTACCCACTCGGCGGGCGGGAGGTCGAAGTGGAACACCACCAGGGGCACTTGTTTGGCGATGGCCACGTCGATGTGCTCGCTCACCGTAGTGGGCCCGAAGAGCGGCGAGGTGGCGAGGAAGAAATCCACACCGAAAGGGCGCTGGGTGAGGGCGCGGATCTGGTCGATGCGCAAGGCCGTGGCCGGCGGTGGCTCGGCGCCGTTGCCGAGCACTCCCAGCCCGCCGGCGTTCGACACCGCCGCCACCAGCTCGGGCAGGGCGACAAAGCCCATGCCTGCCCCCACGAAGGGAAAGTCCAGGTGGTAGCGCCGGCTGAGGCGGGTCGTCATCCCGCGGGGTCGGGCCCGACCGGCGCCGGGGTCGGCCCAAGCACCTTCGACGGGGCCGATCGCCAGGGCCGCCCCTCCGGCCCCCAGCAGCTGCAACATGCGCCGGCGGGAAAGCGAAATCGGGTTCTTGAAGCTGGATACGGGGAAGAGGGGTTCGGAACTCGGGTTCTTGCGCTCGGACATCTCGGTCTCCATGGAGTTACTTGAGGGGAGCGAGCCGGACGGCTCGCCCCCTCCTTGGGTGGACCCGAGCGCAAATTGCAACAGGCGGGCCGAGGCTCAGGCCTTCGCGACCAACGGGAAGGCCTCGGGCCGCCGAATCGATTCCACCGAGAGATCCACGTCCAGCTCGGGCCAATAGAGGTGATCCGGGCTGGGCCACTCAACACGAGAGATCTGCTCGATGGTCGCCTGCCGGAACCAGGGAAAGATCTGGAACGGCAGGAACAGCTCCTCGTCCCCGAGCAACAACCACAGACCCAGCTTCGAGACGGGAGCCACTTCTACCCGCTCGCCACGGGCAGTCGGAAGGCGGCCATCTGTTCGCCGTTTCGTACCAGGAGCACATCCCCCACCAGAACCGGGTGATTCCAGGTCTTGCCCTCGATGGCCGGGAACCGCGCGAGTTCGGTGAACTGGTCCGGCGTGGCCTTCACCAGCGCCAGCTCGCCCAGTTCGGTGAGCACCAGGAGCAGGTCCTGGTCCGGCAGCAGCACCAGCTGGCCGTTGCCGTAGCGGCCGCCCTTCCACTTGCGCTCGCCGTTCGCCAGATCGATGCAGGAGAGGATGCGGCCATCAAAGCCGAAGGCGTGGCCGCGGTGCACCACGAAGTCGTTGAAGTATGGCTTGAGGCCGTTCGAGGTCCAGCGCTCCTGAACGTTCCAGCTGGCGCCCTGCTGGGTGACCGCGAGGCGCCGGGTGCCGCTGTCGGCGTTGACGGCGATCAGCACGTCACCCTCGGCCGTTTGCGCCGGCTGCACGATGGGATAGCCCTCCCAGCTGTGCTGCCAGAGCACCTTGCCGTCCGAAGGAGCCACGCTCACCAGCCCCTTGGCGGCGAGCAGCAGCACCTGCGGCACGCCATCCACGGTGGCGAGCTGGGGCGAGCTGTAGCTTGCGCCCTCGGCCGGGCCGAGCCAACGGGGTTTGCCGGTTTCGAGGTCGTAGGCCACCAGCCGGCCGGACACACCGACGATCACCGAATCTCCCAGGACCAGCGGCGAGCTCGAGAAGCCCCAGGTGGGAGTCTTCATCTGGGCATCGGCGGCGGCGTCCCGGCGCCAGATCAGCTCCCCGGTCTTGGCGTCGAGCACGTTGACCAGGCCGGTGGCGCCGAAGGTGTAGACCCGGCCCCCGGCGAGCGTGGGCGTTCCCCGTGGACCCGCTCCGGCGTTCGACTCCCAGAACCGGGCCTTGTCCCGGTGGCTCCATACGGGCTCTCCCGTGGCCACCCGATAGCAGGAGACTTCTTCGTCCTCGCCGCGCTGCTCCTGGGTATAGAACAGGTCCCCGTGCACTGCGAAGGAAGACCATCCCGGCCCTACCTGCCGGCGCCAGAGGGCGGTGGGCGGCGAGCCGGACCAGTCCGTCTTGAGGTGCGCTCCCGCCACGCTGCTGTTCCGGTTCGCGCCACGGAAGCCCGGCCAGTCGCCGGCGCCTTCCCAGGCCGCGGCCGCGGTCCCGGTGGCAGGAGCCTCGTGGCTGGCCGCGGCGACCAGCTTCTCTTCGGGAGTCTGGCTCCACCGCCAGGCGAGGTCGGAGTGGGCATCGCCGGTGATGCCGCCGGTGCGCATCAGGGCCCACATCCCGCAGGCGAGGAAGATCGCCGCCGCCATGGCCGCGTAACGGGGTCCCTTCGAGAGGCGACGGCTCACCAGCGCCCAGCCCACGAAGGCCAGGCTCAAGACCGGGACGGCGTAGACGTAGAACAACATTCCCATCCCGGCGGTCGCCAGCGATTTGTCGAGGATTTTCGGTGTCAGCGCGAGGGCGAGGCCCATCAGCGCCACGGCGCTCAGCCGCTCCGCCCAGGGCGCCCGGCTGAAGAAGAGCCACCATAAAACCACCGCCAAGCCGAGGAACATGCCTCCCATGATTCCGATGTAGAGGGTTTGCGGGAACAGGGGCGGCAACACGAAACGCCCGAGCCACTGGATCGCCACGATGGCCACACCGGGCCAAAGGCGCAGCGGCCTCTCGGAGCTGGGTTCTTGATCCACTGCGAGGTTCATGTTCGAGTCTCCCTTGAGCCGAACGGAGGGAGGTTGATCGCCCCGGGAGCGCCGAGGCCCCTGGGGCGAAGTCCGGGCGAACGCGCCGCTCCTCGCCCTCTCTCAACGAGCGGCGGCCGAGCCGAAGCTGCCGGTTATGGGTTCGTCCACGAATACGGCAACGCTCGGGAGGTCGATCTTCTTACGCTCTTCACCGACTGCTTTGTTCCCTACCGGTGCGGGCCAGGGCGAGTTTCAACCGGGAGGCCGGTGGGATTGGCTTCGAAGGCCACACGGCTCGGGGCGGTCAGGCGGAGGAGCCACGCCATCGCTCCTCCAGCCGGAGCTCACGAGAGAGAGGTAGGTCGAGAGCCTGCTAGGCCCTGCAGCTGGCGGCCGGGGAGTCCCGCAGCGAGACCACCCAGGAGATGGTGGCCAGCGAAGGCAGCAGGAGCAGGGTCAAGGTCGAGGGTGCGCCGAGCAAGGCCGAGGCGAGGATGGCGGCAGCCCACAGAATGCTGTGCGCAAGCAAGGTCGAGCGCTTCATGGTGTTCTCCTCTGGGAAGTGCCCGGTGCAGCGCCTCTCGCTCGCGGCTCCACGACCGGCATTCGGCCCCTACATACGGATCCCCCACGGCGCGGTTGCGGCAGCTCGCGCTCAGTCCTTCGAGGCCTCCAGCCGCATGGGAAAGACGGCGATGCCGTGCTTCTCGATTCGCGACCCGCTCTCGACGAAGCCGAACCGACCGTATACCGGAACCGCCCTCGGGCTGGAATTCACGGTAAAGGCGCCGTCTCCCCCCGCTTCGAGAGCCCGGCTGCGAGCCCTCTCCCAAAGTTCCCTCGCGAGCCCTCGGCCCTGGAAGCGGCGATCCACGAACAGATGGAAGACGTGGGAGTGGTCTCGAATGGCGATGAAGCCCGCGAGCGTCGAGCCTTCTTCCGCAACCAGAAACTCGATATTGGGCGACGCGATGTACCCGCGCTCGGCCTCTTCCGACACCGTGGCCAGGAACTCCTCGGCTCCCGCACCCGTGGGATCCACGGTGTACTCGAGCAGAAACGAACCAATCAGCGCCGAGACGCCGGCTGCGTCCGAGGTTGTAGCTGGGCGGAAGTTCATGGCAGTTCCTACCTTGGCGAGGGAGTGGGCAGGCAACTCGGCTTCTCTACTCGAGACCGCAGAGCCTACCAACAAGCCGGATACCGGCTCCACAAACCAGATAGGTGGCGATGATGGCCGGCAAGGCCGTGTAGCGCCAGGGGCTGGCGGACCTCGCCGCCGGCAGCTCGTCCCGCACCGCCAGAAAGGGCAGCACATTCACCGCGTGGTAGTTGCTCATCGGATAGGGCAGGAAGGCCAGGAGCGCCGGGCTGGCGGCGAAGAAGAACAGGCCGCCGTCTCCCAGGGCCTGGGCGAGGCCCATCAGCACGACGTAGAGCCAGAACGAGTACTGGTACCGCCGCACGTAGCTCCACAGCACCGTGAAGATCACCAGATAGGCCGGGAGGGTGAAGAGCAGGTCCAGGCCGTAGCGAGTGCAGGCCTGCGCCAGCGGAGTGGTGCGGTCGATGCGCAGAGAGAGGAAGACCGGCGTCGAGATCATGTGAAAGGCCTCCACCACCGCCGCGAGCAGCGTGGCGAGGGCGATGAAGCGAGCCTTCGGAGGCAGCGGTGAGAACCCTCGCAACAAGGGCCGGCGAAACAGCAGCTGGGCCAAGAGAAAGCCGAGCACCTGCAGGCGGGTCACACTCTCCGGCTTGAGCCCCGCGAGGGCCAAAGAGAAGGCGATGGCGAGCCCAGCCCACACGCAGTAGGCGAGCGGCCAGAAGCTCCGCCGCAGCGTGAGCCGCCCGGGCTCCTGGTCGGCCTCACCAGGACCTGTCAACGAGGCCCTCCCGGCGGCGGTTGGCATGCCACCGCAGCGTCAACACCCATCGGTGAGAGGCAGTGCACCACCAGCCTCGCGGGCCCGCAGCTCAGCTCTCCGTGAGATAACCCCGCGCAAGCATCTGCTCGGGGCTCTCGAAGATGGCCATGGCGGTGAGCATGCGGAGGAAGCCGAACTTGCGGTAGAACCCCTCCTTGCCGGGCACCGCGTAGAGCAGGATCTTCTTGTGCCCTCGCGAGAGTTCGACCAGCCTTGAAACGATTTCTTTGCCGAGGCCCAGACCCTGGTGGCTGGGCAGCACCGCGATGTCGCAGAGGTAGGAGCAATCCGCGCCGTCCGCCAGCGCCCGGCCGGCTCCTACCAGGCGCCCCTCCTCGCGGGCGAAGCAGCGATAGCGACTGTTGGTGAACACGGTCTCGAGGCCTGCGGCGTTCTTGTTGCCGAGCGGCGCAGCGCGATAGAGCGCCTCGAGCTCGGCCCAGTCCATGTCTGCGAGCGAATCCGACCAGCTGATCGTCACGAAGGGCTCCGAAAGGTCGTTGCCGGGCATCCGGCTGCCGGAGGCGACGCTAGCAGCCCGCTCCCGGAGGGTCAACGAGAGGCTAGCAGGGCAAAGTCGCTGGACCTCACGGCCAGCGCGGCAGCCAGCGATGGACTCGCGCCTTGTACTCGCGGTAGGAGTCGCCGAAGCTCGATTCCAACACGGGCTCCTCGTAGGTGATCACGAACAGATGCGAGAGGAGCCAACCGGCACCCGCCAGCAGCAGGATGGCGGGAGAGCGCAGACTCAGGCCCCCTCCGGCCAGCAAGCCGAGACCGCCAACGTACATGGGGTTGCGCACGAAGCGATACGGCCCGCTCGCTACGAACCGCCGGGGCGGGTCGAAAGGCGCCGGTGTGCCCTGGCCCCGCGTGGCGAACGTGAAGACGCACCAGGCCGCGAACAAGCCGCCGGCCACGGCCAGAATCCAGCCGAGCGGGGTGAAGCCGGCAGGAATCGAAACGCCTAGGTTTCGGTCGTAGCGCCGCACCAGCGTGGCGAGCCACCACCACAAGAGCACGAAAAGGCTCGAGACCACGACGCTGCGCAAGCCCAGGAACAGCTGCTTGACCATGCGGCACCCTGCCTTTCTTTGGCGCCTGAGCCGCCGGCTGCGGCGAGCACCCCGTGAAGACTTGCCCGGAGGGGCCAACGACTGCAAACGGTGAGCGTTGAAGCAAGGCTAGCAGAGCTCGACCTCGAAATGCCCTGCAGCGAAGCCGCGCCGTTCGCCCTTGGAGCGCTCGCGCCGCACACCTACGTTGACGCTTCTACAAAATGACGCTAGCATCCATCTTCCCAGCACAAGAATCTCTGGATGATGGTCGCCTGAGCCGGCGGAGGGGCCGGAGCCCGGGTTTTTCCTGAGAAAATCCTCGGGGAGGTTTCCGTCCCGTGCCGAGCCCGCATACGCCTCGATTCGATCTCGCGCGGGTCGAACAAGCCGCTCGGCGCTATGGGACCCCGCTCTTCCTCTACGACCTCGCCCGCCTCGAGAGGCAGTATCGCAACCTGCGGAGCGCCTTGCCGCCCGCTGCGGAGGTGTTCTTCGCCCTCAAGGCCAACGGCAGCCTGGGCCTGTGCCGGCGCCTGGCCGAGCTCGGCTGCGGCGCCGAAGTCAGCTCTCTGGGCGAGCTCGCCACCGCCAAGGCTGCGGGTGTTCCGGCTGCTCGGATGATCGCCTCGGGCCCGGCCAAGAGCCTCGCCGAGTTGCGTGCGGCGGTTTCGGCCCGAGTTGCCTGGGTGGTGGTGGAGTCGGAAGGCGAGGCGGAGCGGCTGAGTCTGGTGGCCGCCGAGCAGGGCCGAGTCCAGCCGGTGCTCGCGCGCCTCCATCCCAGCGCCCAGCTGACGGGCGAGGGCCTGGCGATCGCCCGCGGCGAGTGCAAGTTCGGCATTCCCGAGGAGCGGGCGGAGCCGGCCCTGGCCCGGATTCTGGAGCTGCCCGGGCTGCGTCTCGAGGGCATCCATGTCTACACCGAGAGCGGGGTTCTCGATGCCTCGAGGCTGCTCGCCAGCCACGGCTACGTGGCCCGCCTGGCCCTCCGTCTCCGCCGTGCCGGCTTCCCTCTGAAAGTGGTCGACTTCGGCGGCGGCTTGGGCGTGCCTTACCGGGAGGGCGAGGCCGGCTTCGACCTCGAGGCCTACGCCACGGGGTTCGCGGGCCTGCTCGCCGAGCTGGGAGGGGGCTGGCGTTGCCTCTTCGAGCCGGGGCGTTACCTGGTGGCCGAGTGCGGAGCCCTCGCCATGCGGGTGCTCGACGTTCGTGACTCCGGCTCGCGGCGATTCGTGCTGGTGGACGCCGGCATCCATCGCCTCTACCGCTCGTGGCTCGCCCAGGCCAACCGCTGGCTCGAGGTGGTGGGCGGGGGCAACCGGGAGGCCCGCACCGTCACCTTGGCCGGGCCGCTGCCGTCCCCCCAGGACGTGCTGGTCGAGGACGTCGCCCTGCCTTCGCCCGAGGTGGGCGACCTGCTGCTGCTGCGCGGCTGCGGCGCCTATGCCTACCACCACAGCTTGCTGCATTTCACGCTGCGACCCACCGCGGCGGAGGTGGCCCTCGACGGCGACGGCCTTTGGCTGCTGCGCCGGCCGGGCAGCGCGGAGGACTTCCTGCGCGACCAGTTCCCGGCCTCTTCCGACTCGCCCGGCAAGGAGATCGGCGAATGAACGTGGCTTTCCTGGGCTTCCAGACCTGGGGCAAGGTTACTCTCGAGGCGTTGCTCGCCTGCGGCCGGCACCGGGTTTCCCTGGTGCTGACCCACTCGCAGAGCAACCACCCCTACGAGACCATCTGGGCCTGCTCGGTGGCGAATCTCGCTGAGGCGGCGGGCATCCCGCTGGCGACCGGACGCTCCACCCAGGAGCCAGAGCTTCGCGAGCTCCTGGCCCGGGCCGAGGCCGACGTGCTGGTGTGCTCGGACTGGCGCACCTGGGTCGCTCCCGAGGTGCTCGCCCTGGCCCGGCACGGTGGCGTCAATGTGCACGATGCGCTGCTGCCCCGCTACGGGGGCTTCGCCCCGATCAATTGGGCGGTGGCCCGCGGCGAGATGGAGACCGGCGTGACCGCCCACCGCATGAGCGCCGACCTCGACCTGGGCGACATCCTGGTGCAGCGCCGCGTGCCCATCGGCCTCGAGGACACCGCCACCGACGTGGCGCAGCGGATCTTCCCGCTCCTGGGCGAGGTGACCCTGGAGGCCCTCGAGCTCCTGCAGGACCCGAGCTTCGAACCCCGGCCCCAGGACCGCTCCCAGGCGACCTTCTTCCACAAGCGAACCGAGCGCGAAAGCCGCATCGATTGGGGCCTGCCCAGCCTCGAGGTGTACAACCTGGTGCGCGCCCAATCGGACCCCTACCCCAACGCCTTCACCCATCACCACGGCCGGCGTCTGGCGATCAAGCGCGCCTCGCTGCTCGAGGGGGCCTACTGCGGCACCCCCGGCCGGGTGCTGTGCCGGGTGGAAGCAGGTGTGGTGGTGGTTTGCGGCGACCCGGGGGCGCCTCCCCGCAGCCTGGTGGTGGAACTCGTGCAACCCGAAGGCGGGGAGCCGATCGCCGCCCAGCGCTACTTCTCGCGCATGGCCGAATACCTCGGCTAGCGCTCTTGCCCAGGAGCTCGCCCATGAGCCGCACCGTGCGCCAGCCCGCCAAGAAGATCGTGCTCGCCTACTCGGGCGGACTCGACACCTCGGTGATCCTCAAATGGCTGCAGCTCCACTACCAGGCCGAGGTGGTGGCCTACTGCGCCAACCTCGGCCAGCCCGGCTCGCTTGCCGAGGTAGAACGCCGGGCTCTCGCCTGCGGCGCGGTGAAGGTGGTGATCGAGGATCTGCGCGACATCTACCTGCGCGACTACGTCTACCCCGCGCTCAAGGCCAACGCCGCCTACGAGCGCCGCTACCTGATGGCGGCTCCCCTCGATCGGCCGCTGATCGGCCAGCGCCTGGTGGCCGTGGCTCATGCCGAAGGCGCCGATGCCGTGGCCCATGGCTCGACCGGCAAGGGCAACGACCAGGTGCGGTTCTACTCCGCCGTGGTGGCCCACGACCCCGGTCTTCGGGTGCTGGGCCCGGCCATGGAGTGGGAGCTCAAGTCCCGGGACGACGAGGTCGCCTTCGCCCTCGAGCATGGCATCGAGATCGGCGTCGGCCGGGAGCGGCCCTACAGCTTCGACGGCAGCCTGTGGGGCACTAGCACCGAGTGCGGGCCCCTGGACGATCCCGCCTGGGCGCCGGACTCCGACGTGTTCCAGCTCACCCGCTCGGCTCGAGACGCTCCGGACGAGGCCGAGGAAGTGGTCCTGCGCTTCGAGCGAGGCCTGCCCGTGGCTCTGGGCGAGGAGCGCCTGGGCCCGGTGGGCCTGGTGGAGAGGCTCACCGAGTTGGGCGGCCAGCACGGCGTGGGGCGGGTCGACATGGTGGAGAACAGCCTGCTCGGAATCAAGAGCCGAGCGATCTACGAGAGCCCGGCCGGCACCCTGCTCCACCTCGCCCACCGCGAGCTCGAAGATCTCGTGATCGACCGCGACACTCTGCACTACAAGGAGCTGGTAAGCCAGCGCTATGCCGAGCTGGTGTATTACGGGCAGTGGTTCAGCCCGCTGCGCAAGGCGCTCGACGCCTTTGTCGACGCCACCCAGGAACACGTCACCGGCAGGGTGAAATTGTCGCTTTATAAAGGCAACGCCACGGTGCTCGGCCGGGAAGCCGTGAAACCCCTCTACAGCTACTCGCTCGCCACTCACGACGGGCGCGATCGTTTCGATCACAGCCAGGGCGAGGGTTTCTCCTACGTGTGGTCCATGCCCCAGAGGCTGGCCGCTCTGAGCGATTGAGGAGGGAGGTGCTCGTGGCGAGGCGCCGCCGAGAGGGAGTGGCGCCTGCCGCCGTCGAACGCCGGCGGCAGGCGGCCCGGCTCAGCCGGCTTCGCTGCCCTCGCCCGGGTCCGGCCCGAATCCCCAGCGCTCGTGCATCTTCTGCCGGAAGCGCTCCCGCTCCTCCGGCGAGGCGTTCTGCCAGCGCTCCCGCATGCGGTGCCGCGCGCGGCTTGCGCCCGAGCCGTTGAAACCGAACCCTCCGAACAGGATGCGACACAGCGCCAGGAGACCCAGGGCTTGCCAGAATGTGATGGCGTGCCAGCCGAAGAGGGGCGGCAGCAGCCAATTCCACAGCTGCAGCACGATGAAGCCACCCAAGGCCACGAAAGCCAACAAAGCCAGAATCGCCAACGGGGCGAAGAACAGCAATCTTTTTCTCATCTCGAGCTCCTTACAGTTCCATCAGTTCTTCGTAAGCGTCTTGAAGCTTCTCGCGCAGATGCAGGACCGCATAGCGCTTGCGGGCGAGCAGAGTGTTCAGATTCACACCGGAGGCTGCCGCCATCTCCTTGAAGCTCTTGCCTTCGAACTCGTGCCCCACGAACACCTCACGCTGCTCCTTCGGCAGCTCTGCCAGGGCCTCTTCGAATTCCTCGAGCAGGACGCGGCGTGCGTAGAGCGCGTCGGGGCCATCGTCCGCAGAGGGCAGCAGATCCTCGATCGCCAGACGCTGCTCGCCTTCGCTCCCCGGCGCGAGCTCGCTGAAGCTCGTCGGCTGCTTCTTGCGGAAGAGATCCGTGATCCGGTTGCGCGCCACTCGAAACAGCCAACCCGTGAGGTGATCGATCGGCATCAGCAGGCGATTCGCTTCCACGAGCTGGTGGAAGACGTCCTGCAGGATGTCCTCGGCGTCCCGCGGGTCGGCGACACGCTGGCGGATGAACCGAAAGAGACGCGACCGGTGCTCTTCGACGATCCCGGACAGCCGCTGGTTCGGGTCGGGCACCGGAAGCTCCC
Source organism: uncultured Acidobacteriota bacterium (assembly GCA_937867335.1). Taxonomy (GTDB): domain Bacteria; phylum Acidobacteriota; class Thermoanaerobaculia; order Multivoradales; family SZUA-115; genus JAXLQX01. Next base: position 21,640 of record CALMKX010000214.1, read on the forward strand.
CTTGCGCCGCGTTTCTCATACAGGCTGGTAGACGAACGAGGGGGTGGAGATATTGTAGGCGGCTTTCCCAACCGCCGTCCTTCTAGGGCGGGCGGAGCTCTGGCAGCTAGGGGCGGACTTTCTCCACCATTCCCGCCCACTTCGGACCGAAGCCCGCCGGGAAGCGGGTGCGCCGATCGTAGGTGGCGCCTTCGAGCTGGGTCTGGTGGAGGCGAGCTCCCTCTAGGTCGGCGCCCTCAAGGGAGGTGGAGCCGCCGAGGTTGTCCCGGCCGAGCCGCGCGCCCTCGAGGTCGGCGCCCAAGAGGTTCGCCTCCTTGAGATCGGCTCCACGCAGGTCGGCGAAACGCAGGTTGGCCCCGCTCAGATTGGCACGGAAGAGGATGCTCCAGTAAAGCTGCGCCCCTTCGAGGTCCGCCCCGGCAAGCTCGGCCCCCGAAAGCTCGGCGCCTTCCAGACGCGCGCCCCGGAGCCCGGAGGCTCCCGGTGCCGGGCGATAGGCCCTGAGCAGCAGGCCGAACTCGTCCCGAATCTCCACCGGGGCCGGATCCGGATCGGAGCTGCCGGGAAGCGGAGCGGGATCTCGGCGCAAAGTCGTCTTCCTGGGTCTCAGGGCGTGAGCTCCATTCTTCTTCGGCGCCTCTGGGCGCCGGATCTCAAGAGCGCTCTCCGCCCCCGACTTGCCAGAAGCTGCCCAGGCTCGCCTCGCGACGGGTGAAGCCCTCGCAACGCTGGTCTAGGGCCTGGTAGTCGGCGCGGAAGCGCTCGAGGAAGGCGGCGTAGGCCTCCTGGCTCCGCCAGCGATCGACGGTGAGATAGCGCTCCGGGTTCGCCTGGTCCTTCAGCAGCCAGGTGCCGAGATAGGCCGGGGCACGGCGGAAGAGCCGGGCCCACTCGCCGTCCGGCCCGTAGTGCTGAAGGAAATCGGCCTTCGTCTCCGGTGGCACCTCGAACTCCCACAGGTACACGAAAGGCCCGCTCATGGGCGGAGGCGGTCGCTCAGGATCGACAGGTAGGCGCTCCAGGGGCCGGTGGCCTCGCCGTATCTCTTGGCCAGGGTGCGGGAGATCTGGGCGACGTGATCGAGATCGTGGACCACCCAGGTGGCCAGCAGCTGGGCCAGCGTGACCTCGCCCAGCTCGGGATGGAGGCCCTGGCGCGAGAGGTCTTGCTCGTCGAGCCTCATGGCGGCGAGGGCCGCGAGGTTCTCACGGCGGAGCTCGGCAAGCTCCGCCAGCAGCTCGCCCAAGCTGCGGCCGGCGCTCTCCTGGAACTGGGCGGTGCGATCGAAGGGCTCGAAAGGCCGGTTGTCCCCGACCAGGATCTGCCGGGCGCGGGGGACCCAGTCCGTCCGCTCACCGTGGATCAGGTGGCCCACCACGTCGTAGGGAGACCACGTTCCTTCCCCCTCGGTCGCCTGGATCCACCCCTCCTGCAGACCGGCCAGCAGCGCTGCGAGCACCGCGGGCGTGCGCTCGAGAACGGCCAGGGCTTCGTCGAGCTCGAAAACCTGCGAGTTCATCTGGCACCTTCGCTTTCGTCGGCTCGACCTTGCCGGGGCAGGATCCGATGAGCTGATCGATCAGAATCGAGTCACTGCCCCCGACGTCAAAGCCGAACTCGTGGCAAGGCTGCTTCGCAACAGAAAGATTCTTCACTGCCAAGCTGATCGAAAGCTCAACAGGCTCGACCGCGAGTCCGTCCAGGAAAAACGCCTGCTCTTGGCAAATGCGGCTTGCTCGCAGAGCCGGCGTCGTGGCCTCGACTTCGAGTCTCCCGCAATTCAAGGAAACGCTACCAGCCCCTCTCCGGAAGTGTCAACTCGGCTAGGATTCTCGCCGGAGCCGAGCGCCGATGATCGAAATCCGCCACGCCGAGCTGCCGGGCGACCTCGAAGTGGTACGAAAACTCTTTCGAGAGTACGCCGAGGGCCTCGGTGTCGATCTCTCCTTCCAGAACTTCGAAACCGAGTTCGCCGGCCTGCCGGGAGCCTACGCGGAGCCCGCCGGGCGCCTGCTCCTCGCCTGGGAAGGCGCCGTGCCGCCGCTGGGCTGCGTGGCCCTGCGGCCCCTCAAGGGCGGCGCCTGCGAGATGAAGCGACTCTACGTGCGACCCGAGGCGCGGGGCAGGCAGCTCGGCCGCCACCTGGTGGAGCGGCTCTGCCAGGAAGCCAAAGAGGCCGGCTACTCGCGAATCTGCCTGGACACGCTGCCCTCCATGTCCGCCGCCCGGCTGCTCTATCGCTCGCTCGGCTTCGCCCCCATCGAGCCCTACGTGTACAACCCGATCGCCGGCACCGAGTTCCTGGGCCGGGAGCTCTGAGGCTAGGTCGGCTGGGTACTGCCTGCCAGGGGACGAGCACGGCCCGGGAAGGCGCGAAGCAGCTTGGAATCCGAGGTGACCAAGGGAACGCCCAGCCGCTCCGCCAGAGCCACGAACTCGCAGTCGTAGGCGGAGCAGTCGCTGTCCCGAACCAGCTCGAGGACACGGCGAGAGTCGACATCGTAGTCGCTCCCGGCAAGGAGATCTTCCGCCTCGGCCTGGACCCTGAGCGCCGCCTCGAAGCTGAGGTGCCCACGGCGCAGATAGCCGGCGAGGATATTCCGGAGCTCGCTGCGCCAGAGCAGCGGAGCCGCCCAGTCTGGGTCCTGCTCGTAGAGCGCGTCGGCCAGGGGCGTGTGAGCGGACGGCAGGAAGAAGTAGGCCACGACATGGGTGTCGACGACGATCACGGTCTCCCCTCGCGCTTGAGGGCCGCCATCTCTTCGGCCCGGAAGACCCCTTCCGGCAAACGCGCTCGGAGCGCTCTCACCCGAGCGAGGCGCTCGTCGGGCCGAAGCCGACTCGGCATCAAGACGGCCTCGAGGCAGACGATAGCCTCGCTGTTGAGACTCCGCCGGTGGGTCTCGGCGGAGTCCTTGAGCTTCTGGTAGATCTCGTCGGGGATGTTCTTCAAGGTCAGGTTGGTGGGCACGAGAAGCTCCTTACCTGACAACCATTTTGGTGGCAAAACGGTCGCCTGGTCAATCCAAGCTCTCGGGACTGGCCCCGAAGTCGTTCAGACCGGCAAGCTCGAGGGTGGCACCGCGGCCGCTCAGCCCGGGATCTCCGGCTCCACCAGCTGCGCCAGCTGCACCAGGGACTCCTGCCAGCCCAGGTAGCAGGCCTCGGTGGGGACGGCCTCGGGAATCCCTTCCTGCACCACGCTGAGCTCCGTGCCGCAGGAAACGGGCCGCAGGCTCACCGTGGTCTTCATCTCGCCGGGGAGGTTCGGGTCGTCGAAGCGATCGGTGTGCACGATGCGCTCGTTCGGCACCAGCTCCAGGTACTCGCCACCGAAGGAATTGCCCGTGCCGGTCGAGAAGTTGGTGAACGACATCCGATACGTGCCACCTACCCGGGCCTCCAGATGATGCACCCGACAGGTGAACCCGAAAGGCGGCAGCCACTTGGCCATGGCCTCGGCCTCGAGAAAAGCCCGATACACCCGCTCCGGCTTCGTCCGCAGCACCCGATGCAACCGAACCGTGCCTGTCGCCATGAAAAGCCGCCTTTCGAAGGAGGAAGTCCCAGAGGGCCCGAGGGCGAAGTCACCGAGAAGTGCCCCCGAAGCTCAGGGCAGCCTATCGCAAGGCGGGGGGAGGGGGCTCGATAGCCAGGCTGGCAGGAGCGCGATCTCGCCGCGCTCGGCCCTAGCTGCCCGTAAGCCGCGCATCGCGACGGCCGAGAACGCCTCTCTCGACTGTGTAGCGAGTCGCTAGCTCCTCGCTCTCAACCGCACGTAGCTCCGGGGCTCGAGCCGTGCCAGCTCTGTCTCGAGCGCTGGCAGGAGGGGGAGGAGTGCATGCACCTCGTTGGAAAGCGCGTCTAGCACGATCAAAGCCACGGGCAACGCAGCGAGGTTCTGCTGGAACGGCATGTTCTTGTCAACCGTGATGAAGGCCTCGAAGGTCTCGCTGGCCAGGGCCAGGAGTTTCCCGTTCTTGACACCCGACCACCCCATCTCGACCGCCGTCCTCACTTCATGCGAAGGCAGATACCGTCGCAACGTGGCCGGGACCGATTCGTCAAGCAGCAGTCGCACTGGCCGCCAGGCTGCTGTGGGCAGCCTCGAGAACCGAGATCGCTCGAGCTCTCGAGACCGTTGGGAAATCCTCCAGAAAGGCTTCGAGGGACGAGCCTGCCTCGAGGTAGTCGAAGAGGTGCTTGACGGGCACACGAGTTCCCGCGAAGCACAAGGCTCCGCTCATGATCTCTGGATCGCTATTCACCAGCGACTTGTCCAAGGCAGCCTCCTACTCACGACGGCGCAGTCGCGAAACCAGCCAGAGCCCACGGAACGTCGGGGACCTGAGCTCTGGCGGCCAAGCTCACTGCCAGCTTGGCCCACCTCGAGTCCCAGTGCAAGCCCCGGCTCATGGCCCTTCGAACGAGCAGTCTCGAGCTCCACCTTGCGGCAAGGCTCCCACGGCCTGTCGCCAACCCTCTGTGGCGACGCTCCTGCCTCGGGCTGGCTCGGCTCTCCTCTCGAGGCTGGAGCCCCTGTGCTACCCTCGCCGCCGTAATTCCAGGTGTTTGGAGGGGGCTGATGACGACGAAGGCCGAGGTGGGCGGCTCGTTGCTGGAGCTGACGTTCCGGGCGGTTCTGGCCGGGGTGGTGTTGGGGGTGTTGTTCGGGGCGGCCAATGCTTACCTGGGGCTGCGGGTGGGGCTCACGGTTTCCACGTCCATTCCCATCGCCGTGCTCACCGTGGCGGCGTTTCGGGCTTTCGGCATCAAGGGCTCGATCCTCGAGGCGAACCTGTCGCAGACCATCGGTTCGGCTTCTTCCTCGCTCGCTTCCGGCACCATTTTCACCATTCCGGCCCTTTTCCTCTGGGGCGTGGCGCCGCCGCTCTGGCAGGTGGCGATCCTCGCCCTGCTGGGCGCCATTCTGGGCATCTGCGCCATGGTGCCGTTGCGCCGGTTGCTGATCGTGGAGAGCGCTTCCGAGTTGCCGTATCCGGAGGGCGCAGCCTGCGCGGAGGTGCTGCGGGCCACCACCGAAGGAGCCACGGGAGGCAAGTGGATCCTCCTGGGCATCGGCGTAGGGGCCGGCCTCAAGTTGCTTCTCGGCCTGGTGCGCATGGCGCCGGACAAGCTGGTCTGGCCGCTCGGCTTCCTGCCCAAGGCGGAGCTCACCCTCGAGGTGGCGGCGGCGCTTCTCGGCGTGGGCTTCATCCTGGGCTACCGGCAAAGCGCGATCATGGTTTCCGGCAGCTTGATCTCGGCTGTCGCCTTGACGCCGCTGATCGCCCTGGTGGGGGACGGCCTTCCCGGGCCTCTCTTCCCGGAGGCGCGGGTGCCCATCCACGACCTCTCGGCCGGGCAGATCTGGTCCCGCTATGTGCGTTACATCGGCGGCGGGGCGGTGGCGGCGGCCGGCATCGTTTCGGTGATCCGCTCCTTGCCCACCATGGCGGCGAGCTTCTTGGCGGTGGTGCGCGGCTTGAAGGGCCAGGAGGGTGGCGACTCGACGGCGCTTCCACGCACTGACCGCGACGTGCCGGGCTGGGTGGTGGTGGCCGGGCCGCTCGCGGTGGTGCTCACCTTGATCGCGGTGCCGGGGCTGCTGGCCGGGGAGATGAGCTTCCTGCCCCGCACGCTCGCGGCGCTCGGCGTCGCCCTGTTCGGCGTGCTGTTCGTGGTGGTGTCCTCGCGCATCGTGGGCTTGATCGGCGTTTCTTCGAACCCCACTTCGGGCATGGCGCTGGTGACGCTCCTGGGCGTGTCCCTGGTGTTCGTGCTCTGCGGCTGGACGGACCCTTCGGCCCGCGCGGCCATCCTCACGGTGGGCACGGTGGTGTGCATCGCCGCCTCCAAGGCCGGCGACATCTCGCAGGACTTGAAGACCGGCTTCCTGGTGGGAGCCACGCCGGCCCGCCAGCAGCTCGGGCAATTCGTGGGCGCGGCCTTCGCGTGCTGGGCGGTGGCGGGCACAGTACTGCTCCTGGGCCACACCCAGACCTTCGGCTCCGAAGCCATGCCGGCGCCCCAGGCCACGCTGATGAAGACGGTGATCGAAGGGGTGATCTCCGGCTCGCTGCCCTGGGGCCTGGTGGGAACGGGGGCGGGGCTCTCGCTCTCGGCGATGCTCGCCGGGGTGCCGGGGCTCGCCTTCGCCGTGGGTATCTACCTGCCGCTTTCGAGCATGACGCCGATCTTCCTCGGTGGCGTGGTGCGGCTCTGGGTGGACCGCCGCGGAGCCAAGAGCGGCGAGAGCAACCCGGCGGTGCTGGCGGCCTCCGGGCTGATCGCCGGCGAGGGGCTGATGGGCGTGGCGCTGGCCTTCCTCCTGGGCGCTCGCAGCTGGTGGCCGGAAAGCGGCTTGGCCAAACTCCTGAGTGCGGCCCACGTAGGGGAGGAAGGCTTCACGCGCTTGACTGGCTCGGCCGGCTCGCTCCTGGGCGTCGCTCTGGTGCTGGCCGTTTGCGGGCTTCTGGCCTTGGCCGGGGCGAGCGCGAGCCGTTCAACCGCCGCCTCGGCGAAGGGAGCCTCATGAACGCCGAAACGCCTAGCCGCTATCCCTGGAAGACGTATCTCTTCCTCACTCTCGCCGCTACCCTCACCAGCCCGCTGGTGATCCCCTATTTCCAGGGGCTCGCGGCGATCGCGCCGAACCGGCCGGAGATGAACTTCTCGACCCTGGCTCTCCTGGGAATCGCCATGCTGCGCAACTTGATCCTGATCGGTGTGGCGGCCGGCTTGGGACTGTGGGTGGCTCGGCGCATCGGCCTGGGCGCTCCGTACCTGGAGCACTGGCTCGATGGTGGTCCGAAACCGGCCCAGCCCTTCTCTTCGATCGTAGTGCCCGCGGTGTTCTGGGCGGTGGTGACGGCCCTGATCGCCTTCGGCGTGGACGCCTTCTTCCACTACCACCTGGGTGTGGAGCTGCCGGCTCCGGAAATCCACGCACGCATCGCGGTGGCCCCATGGCGCAGCGCACTCGCGAGCTTCTGGGCGCCCTGGGCCGAGGAAGTCCTCGATCGACTCTTCCTGCTGTCGCTGGTGGCCTGGCTGGCGATGAAGCTGTTTCGAGTCCAGGGCGAAGGGCCCGGGCGTACCGCCGCGCTGTGGCTCGCCAACGCGGCGACCGCGGTGTTTTTCGGCTGGTACCACATCAGCAACGAGCAGATGTTCGTGGATCCCGTCCCGGCCATCGTCGCCTGGCGCACGATACTGATCATCGTGCCCGTAGGCCTCGCCTTCGGCTGGTTGTACTGGCGTCGCGGCCTGGAGGCGGCGATCTTGTCGCATTTCGCCATCGACCTGGTGGTGCACGGAGCTCGACCCGTGCTGGAGGGATGGATGTCGTGAGCCCCGAGGCCATCCAGCCGGCCACTCCTTTGGGCGGGGCAGAGGAAAGAGAGAGGCGGATAGGCTTCTAGCCAGACCTCTCGATCGAGGAGCCAGGAATGGGCCAGCAGTCGGTAGATCGCGACCAGAGCGCGGAAGCTCTGCGCCAGTTCAAACGCAGCCTTCTGGCTGATCTACGCGCGCTCGAGACGCTGATCGAAGAAGGTCGGATCGAAAGCGGCGTGCGGCGCATCGGCGCGGAACAGGAAGTGTGCCTGCTCGATCAGGACCTGCTGCCTGCCTACTGCAACCTGGCCATCCTCGAGCACCTGGATCGCGAGCACTTCACCACCGAAGTGGGCCGCTACAACATCGAGCTCAACCTTGACCCACAGAACCTCGACGGCGGCTGCCTCGATCGCCTGGAAGCCCAGCTGCGCGCGCTGCTCGAGGAGCTCCGCGCCAAGGCCGCGGCGCAGGGTGTCGAGACGCTCCTGGTGGGCATCCTGCCCACGCTCGAGATGAGCGACCTCACCCTCGAGGGCATGACCCCCGTGCCGCGCTACTACGCGATCAACGAGGCGATGGGGCGGCTCGCGGGTGGCGAGTACCACCTGAGGATCCGCGGCCAGGACGAGCTCTTGATCCGCCACGACAACGTGATGCTCGAATCCTGCAACACCAGCTTCCAGGTGCATCTGCAGGTCTCGGCCGAGGAGTTCCCGCTGCTCTACAACACGGCGCTCGCGATCGCCGCGCCGGTTCTCGCCTTCGCCACCAACTCGCCGATGCTGTTCGGCCGCCGGCTGTGGCGGGAGACGCGGATCGCCCTCTTCCAGCAAGCGATCGACACCCGCCCGAGCACCCAGCACCTGCGCGAGCAGGCGCCGCGGGTGTCCTTCGGAAGGCGCTGGGTGGAGCGCTCGGTGCTGGAGATCTTCCAGGAAGACGTGGCCCGCTTCCCGGCCTTGCTCGCGGTGCCGATCGAAGAGGATGCACCGGCCGTGGTGGCCTCCGGCGGCACGCCTCAGCTACGGGCGCTGCGGTTGTTCAACGGCACGGTGTACCGCTGGGTGAGGCCTTGCTACGGCATCTCGGAGAACGGCAAGCCGCACCTGCGCATCGAGAACCGCATCCTGCCGGCCGGGCCCACGGTGATCGACGAGATGGCCAACGCGGCCCTCTGGTACGGGCTGATGCGCGGCGTTCCCCTGGCCTATGGGGACATCACCAAGAAGCTCGCCTTCGGCACGGCGAGGGAGAACTTCACCGCCGCCGCGCGCCTGGGCTCGGGCGCCCAGCTCGACTGGCCGGACCACCCCAACATCCCGGCCCAGCAGCTGCTCGCCGAAGAGCTGCTGCCCCTGGCCCGCCATGGCCTGGCGGACCTGGGCATCGAGGGTGGCTCGATCGACCGCTACCTCGGCGTGATCGAGGAACGGGTGCGCCGGCTGCGCACCGGCGCGGTGTGGCAGGTGTACTCCTGGGACGAGCTCGGCACCCAGGGCTCTCGCACCGAGCGCCTCGCGGCCTTGACCGCTTCGATGCTCTCCCAGCAGAGGGAGGGCAAACCGGTTTCGGAATGGAAGCTGGCCGCGCCGTCCGAGCTGGTGGCCCGGCCGCGCTACTACCAGCGCATCGAGCAGTTCATGTCCACCGAACTCTTCACCGTGCAGGAGGAAGAGCTGGTGGACCTGGTGGCGGCGATGATGAACTGGCGCCACATCCGCCACGTGCCGGTGGAAGACAACGAGCAGCGCCTGGTGGGGCTGGTGACCTACCGCAACTTGATCCAGATGCTCGCCCGGGGCCCGGAAGCGAGCCGCGCCGTGCCGGTCGCCGAGATCATGCACCGCAAGGTGGTCACCGTGACGCCGCAGACACCCACCCTCGAGGCCCTGGCCCGGATGCGCGAGAGCCAGATCACCTGCTTGCCGGTGGTGGAGGGAGACCGCCTGGTGGGCATGGTCACCGAGCGGGATTTCCTGCGCCTCTCCCAGGCTCTCTTCGAACGCGAGCTCACCGGCCGCCCGGGCCGGCGCCTGGGCCAAGGCGCCGCTTGACCGAGCCTCCTGCCGAGCCCCGGGGCGCCAGCATCCGGGCCCTGCTCGTGGGCCTCGCCCTCGCGGTGGTGATCGCCGCCTACTCGGCCTATGCCGGGCTCAAAGTGGGTGGCGTGTACTGGCCGATCATCACGGCCACGCTCCTCGCCATGGCCTTGCTCAAACCGCTCGGCGCCGCGAGCCCGCAGGAAGTGAACGTGGCCGCCACCGCGGCCTCCACCGGCGGCCTTCTCGCTGCCGGCGTGGTGTTCACGCTGCCGGCGGGGCAGCTGCTCGGGGTCGTCCTCTCGCCGCACGAGGTGAGCCTGGTGGCCACCGTAGGAGGCCTCCTCGGCGTGCTCTTCACCTTGCCGCTGCGCGAAGAGATGCTCGAGCGCCTGGCCCTGCCCTATCCAGACGGCGCCGCCACCGCCCAGGTGATCGCCGCGGGCGACGCCGGCGGCACCCAGGTGAGGCGCATGCTGGGCGCGTTCGGAGTGGGCGGCGCCTTCGCCGCGGTACGGGACGGTCTCGGCTGGCTGCCGCCGGTGGTGGCGGTGAAAGGCCAAGCGAGCGGCCGCTGGCTCACGCTCGGCAGCAGCGTCTCGCTGGTGCCGCTCGCCGGCGGCTTCTTGATCGGCCCGCGCTTCACCGGGCTGTGGTTCGCCGGCGCGGCGCTCTCCTACTTCGGCGTGGTGCCGGCGTTGGTGCTTTCCGGCCGCTTCGCGGCGAAGGGAGAGGCGATCGCGGCGATCACCCGGCCGGCGGGGATCGGCGTGATCGTCGGCGCCAGCCTGGCCTACTTCCTGGTGCATGGGCTGCCGCGCCTCGCTCCCCTGGCCGCCCGCCTGCTGCCCCGCGGGGGCCGGCCCTGGCAGCGCTTC